>VGYZ01000110.1 GCA_016872795.1 Planctomycetota bacterium
CGGGTGCGGGGAGTGGAGGCTCGGTCGGGTGGCCGAGGTGCCCGAGGATCTTGCGCACGACGAGGGGGTCGGTGAGTTGCGCGATGAGGTGGCGGGGGCCGCTCTCGTCAAGAGCAGGTGAGGACATCGAGGGCGAAGACGCGCCGTAAGAGCTCGGCCCAGGTCGAGCGGCGGGAATGGGAGCGGGCGGAGGTGCTGGGAGCGGCCGGCGAGCCGGGAGCGAGCGGGGGTTTCTTCGGGCGCGACTGGGGCCAGTCGGGCCGGGCTACGCCGGAGGTCCCATTGCCGCGCCCTCGGCCAGCTTCAGCCAGAGGTTCATTGCAATCAGGGTCGCGAAGACCACCATGATGGCCACCCACCTGCCGGACACCCCAGCCAGTGCCGACGAGAGCTTGCCCTCCGCCAATCGGTCCTGCACGTCCCGGGCTCCTTTCGCGGCAAAGATGATCGCGAGGGGAATCAGGCCGAAGTGGTACCTCGGGTCACCAACGAAGACGACCGACATGGCGACCTGGTAGGCGCCGGCGCGAAGGAACCAGTCGCGCAGCGGATCCCCGCCCGGGAGCCGCAGCAGGCCGAGCGCGGCGAGCGCAATCGTCAAGAGGTACGCGAGGTTCGCGAGACCGAGGAGCCCTAGTTGGACGGCGGTCGCCGGTTGGCGGTCGAGTCCCTTGATGTTCCACAGGACCCCGTCCGTTTCGAGGGCCACCAGGTAGCTGACCTTCTGGACGGTCCGTACCGCAGCCTAGAGAGGTGCTTCGGCGATTGCCGCCACCCCCAGCCCGAAGCCCCGCCCGTAGTCCATCTCGCCATTCACGAGCAGTTCGCTGTTTATCGCGGGGGGATATCGGTAGCCACCGAACGCACCCGGGTGATTTCCCATCCAGAAGTTGTGCCCGCCGGTTGTTGAGACCGTCCAGTTGCCCGTCTCGCGGTGCGTTCGTAGCACCCAGGGAGTAATAACGACGAGGGAGGCCGCCACGACCACGACGGCACACGCGCGCCCTGCGCGACTTCCCCACAGCGTTCTCGGCCGTGCCACCAGGAGACTGAACGGGAACAGCACACCGGAGGGGCGAACGAGCGTCGCAAGCCCGAGGACGGCACCGCCGAACGCAGCGCCAACCGCACGGGACGGCTTCGCCACGAGGGCCGTGGCAACGAGCAGCAGGAAGGCAAAGAGTGGTTCCGTCAGCTGGAGCGTCGTGTAGAAGACATGCGTGGGGTAGAGCGCCAGCCCCACCGCCGCCAACCTTCCCACTCCCGCTCCGTACATCCGGGTTCCTATGAAGGATATCAGGAAACAGGACGCGATCCCGAGTGCGCCCTGCACGAAGACGCCGACGACTTCCGCGTGGCCGAACACCCGGTACGCCACCGCAAGCAGCGCCGGGAATCCGGGTGGCCAGTAGGCGGCCTCGCGCCCCTGAGGGTCAACGTACCCGCGCCCATCCGCGAGTGCCTCGGCATGCCCCAGGTAGAACACCTCGTCGAACCGTGGGAGTCGGTCCCGCATCGCCACGACCCACAGCAGGCGGACTGCCAGTGCGATGAATCCAAGCAGGAGCCACCAGCGTACCGCCGAGAGCCTGCCGACCCACGGCGGCTGGGGATCATCGTGGACGGTCATGTGGAAGGCGCTGGCGGGATCTGGTACTGCCCGGTCGTCGGCCCGGCCACCGGCAAGGCAACCCTGAATTCAGTCCTCCCTGGCTCCGAGGCCACGTCGATCTCGCCTCGCTGCTGGAAGACGAGCCGACGCACGATATCCAGGCCCATGCCCGTCCCTTCGCCCACCGGCTTCGTGGTGAAGAACGGGTCGAAGATGCGGTCCTTGATATCGGACGGGATCCCGTGACCGTTGTCGATCACCCGCACCACGATCGAGTCGAACTCGCGCCGCGCCTGGACCGTGATCTCCCCGCCATACGGAACGGCGTCGAGCGCGTTCTCGATGAGGTTGATCCAGATCTGGTTCAACTCGCTGCCAAAGGCCCGGGCCGGCGGCATGTCCGGTTCCAGGTCCAGCTTGAGCGTCACGCTCTTGTCCCGGGCCTTGCTGCCAACGATCCGCGCCGTGTCGCTGAGGCCGCGGGCGACATTCACGGGCTCGGGGACCGACGCGCGCCCCATGTAGGTGAAGCCCTTCACCGACGCCACGAGTTCCGAGATCCTGCGCGTGGATTCCACGAACTCGGTCGACGCCTGGCGTACGGCGCAACAGGACGAGAGCCATCGCAGGGCGTCCTCCAGGCACTCCCCGGACATCACGCCCGCCATTCTTTCGAGCGCCTCCACCGTGACCGCGGTCTCCGCCAGGGGCGTTGCCTGGTCGATGTCCCCGCCATGGTCGTCGAGCCACTCGGCCAGGGCATCAACGCGATCGGCGCGGTCGAGCGGGGAATCCAGGAAGGATGGTGGAACCAGGTGGCACATCGCGCGCACCTCGTCCAGCACCGCGAGCTGCCCCGCATTCATCGTGATGCCGGCCAGCGTCCGCGCTGCATCCTCGGCCTCAGTCATCTGCTCGGCCAGCCGGGCGGCGCTCCGCGCCGCGGCAGACGCCGGGTTGTTCAGCTCGTGGGCGAGGCCGGCGGAGAACTTGCCCAGCGACGCCATCTTCTCGTCCTGGGACGAGGTGCTGGTGAAGAGGCGGGCCCGGTCGAGCATGCTGTGCACGCACACCGCCGTGAACTCCGGGCACATGATCGTGAACTCACGGAAGTGCTCCCGGTCGACCGTGAAGAGCTCGGCATCTTCGTGAACGATCGAATTGCCGGGCGGCACGGTCATGCGCGAGTACGGGAGTGCGCCAGTCAGGTTCCCTTCGTGCCACTCCATCACGGGGGATAGGAATTTCAAGCGGATGACTTCCGCCGGAGACGGTCGGCGTCGACCGCGATAGGGAGGTTCGCCGCGGCTGGGCGATCCGTCAAGTGGTCCACCAGAGCCCAGATCGGGCCTTGGTGGCGGGCTGGGCGATAGCGAGTTCCTCGGGCGTGCGGACGTCGATGAGCGAGAAGTCCTCGCCGGCGTCGAGCCAGCGCTTCACCTGCTCGACCCCGATCTGCACGTTGCGGTCGGCGTCCTCGGCGTTCTGGATCGTGCGGACCACCTCGTTCACATCGAGGATGTTGTGGTCCTTGCAGACCTGCGCGAGCGTGTCGGTGGGCTGGAAGCCGCACGACGAGCACCCGCCGATGTGGTAGCGCTGGAACAGGGCGCGCTGGGCCGAGGGGGCCAGCGACATGATCTGCTCCATGGTCATTTCGGGACGGATCGACAGGGTCTGCGTGGTCACGGCGTAGGGTCGGTTGGGGCTGGGGATGAGCGCGGGACGTATAGGCCGCGGCAGTCCGAAATCTAACGTGCACGTGCGAGTTGGGATAGCGCCGCACGCGCCGACGTCCTTCAGGGCGTGCGCGTCTAGTTCCCGCGGCGCACGTTGGACAGCCCGCGGCGTCGAAGCGCCTCATCGAGTCGCTCACGCTGATCGCCCTGGACGAGCAATTCGTCGCCGTCGACGCGCACACCGACGCCAAGCGACTTCGCAAGCTCGCGTGCGAGGCCGCTCAGCTCCACGCCGACGAGGCCGGGGCCCTCGACGCGGGTCACGCTCTTCCCGCCGTGACCCGAGCGCTCGAGACGCACGGTGACGCGCTCCTTCGCGTGCGGCGGGCCGGAGGGCGCCTCCGGCGGCGGTGACGCGGGCCCAGGAGGCAGCGGACCGAGCGCCTGCCGCAGTTTCTCGAACGGATTGCCAGGTCGCGGCGCGGAACTCGTCATGGCGTTCACGCTAACCGAGGTCGCGTACTCCGCTCATCTGAACCGAAGCAACGTGAAGTCGACGGCGTTGCGCGAGCTGTTGATGCTCAGCTGGCGCAGGTTCACGACGCCGTCGCTCTTCACTCGCGAACGGTGCGCGTGGCGAGCGCGCGCGGCCCGGCGCCGAGCGGCACGCTGGCCACCGTCGACCAGGGCGCGGGAAACGCGCCGGTGTTCACGCCGCTCACGAGTTGCGCGTTCGGGCCGCTCTCGACGATGTGGAGGCTGTGGTCAGCGGACCCGCGGCCGAGGCGAGCGACGCTCGCGCTGCCCAGGGGAGCTTCGAATACATCAGGTCCGACGGTCGCGAGCGCTCCGGTGAGTGCGTTGCGCCGAACGGCCGAGCTCTGTCCGCCGAGCGGTTGGTGCACGAACAGATCGGTGAGCCCGAGGCTGTCAGCCAACTCGGCCGGGCTGCGCGCCAGCAGTTGCGTCGGACTTCCGCCGAAGTTCCGCGCCGATCCCGTCGAGACGAGCGCGCCTGACACCACGTCGATCGAGAACACCACGACGCGCGCGAGCTGGCCGTCGAGCACGTACGCGAAGCGGCCGTCTGGGCTGGTCCAAAGGTCAACCGGTCGCGGCAGCGAAGTCTCGATGGAGCTGGTGAGCGGAAAGCCGGTCGGAAGGTTGATCGTGAGCGTGGTCACGAGTCCCGCGTCGGGCTGCACGAGGAACACGAAGCGTCCGAGCCGATCCGCTCGCAGCCGCGCGTCGACCAGCGAAGTCACGAAGTTCTGCCCCGCGCTCAGCTCGAGCGAACCGTCGCTGTCGGAGACCGTGAAGGCCGCCACTCGACCGGTCTGATCGACTGCATACATGTGGCGGCCACCCGGAGTGATCGCGAGCGCCGAGGGCTGCGCTCCCGGAGAGAGCGCCTGGTCCTCGAGCAGGCTCAAGGACATGTCGCTCTCCTGCAGGCTGTACACGCCGATCGTCGCGGCGCCTCTGTTCGCCGTGTACACCACGGGCAGGCGCGGGTGCGCAACGACATCGCGCGGATTCGCGCCGGTTGCGACGGGACCCTGCGCGGCAGGCTCGAGCGAGGCGATGGAAGTCGCGCCGACTCGCAGCGCGCGAAGCGTCGAGTCTCCAGCGCTCGTGACGAACACCTGTTGCGTCGAGACGACGCCGTCAACTCCGCGCACGGGCACGATCGAGAGCGGCTGCGCGCGCGTTCGCACGCGGGCGCGGACGGTCATCACCGGAGGCTGACCGACGCTGACTCCGACCTGGATCAACTCGGCGCGGTCCTCGTCGAGCACCCAAACGTCATCGGAACTCAGGCCGAGCTGGACTTGCGTCGGTCCCTGACCAACCGGGAAGGTGCTCGAACTCCCGGCGACGATCGCGCCTTGCGCGTTGAGTCGCCAATGCTGCAGTCGAGCCGCGCTGCGATCGACGACGAGCAGCTCGTCGGGGGCGCGATAACGCACGTCGGTCAGTTGCTGTCCGACGGTGAAGGCTTGCGTTTGCACCAAGGCCGCGGCGCCGCCAGCGACCTGCGCGGGTGTCGAGATGGTCAGCCTGCGAAGCGACCCGCTGAACGATCTCGAGGACTCGTTGTACCCGCTCGTCGCGGCGAAGAAGCTCACACCGGGTTCGAAGTTGTCGAGCGCCGCGACGACTGTGGTGGCGCCCAGGCTGAGTGGCGCGCCGCGCAGCGCGAGGTTCGGCGCAATGTCGTACGCGCGCAGTTCGCCCGGCATGGCGGAACCGACGAGGACGAGCGAGCCGTCCGCGAACTCGAGCACCGAAGGTTCGAAGGGGCCGGGAACTTCGACCGCGCAGCAGATGTCGCCGTCGGGTTCGAGATCCCAGCGCCGCACGAAGTTGTTGCCTGCCGCGACGAGATAGCGACGGTCCGAGCTGACGCGCAGTCGCCGAACGGCGCCGACGTAGCCCAGGTCGACGCGAGTCTCGAGTCGACCGCTGAGCGGATCGCGATCGCTGCGGTACAGGCGCTGATCGTCGCCCGCGATGTACACCCAACGCCCGTCGCTCGAAGCCGCCACTGCGCGCGGTGGGACCAGCGTGGGCAGCGAGTCGATGGGCGCGATCGTCGTCCCGCGCTCGTCGAACACATCCACGGTCGCATCGGACGCGCTCGGAACGAGGTACCCCCGCACGGCGAAACCGGGGACCACTTCGATCGCGACCGAGGCCTGAGTGCTGCCGAGCGGGTTGGTGGCCGTGACGGTGTACTGAAACGTCCCGACGCCGCCGCTGGCCACGCCGCTGATGCGTCCAGTGCTCGGGTCGAGGACCAATCCGAGCGCGAGCACTGGATCGATCGAGTACTGCTCGACAACGCCGTTCACCGTGGCCACGAGCGGCGTGAGCGCGTCGCCGATCTGCACGGTCGCCGTGTCGGGTGTGTAGCTCAGCGCACTCGGCGCGATCGCGTCGAGCACTTCGATCGGGACCTCCGCGCTCGCGCCGGCCGTCAGGCTGGTGAGCGCGCGCACGTGGTAGCTGACCTGCGGCTGCGGCGTCGACGGCGTGCCGGCGATCGTGCCCGTCCGCGTGTCGAACGTCATTCCGGCGGGCAGCGCTGGGTCGATGGAGAACCACTCCGGATAGAAGTGCGAAGCGACCGGGATGTTGGGCTGCGCCGCAACCGTGGCCCACAGCCGCATCTGGGACGTCGGATAGCTCAGCACCGGCGGCGGCGCCTGCGGCCTACCGCTCGTCGAACCGATGCAACTGAGGGGTTGGCAGCCGCCGCAGAAGAACGTGACCAGCAGCGGGAGGAAGTTGTGACGCAGGAATTGGCGATGGTGCTTCATGGCGCTCGGGGGATAGGAATTTCAAGCGGATGACTTCCGCCGGAGACGGTCGGCGTCGACCGCGATAGGGAGGTTCGCCGCGGCTGGGCGATCCGTCAAGTGGTCCACCAGAGCCCAGATCGGGCCTTGGTGGCGGGCTGGCGAGGCGTTCGGGGCCCGCTGGGGCGGTGGTGCGGGCGCTGTGGATACGACCGGGCCTGCCGGCCGGCGCGGGTTGCGGGCGAGGAGCGGGCTGGATGTGGTGAAGGGCGCCGGCTCAGGCGAGGCCCGAGCAGCTCGGGCGAGCGGGCGGGTGCGGGGCGTGGAGGCTCGGTCGGGTGGCCGAGGTGCCCGAGGATCTTGCGCACGACGATGGGGTCGGTGAGCTGTGCGATGAGGCGGCGTGGACCGCTCTCGTCAAAGGGCAGGTGAGGACATCGAGGGCGAAGACGCGGCGCAGGAGCTCCGCCCAGGTCGAGCGGTGGGAGTGGGAGCGGGCGGAGTTGCTGGGCGCGGTCGGTGAGTTGGGAGCGAGCGGGCCGCAGGAGGGCGAAGTGGATGCGGGCGGTATCGCCTGATCATGTCCAGCCCGGGCGAAGATTCGAGCGTGCACACCGGTCGTTGGATCGAGATTCGCCCGCCGTCGCGCTTGAGCTTCACTTGGTCGCACACGGTCGATCACGACAGCCTGGTGATCATCGACTTGACGGACACCGGCGCGGGGACGGAGCTGGTGCTGGTCTACGAAGAACTCCTGCCCGAGATGAGCGAGTTGTTCGAGCACGGGTGGGCGCAGTGTCTGGGCTACCTGGCACGCGCACTCGGTGAACATGGGAGCGGAACTCATGGGAGTCGATGACGGTCGCGACGCAAGGAGGGCACGCGCGCACGGCTCCGACATCGTGGTTTTCGTCGGCGCTCCTTCCTGCGCCAAGGGACGAACAACACGGCAACTCGCCGTTCTGTGCAATCCATGATCCAGCACGCCATGCATCGACCGAGCAATTCGCGCATGGGAATGGCGGTGGCGACGATCGCTGCGACTTGGTTTGCCTTCATCTGCTTCGCAGGCCAGCGCGCTCTTTGGGCTGAATGGCCCAGCCTCGGCCCCATTGGCCCGATTCAGCTCGCGATCGTCTTGCCACCGCTATGCGGCGTGTGCGCGTTCGTGTCGTGGGGCGCGTTTCGTCGTTGGGTGCTCGAGCTGGACCCCGTGGCGTTGATTGCGCTTCAGTGCATGCGCTCGCTCGGCGCGTCCCACCTTGTGTCCTGGGCTCTCGGTCTGATCGGCGGAGGATTCGCATGGCCCGTCGGCGTCGGCAACTTGCTTGTGGCCATGGTCGCCGTGCGAGCGACCTGCGCTGTCGCCGGGCGCACTCCAACTGCGCGCCGATGGATTGTCGCGACATCGATTTTCGGGCTCGCGGAGTTCGCCATGACCGTCGCGCTGGCGATGGCAGGCTTCTTCACGCGTCCGTTTTCACTAGACCCACCTGTAGCCGCGGGCGGCTACGCGAGGATCGTCGAATTGCCGATCTCGATCTTTCCGACGTTCCTCATTCCCTTTTCGTCATTCTGCACCTCGCGGCGCTCGCGTGATCGCGACAGCTCGATCTGCCAGCTGCGGCCGTCTGATGGCGGCAGAGCGCGAACGACTCTGAGCGCCGTCGGGAGCAGGACGAGCTTCTCGCACTCGACGCATTCGCTTGGCGAAGCGTGCATCGCACGAATCGACGTTGGATCCGGCGCTACCGTGCGCCCTACGGCTCACCGTGAACGGCGAAGCGGGTCATCCCGACGCGCTATTCCGATCGCTATTGCTCTTCACGCACAGACAACCGTGCGAGCGCGAGCGCCCGGGGTCAGAGCCGGAGTCCGAACGAGAGGGCGTCGCTGCGGCCGGAATGGAACGAGCTTGCCGGGTCGCGGTACCAGAACTGCGTGTTGACGAGCTCGCCAGCGACGAGCGCGGGGTCGACGCCGCTCGAGAGGTGCGCACCGAAGTCGAAGGTGTGCACTCCGCTGCAGTCGCTCGTCGGTGCGGGGCTGCCGCCGGAGTTCGTCACTGGCGTGCGCGCAGTTGGCGGCCGCACGCACAGGTAGCCGCCTTGGAAGGGGAGGAATTGCGGGGCGAAGCCGTAGAACAGAAGTCCGCTGCGCTGGTTCAGGACTTGCGTGCACTCGACGGTAAACGGCGTGCCGGAGAGCGAGGGGGTGCCACTCCAACCGATCGTCGGCGTGCAACCGAGCGAGTTGACCTTGCTCGTGCAGTAGCGCTGCGGCGGCGGCGTGTCAGCGATATGGAAAGGAAGCGCGCCGATGTCTCCGCGCGAGCCGTCGGGATCGATGAAGAGCGTAGGGTGGCCTGCGTTGATGCAGGGCGAACCCGGCCGCAGGTGGAAGTCCGAGAAGAGCGGATTCCACACCTTTGGATCGGTCTGGATGTAATTGGCGCAAAACCCGCAGTTGGGATTGTCGACGACGCAGTACGTGACGGAGGTTCCAAAACCCGTGAATGCGCCCGCAGGCTGGCCATTGCCCCACACGATGCAGTTGGTCATGTGCAGGACCGCCATTGGGCCCATTTTGATTCCAGAGCCGCCGTTGCCGTAGATCGTGCAGCTGTAGATCTGCGCGTCGTAGTTCTGCTGGATGCCCAATCCGGCGTTGCCCGTCACGATGCACCGGCGGATCACGGCGCCACCTTCTCCGATGACCGGCACACGGATCCCCGGGCCGCCCACTGCTCCCGTGACGGTGAAGCCCTCGAAGTAGCAGCCATTCGCGTCGAGCAATGCCAGAGGGCCGGAGACCGCCGCACGCAGCGTAGTGACGGTCGGACCGCTCTCCGCTCGCACTGTGATGCGCTTGCCGCGCAATTCGATGTTTTCGACATAGATCCCAGGCGCGACGAGCAGCGTGTCACCGTGAACGGTCGTCGCTGCGTCGATCGCAACTTGAATCGCGTTGAAGGGCGCGCTCGGCGAGCCATTCCCGCCTGCCGCCGCAGCCGCGTCGACGCGCCACGTGGTCTGCGCCGCGGCCAGCGCAACTCCATTCGCGAAGGTGATCAGATGGAGCGCCACTCTGGAGAGAGAGTTTCTCATGTGAGTTTCCTTGGGAAGGGCGTTGGAAACCGAGGAGTCAGGCGGACGACCGATGCCACGATGCTAACCACGAGGCTTCAGGGGATAGGAACTTCAAGCGGATGACTTCCGCCGGAGGTGGTCGGTGTCGACCGCGATAGGGATGTTCGCCGCGGCTGGGCGATCCGTCAAGTGGTCCAGCAACGCGAGCGGTGCGGGCGCCGTCAACCGCATCGCTCCGGTCTTCGGCCCGCTCGAGGTCTACATGAACCGCAACTGCGTCCAGGGCGGCGCCGCGGCCTTCCAAG
>VGYZ01000111.1 GCA_016872795.1 Planctomycetota bacterium
CCCGCTGGAACACCCGCTGGAACACCCGCTTGAACACCCGCTTGAACACCCGCTTGAACACCCGCTTGAACACCCGCTTGAACACTGGGCGGAACTTGGCGAGGCTCGCGTTCTCGCCGCGTTCCCCCTCCACACCTTTGGAACGGCAGCTTGCACGCAAGAAGAAGTGCGATGAGTGACCCCAAGAACGGACGCAGCGTCGCGCGCGACGCGCTCGGCATCCTCGGCATGGTGATCGGCGTGTTCGGCGCCGTGTCGGTCGTGATGGCCCACCTCAGGCCCGTGACCGACGGCTCGGGCGAGCCGACGGGCTTCTTCATGGGCGTGGTCGCGCTGATCGGACCCATCGCGGGCGTATTCGGCGCGCTCGGGGTCGCCCTCATCGGCGTGCGCCTGTGGCTCTCCGGCCTCGATGGCTCGACCCCGCGCCATCTGGTCGGCATCGCCCTCACGACCTTCATGCTCGCGATCCTCGTCGGGACCCTCGACGAATCGCTCGCGGGCAGCTTCGGTGGCGTGATCGGCTCGGCCGTGCGCCAACGGTTCTCGGTCTGGGTCGCGGTCCCGACCGGCCTCGCGCTGGTGCTCCTGCCGGCGTGGTTCGCGTGGCTGCGGCCCGCGGAGCTCCACGCGCGGCGAGAAAATCCCGGAACTCCTGCCTCCGCGCTCACCGAATCTACGGACGCCAGCGGGGTGACGGCCTGCGAGGCCGAGGCCCTGCTCAAGAACCCCGCTCCGGAGAAGACAGCTCCGGCACCCGCGGCAGCGACCTCTCCCTACCCCCCCGACATTCGCCCCACCGGTGGCATCCCCGCCGGCGCCCGCCCCCTGGAGACCCCCCATGGCCGAGCAAGTTCGAGTTCGCATGACTTCGCCCACCAGCAGCCGACCGCTTGCGGTGCAAGTGCCGCGCTCGCAGGCGCCGCTGGAGGTCTGGCTGGGAGTTGGCCCACGTCGGACGCAGTCGCCGAAGCTCCCTCCGCTGGCTCCGGCTCTGCCGCCGTCGCCGGAGGCACGCCCCGCGAGCTCGCCGCGGCGCAGCCGCTAGCCGCGGACGAGGACGCCGCAATCACGCCGGAGCTGCCCGCGCGCGACGCGCTCGGGCAGCCGCACTACGGCTCCCCGTCGGCGCCGAGCTGGGAGCAGCCGGACCTGTTCGACGAGCCGGTCGATGCCTACGGCACGCCGATGTCGCTGGTGGAATCGCTGCGCAAGGGCGCGGCATCTGGCGCGGACGAGTTGGCCGTGGCCGAGGAGGAATCCACGAGTTCGGCTCCGGCCGGACTCGACCTGTCGGGTGTCGACCTCGGTGACGACGCCGATATCGACAGCATCCGTCCGCTCGGCGTGAATGTGCTCGCGCCGACGAGCCTGCCCGCAGCGGAACCGCCCGCGGCCGAGGTCGTCGCGAGCGACGAGCCCGCGAGCGACGAGCCCGCGACCGACGAGCCCGCGACCGACGAGCCCGCGACCGCGCAGGCCACGCCGGTCGAGAGCGCGGTCGTGGAAGTGGCCAGCGCATCGGAAACCTCCGCTGCGGCGCCGTTCGCCGCGGAGCAAGCTCCCACGGCCGAGGCCGAGCAGCCGCTCTTCGACGAGGAGCAGGCCTGCGACGAGAGCGAGGCGGAACTCGCGCCTGAGGCGAGCGAGTCGCTCGAGCGCGTGGCGAGCGAGGACGACGCCAAGGAACCGGTGCAGCCGTCGCTGTTCGCCGAGCTCGTGCTCGAGCCTGCGCGCAAGCACAAGGGTCGCTCGGCCGCGGGCGCTGCGCTCGCCACGGAGCCCCGCGCCGCGCCCTCGACCGCCAGCATCGTTCCGACTCCTGCGGCCAGCGGCGTCCATGAACCGGCCGCGGCCGACGAACCCGAGTCGCTGCCGTCGCTCTCCGACACCGTGCTCACGCCGGCCCCGGCGCGCTCGATCTCGCGCGTGTTCCTGCCCGAGCCGACCTACCGCGCCGGCTGTCTGTTCCTCGAGCGCAACCGCGTGGCCGTTTCGATGCTCCAGCGCGAGCTGCAGATGGACTTCAAGGTCGCGACGGCGGTGCTCGACCAGCTGCAGGACATCGGCCTGATCGGCCCGTACCTCGGGGGTCAGCGCCGCGACATCCTGATGAGCGTCGACGAATGGCAGGAGAAGGTCGGCGTCGCCGAGTGAATATCGCTCACGCGAGCGAGCGCACCGACGCGGGGCGTCCCACAGCGGGGCGCCCCGCGCGCTTTGGGGTGCGACGCTCCGCGCGGTTTCGGGCCCGCGTCGCGCTGGGGTATCCTGCCCACCCGCGCGCGTAGGATGCTGCGGATTCCTGCCACGAGCCACACCGTGCCCAACCCTGCCGTCGTCTCGCTGGTGCACCTCGGGTGCGCCCGCAACCAGATCGACTCCGAGCTGATCCTTGGTCGCCTCGCCGACGCAGGGCTGATCGTGTCCGGCGATCCCGAGCAAGCGGACACCGTGGTGCTCAACACCTGCTCGTTCATCGGACCGGCGCGAGCGGAGTCCGAGGGCCAGATCCGGCGCCTGTGCGCGAAGAAGAAGCGCGGCGAGCTCGAGCGCGTGGTCGTCGCGGGTTGTCTCGTGCAGCGTTTCCAGCGCGAGCTTCAAAAGCGCTTCCCCTTGGTCGACATCTTCGCGGAGATCTCCGACGGCAAGGCGCTCGCCAAGGCCATCTCGGACCTGTCGCAGGGTCGCTCGGTCCCGCGCTACCTCGACAACGGCGGCCTGCGCGAGGCGACGCGCGACGAGTCGCGGCTGCTCTCGACGCCGGGCTCCTACGCCTATCTGCGCATCAGCCACGGCTGCGACCACACCTGCTCGTTCTGCGCCATTCCCGCCATCCGCGGCCCGCACCGCTCGAAGCGCCCCGACGATGTGCTCTCGGAGGCGTGCGAGTTGATCGGCGCGGGCGTCAAGGAACTCGTGATCGTCGCCGAGGACTCGACCGCGTGGGGGCGCGACATGGGGCTCGAGCTCGACGCGCTCGTGCGCGCGCTCGCGGATCTCGACGGCGAGCACAAGGTGCGCGTGATGTACGCGTATCCCAATCGCTTCCCGTGGGGGCTCGCGGACCTGCTCGCGAACCATCCGCGCGTGGCGCGCTATCTCGACATTCCCGTGCAGCACATCGCGACGCCCGTGCTGCGCGCGATGCGGCGCGCGGGCTCGGGCGATCAGGTGCGCAAGCTCCTCGACCGCCTGCGCGCACAGGTGCCCGGCATCACGCTGCGCACGACGGTGCTCGTCGGCTTCCCCGGCGAGACCGAGCAGGACATCGACGAGCTGTGCGCGTTCATTCGCGAGTACCGACTCGCGCGGCTCGGCGCGTTCATGTACTCGCCCGAGGAGGGCACGCCGGGCTTCGACCTGCCGGGGCGCGTGAGCGACAAGGAAGCCAAGGCGCGCCAGCGCGCGGTGCTCGCGGCGCGCGACGAGGTGCTGCGTGCGGAGCAGGGCGCGCTCGTGGGCACGGAGTTCGACGTCGTGATCGACGAGAGCTCGCCCTCGCGCGGCGTGCCGAATGTCGCACGCGGCGACATGGATGCGCCCGAGGTCGATCTCGTGACGCTGGTCAGCGGTCGCAAGCTCGCCGTCGGCAAGCGAGTGCGCGTCAAGGTCGAGGGTCTCGACGCCGAGTCGAACCTGATCGCCAAGGCGGTGCGCGGCTGATGGCTTCCGGCGTCTTCGCGCACTGGCCCAATCGCATCACCGCGATCCGCTTCGCCGGCGCGGTGGCGCTGTTCGTGCTGCTCGCGCGCGTGGGAGACGCGACCGCGGAAGAGCTCGCGGCGCGGCGCGGCGAGATACACGCCTGCCTGTGGCTCTTCGTCGCCGTCGCGCTGTCCGACATCCTCGACGGCTGGCTCGCGCGACGCGGCAATCACATCACGGCCTTCGGGCGCATCGCCGATCCCTTCGTCGACAAGGTGCTCGTGATGGGGGCGATGATCTACTTGGCGGTCCTGCCTTGGTCGCGCGAGTTCTTCCCCGCGTGGATCGTCGTGGTCGTGCTCTCGCGCGAGTTCCTCGTCACGGGCATTCGCGGCTATGTCGAGAGTCTCGGGCACGCCTTTCCGGCCGACTGGTTCGGCAAGGTGAAGATGCTCATGCAGTGCTGGGCGATCGGGATTCCCGTGGGCATGCAGGCGTTCGATCTGTCGGAGGTCGCGCGCGAGCGCTGGGCGCTGGCGGGGCACATGTTCGTGTGGCTCACGCTCCTCACTTCGGTCGGCTCCGGGCTCTCCTATGTCTTCAAGGCTCGCAAGTTCCTCTCGGGAGACGCGCGATGAACTGGTTCAAGCTCGGACTCGTGTCCTGCGGCTATCTCGGTTGCTCGCCGTTCGCGCCCGGCACCGTCGGCACGCTCGGCGGCGTGGCGATCGCGTGGGCGCTCGCGGGTCAGGAGCACTACCTCGCGCTCAGCCTGACCGTGGCGGCCGTGCTCTACCTCATCGGCCGCTCGCTCGGCGACTGGGCGGAGGCCTATGCGGGGGAAAAGGACCCGGGGATCTTCGTGCTCGATGAGGTGATCGGGTACCTGATCACGATCGCGTGGACCGGCGGGCCGAGCTACCTGTCGCTGGCGGTGGCGTTCTTCGTGTTCCGCTTCTTCGACATCTTCAAGCCCAAGCTCGCGCGACGCATGGAGAAGCTCGGCGGCGGCGACGGCATTCTGCTCGACGATGTGGTCGCGGGCGTCTACGGGCTCGTGCTGGTGATGGTCCCGGCGCGGCTCTTCTTCCCCGACCTGCCCTGGCTCGTGGAGGTGAGCTGAGATGACGGCGCGGCGCAAGGGCGCGAGTGAGGAGCGCGGATCCGGCGGCCTGCCGATCTGGATGCGCTTCACGCTCTCGATGACGGTCGCGCTGACCGTCGTGTCGTCCGTGGCGGGCTTTCTGCTCTATAAGTCGGCGGGGCAGGTGAGCGCGAATGTCCGGCAGCAGTCGATGGTGGGCGCGACCGAGCTCACCGCGCCGGTGATGCAAGTCACGGTCGAGCGCCAGCGTGCGATTGCGGAGCGCGAGTTGTACCTCGCCCTCGAGCAGCAAGCCGCCAAGGACGCCGCCACGACGGCCAAGGAATTTCCCGAGGGCGGCGACTCGCACTACGAGGGTCTGCGGCGCGCCTTCCAGGACTACCAGTACGGCCAGCGCGACGCCTTCAAGGCCCAGCGCGAGGCGCGCGAGCAGCGCTACAGGGAGTTGGGCACCGTCGAGTCGTGGAAGCAGGTCGGCAAGGCGACCGAGCACGCGTCGGGCGCGGTGCTCGAGGCGTCCGTGACCTACGCAGACGGTTCGAGCGGAGTGATCTTCAAACACCAAGGCCGCGAGGGCGCGCCAGTGTACCTGCTCCTGCCGGACATCGCGAACATCGCGGACCGCAGCCTGCTCGGGCTCGTCATCGGCATCACATTCGTGATCATTCTCGTCGGTGCGATGGTGTCGGTGTGGGTCGCGAATCAGGTCTCTCGACCGATCACGCGCATCGTCGAGGATGTGCGCCAGATCGCCGCCGGCGACCTCGACCACCGCGTGGTGGCCGATGCGGGCGGCGAGGTTGGAATGCTCGCGCGTGCGATCGATCGCATGACGAGGAGTCTGGCGGAGGCGCGCGACAACGAAGTCGAGCTCGAAGTGCGCCAGCGCGAGCTGCAAGTCGCCGGCGAAGTGCGCGAGCAGTTGTTGCCTCAGTCGATGCCCGTGCGCGCGGGATACGAATTCGGGCACCTGCACCTCGCCTCGTCCGGCCTGTGCGGCGACTTCCTCGACTACATCGAAGCGGGCGCGGGCGGCGCGATCGGCTTGCTCGTGTGCGAGGTGTCGGGCAAGGGCCTGCCGGGCGCGATCGTCGGCGCCACCGCTCGTTCGTACCTGCGCTCGACGCTCGCCGAGGGTGGTGAGCTCAAGGCCGCGCTCTCGAGCGCGAATCGCGTGCTCGCCCGCGATGTGCGGCGCGGCATGGCGGTGACATCGCTCTTCGCGTCGCTCGATGCCGCGCAGGGCATCGCGACGGTCGCGTGCAGCGGTCACAAGGTGCCGCTGATCCGTTTCACGGGCGAGGATCGCAAGGTGCGCGTCGTGCATCCCGAGGGCATCGCGCTCGGCTTCGACAAGGGTCCGGTGTTCGAAAGCAAGCTCGAGCTCGCGCTGGTGCCTGTCGACAAGGGCGACCGGCTCGTGCTCGTCAACTCCGGCGCCGTCACGGTCGTGAACACCGATGGCGTCGAGCTCGGCGAGAAGGGCCTCTACAGCCTCGTGATGAAGCACGGGGCGCTGCCGACCGAGCAGTTCCTCGCGAAGCTGCGCGCAGCGCTGCTCGCGCATGCGGGCGACGCGCCGCGCGAGCGCGACATCTCCATCGTCACCGTGAGTCGGGCCTGACCCATGCAAGTGCGCGAATTCCAGACTCTGATCGAGCGCATCTACTTCGAGCGCGATTCCGCACGCGGCCTCCACGGCACTCACATGTGGTTCTGCGAAGAAGTTGGGGAGCTGACGCGCGCTTTGCGCCGCAATCGCAAGGAAGAGCTCGAAGGCGAGTTCGCCGATGTGCTCGCGTGGCTCTCCACGCTGGCTTCGATGTCCGGCGTCGACCTCGAGGCCGCGGCGCGCAAGAAGTACGAGCACGGCTGCCCGCGCTGCAAGACAGCGCCGTGCGCCTGTCCCTGAGGCGCGAACCGTGGCACGCGCGTCGAAAACAGACGCGCGGGAGCCGACGCTCTTCGAGGTCGGACCCGCGCCCGCGCCCCGGGCCGCGCTCTACGCGGAGGTCGCGCTCAACCGACCCGTCGTGGTGCAGTTCACCTACTCCGTGCCCGACGAGCTCAGCTCGCGTGTCGTGCCCGGCGTGCGCGTCGCGGTGCCTTTCGGCGCCGAGCGCGAGGTCGGCGTCGTCACGGCGATCGCTCGCGAGTGCACGCTGGAGCGAGTGCGGCCGATCGCTGCGCTGCTCGACGCGGAACCGCTGGTGAGTGCGGACTTGCTCGCGCTCACGCGCTGGATCGGCGAACGCTACGCCTGCTCGTGGGGCGAAGCGCTGCACGCCGTCCTGCCGGCGGCGCTCAAGCGCGAGCGCGAGAGCGCGAAAGTGATCGTGGCGTCGCCGGTGCCGGGCATCGGGGCGCAGGAGCTCGCGCAGCTCGAGGAGCGAGAGCCCAAGCAGCACCGCATGTTGCGCACGCTGATCGACATCGGAGGCCGCATCGAGCTGCGCGAGCTGTGTCGCAAGCTCAACTTGAGCGACTCCGCCGCGCGCACGCTGCACCGGCGCGGTTGGATCCGGCTCGAGAAGGTCGAGGCCGATGCCGACGAACTCGAGACATCGCGCGCCCCGCGGCCGCGGCCGGCGAGCCTGCATCCCGCCCAGCAAGCGGCGCTCACGGCGCTGCTCGAGCCGCTCGAGGCGGGACATCATGGCGCGTTTCTCCTGCAGGGCGTGACGGGCAGCGGCAAGACCGAGGTCTATCTCGCGCTCATCGAGCGCGCGCTCGCGCTCGGACGCGGCGCGATCGTGCTCGTGCCGGAGATCGCGCTCACGCCCCAGACCGTCGGTTGGTTCCGAGCGCGCTTCGAGAATGTCGCGGTTCTGCACTCGCGCATGACCGATGCCCAGCGACTGCGCATGTGGCAGCGTGTGCGACGCGGCGAGGCGCGGGTCGTCGTCGGCGCGCGTTCGGCGCTGTTCGCCCCGATGGATCGAATCGGCGTGATCGTGGTCGACGAGGAACACGAGCCGTCGTTCAAGCAGGGCTCGACGCCGCGCTACCACGCGCGCGATGTCGCGATCGAGCGTGCGCGAGAGAGCGGCGCGGTGTGCGTGCTCGGGTCGGCGACTCCTTCGCTCGAGAGCTGGTCGGCCGCGCAGGTCGGCGCGCTGACGCGTCTCTCGATGCCCGAGCGCATCAGCGGGCATGGATTCCCCGTGATCGAGGTGGTCGACATCCGCTCCGAGCCGTCGGGGCCGCAGGGGCACAAGCTCTTCTCGCGGCGGCTGCTGCTCCTGCTGCGGGAAGCGCTCGAGCGCGGCGAGCAGGCGATCCTGTTCCAGAACCGGCGCGGCTTCGCGCCCGTGCTGTGGTGCCCCGGCTGCAAGGAGACATTGCGCTGCAAGCGCTGCGATGTCGCGCTCGCATGGCACCAGCGCATCGGCCGCATGGTGTGCCACAGCTGCTGCGAGGAGCATCGCTCGCCGCAGGCTTGCCCCGTGTGCACGCGTCCGGGCATGCGCTTCGTTGGCGCAGGCTCCGAACGCATCGAGCTCGAGATCCAAAAAGTGGCGCCGAAGGCGCGAGTGCGCCGCATGGACTCCGACACGATGCGGCGTCGCGAGGACTACGAGGACACGCTCTCGGCCTTCGGACGGGGAGAGATCGACATGCTCGTCGGCACGCAGATGATCGCCAAGGGGCTCGACTTCCCGCGCGTCACGGTGGTGGGGATCATCTCCGCGGACGGAGCGCTGCACTTGCCCGACTTCCGCGCCGCGGAGCGCACCTTCCAGCTGATCAGTCAGGTCGCGGGTCGCGCGGGTCGCGGCGAGCTCCCGGGTCGCATCGTCGTGCAGACGATGTCGCCGCAGCATCCTTCGATCGTGCGCGCGGCGGCTCACGACCACGAGGGCTTCGCGAAGCACGAGAGCGCGCTGCGTGCCGAGCTCGGCTATCCGCCGCACGGCAGGCTCCTGCGCCTGCTCTACGAGGATCCGAGCGAAAAACTCGTGATCGACGCCTCGGACGCGGCGGGGGAGTTCCTGCGCGAGAAGCTCGTCGACAGCGAAGCCGTCGTGCTCGGGCCCGCACCGGCGCCGATCGCGATGGTGCGCGCGCGCCACCGCCGCCACCTGCTGCTGAAGTTCCCCTCCGCTGCCGCGCAGGTCGAGCAGGTGCTCGCGGCCGTGCGCAAGCTCGGAGATTCGGGCGCCAAGCTGCGCGCGACTATCGACGTCGACCCCGTGTCGCTGTTCTAGGCCTTCAGCGCCGCACGCGCGGCAGGAGGACGAGTCCGGCGTCGAACAGCGCGTCGTCACGCTCTCGCGTGCAGCCGACTGCGAGCATGTTGCGACCCTGCGTCAGCGCAGCGCGCGCATCGTCGGTGAGCTTCCACAGCAGCGTGCCATCGGCTCCGCTCGCGACGCGCGCCGCGAACACGCCGTTGATCCAGACCTCGGCTTCGCCGATCAACCGCAGCGAGAGCCGCACGTCGTCTGGAGGCACGCTCGGAAGCTCGAAGGAGCGGCGCAGCCACAGCGAGCGTTCGTTCCAAGGCGTGCGGATGCAGTCGCAGCTTGCCTCCGGCGCGCCGAACGCTCCCGGTGCGCGGGCCCAGTCCGCGGCATCGAACTTTAGCCCCTGCCAACCTTGGGAGGGCGCGCTCGCCGTCCAGCTCCATTGGTGCGCGCCGCTGCGTGCGTCCGGCACGAGTGGCTGGCCGAGGGCGATGGGCGCGGGCGCCCAAGTGAGCGGACCCTTCGTGCCGCGCGCAAACCAGTGGTTCCACACTGCCTCGTCCGCCAGCGCGCGCAGGTACCCGCCGCACTCGCGCAGCGGCGTCGAGCGTCCGTCGGTCCCGGCGCTGGCGCCCGCTTCCGCTGGAGCGGGCATGAGCCCGAGCTCGAGCGCTGCATCCCACTCGCGCGCGACGGGCGAGGGCAAGGCGTCGGGCGCGGAACGCTCCAGCTCGACCGCCTGCGCTTGCGCGAGCCGCAACAGGTCCTGCGAACGCTGGACGCTTCCCATCCGACCGCTGAGTCGCGCCGCCGCGCCGAGCGCGAGGATCGACGTCTCGCGGGTGCGAGGATCGAGCTCTTGGCTTCCCGCGGGCAGGACGTCGTCGGCCAAGTGTCGCGCCCAAGTCGAGAGCTGCTTCCAGTAGCGAGCGGCGAACTCGACACGATCCTCGCGCTCGCAGATGGCCGCGACGAGCAAGATCACTCGCGCGCAGTCCGACGCAGTTTTC
>VGYZ01000112.1 GCA_016872795.1 Planctomycetota bacterium
CCCTAGGCGCTGCGCACCCGCACCCCGGTCGAGCTGTTAGAAAACATGCCCTCCCAACCGCTCGTCGACCTCTCGACCCTCGACCTCTCGCGCGTGCTCGTCGGTCCCGACGAAGTGCGCCAGCTGTGCTTGCAGCGCAACCGCTTCGCGCTGCTCGACTCGATCCTGCACATCGGCGAGGACCGCTCGCTGGTCGTGGGCTGCAAGGACCTCACGGGCGACGATTGGTGGGCCGCCGATCACATCCCCGGCCGTCCGATCTTTCCGGGCGTGCTGCAGCTCGAGGCCGCGGCCCAGCTCGCCGCGTGGCACTTCCTCTCCTTTCACGCCGTCGACAAGAGCCAGTTCGTCGGTTTCGGCGGCCTGAACGAGACGCGCTTCCGCGGCATCGTGACGCCGCCCGCGTGCCTCCTGCTCGTCGCCAAGCCCGTGCGCGTGCGCAGCACGATGTTCACCTACGCGGCGCAAGCGTTCGTCGAGGGCAAGCTCGTGATGGAGACCGAGATCCTCGGCGTGAGCGTGTGAGCGCGCGCCCGGTGGCGGGCGGAACAGGGCCGCGCGCGGTGCTAGATTGAGCGCGCCATGAGACGCTTCGCCGCGCTGCTCGCCTGCGTCACGCTCGCCGCCTGCGGAGCGTCCGAGGCTTTGCCGCCGCAGCATGTGCTGCTCGTCGTGGTCGACACGCTGCGCGCCGACCACCTCTCGTGCATGGGCTATCCGCGCCCGACTTCGCCGCGCATCGACGCGCTCGCAGCGCGCGGAACGCTGTTCGAGAACGCGGTCTCGCAGGCGTCCTTCACGAGCCCCTCGATGGTCTCGCTGATGACCGGTCGCTACATCGCCAAGGAACGCCTCGACATTCCCGCCGAGCTGCCGACGCTCGCCGAGAGCTTCGAGCAGGCGGGCTTCGCGACGGCGGGTTTTCGCTCCAACCCGATCCTCAAGCCCGAGTACGGCTTCGAGCGCGGCTTCTCGCGCTACCTCACGATCGACGAGTACGGCAGCGACGCGGACATCGCGGCCTGGCTCGAGTCCGCCCAGGGGCAACGCAGCTTCACCTACATCCACATCACCGAGCCCCACGATCCCTACCTGCCGCCCGAGGGCCGGCGCGCGTGGCGCGAGCGCAAGGACCTCTTGCCCGGCGACCGCGCCGAGTACCTGCCGCGCGTGGCCGCCGAGCTCGGCCTCGCGGACCCACAGCGCGGCATCGAGCGCATCAAGGAGGAGATCGGCGGCTACGACGACGATGTGCGCTACGCGGACGGGCGCGTCGGCCACTTCCTCGACCTGTTCGAGCGCGCGGGGCTGATGTCGACGGGGCTCGTCGTGCTCGCAGCGGACCACGGCGAGGGCCTGTGGGAAAAGGTGGCCTTGATGAACGGGCAGCGCGGCGCGGCGCTGCGCCGCGGCGAAACGCCCGATCTCCTGAACACACTGATGCCCACCCACGGCAATCAGGTCCACCGCGAGCTCGTGCATGTGCCGCTGATCCTCGCGGGCGCGAGCGTGCCGTCGGGCCAGCGCGTGCAGGCGCCGGTCGAAAACGTCGACCTTTTTCCGACGCTGCTCGAGCTGTGCGATCTGCCGACTCCGGGCGGACTGCAGGGCGAGAGCCTGCTGCGCCAGCTCGACGGCTCGAAGGTCCGCAAGCAGTGCGCCTTCAGCTTCACGCGCTTCAACACGACCGTGATCAGCCCCGACGGCTGGTCGCTGATCCTGCCGACCGCGGAAGGCGAGTGCGGGGAGCAGCTCGCGCTCGAGCTCTTCGACCTGCGCACCGACCCGCACCAGCGCCGCAACATCGCCGCAGCGCACCCCGATGTCGTCGAGCGCCTGCGCAAGCTCGCCCAAGAGCGCCTAGAGATCGGCATCCACGGCACGATGAAGGTCGACGACGGCGGGCTCGCGGCGCTCTCTGGTCTGGGCTACCTCGACCAGGTGCAGCGCGAGAACGACCGGCGCGAGATCGAGGCGCTCCCGAGCAACGAAATCCTCGCCCGCGTGCTCAACATGGGCAGTCCCTGCGCCCGCCGCCTGCTCGCCGCCGAGATCCTCGCCGCTCGCGAGCTCGCGCCCCCCGAGCTCGAGTTGCTGCGCAAGCACCGCGGCTTCGAGACCTCGCGCGCCGTGAACGAGCTGCTCGACCGCGCGCTCGCGCGCTAGGTGCGCCGCGGGCAGAGCCCGGCGAGGCTCGCCATCAGGACGATCGGCACGAGCTCGCCCCAGATACGCAGCTCGCTCCACACGCCGGCGAAGAACATGCCCAGCGCGAAGACGGGCGCGACCCACACGACATCGCGCAGCCACGCGGGCTCGATGCGCCGGCGCACGAAGGGCAGCACCAGCCACAGTCCGCCGAAAGCGAGCAGGTACCAGCGCCACATCAGCGGATCCTGCAGCGACTCCCAGTTCTCGAGCCAGGCCGACTGGTAGACATCGCCCGGCTGGCGGCGGTAGAGCGAGCGCAGCCACCACTTGATCCCGAGCCACAGCGCGAGCTGCGCGGCGCAGTGCGCGACGAGGCGCAGCTTCGGTTCGCTGCGCCAGCCCGTGAAGAGCAGCGCGAAGGTGAGAAAGCAGGTCGTCTCGCGATTGAATGTGCCGAGCGCGAAGAGCGCGTAGAACGCAGTCCAGCGCCGCTCGAAGAGCAGCACGAGCCCCCACGCGAACACCGCCACCGCGGCCATGTCCCACGCGTACCAGAACGGATACTCGCGCGAGGCGACGTAGTGGATCGCGAGCAGCGGGAACAGTCCCCACGCGCTCACATGCACCATCCAGCGCCGCTCGAAGAGCGCGCTCGCGAGCCGGCGCGTCGCGACGAACGCCGCGAACGCGAACAGCGTGTCGAGCACATGGAACACGGCGCGCGGCTGCGAGCCGACGAACAAGTGCTCGCACAAGAAGCGCACGAGACGCGGCACGAGCACCCGATGCGCGAACGGCTCCGCCGCGCCGCGCGGATCGATGCCCGCCACATTCTCGAGCGCGCCCGGCAGGTACACCTCGTTGAGCGCGATGCGCGCCCACGAGAGCAAACCTGCGAGCACGAGCGCGCCGGCGAGCGCGGCGAGCGCGAGCGGCAGACCGCGACGCTCTTTCGCTGGCGCGTTCACTGGTCGAGGAAGGCACCGAACGCGGGTGCGGGCCGCGGACTGGGACGCTCGTCGCCTTCGGTCCCGAGGATCGCGAGCACATCGAGCTCGGCGCATTCGCACGGCGCGCCGGCGAGCTCCGCGATCGAAGGTCGCGTCATGCCGCCCTCGCCGCTGATCGCTTCCTTGACATATGTGCCGTGCTGGGCGCGGATCACCAGCTCGATCTGCGACGCTCCGTCCTCCGCCGCCGGCGCGAGTTCGGCCTTCACGATCTCGATCCAGCGCTCGCGGTCGAGATCCGCGCGGCGGTGCGCCACGCGCTCGGGCGTCTTCTGCACGATGTCGCGCCGCGGCCCGACGAGCGCCGCGATGCGCGCGGGGTCGAGCGGCGCGCTCGCCTTCACGAGCGCGCGGTACTCCTTGGCGTGCTTCTCCTCCTTGAGTTGCGCCACACGCGTCTTCTCGGTCCAGTGCAGCCCGAGCACCTCGAGGCGCCCCTCGTTGCGGCGGTTGATCTCGGCCTCGCAGGCCGCGAGGTCGACATCGTAGCACTTGGGTCCGAGCATCTCGACCACGAACGGCCGTCCCTCACCGAGCATGCGCACATTGACATCCTCGCGCCCGGCGCCGTGGAACTTGTTCTTGCGCGTCTTGAAGGCTGCGCCGAGCACCCAGCCGACGAGCTCCTGCACGGAGTCGCGCGTCAGCTTGCCGAACCCCTCGCAGCGCACGCAGCCGCGGCGGCGGCGCGGATGGCCCTTGCAGTCGGGGCAGAAGAAGACCGTCTGCGGCAGGTCGCGGGAGAGCTTGCGGTAGCGCCCCTCGACGAACACCTTGGACTTCGGCAGCGACGCGCCAACACCGGCGAACTGGCTCATCTGGAACCTCTCGTGCGGGCTTGCGGCGACCGCCAGCGCGGTCCCCGGAACGACTCGGACGTTCAGCGCGGGAGAGGCTAGCGAACGACCACGCGAGCCGCCAAGCGCGCCCGCGCAATTGCCCGTACCCCGGCCCCGTAGTACGGTTCCCCGCGGCCCTGTCGCGGGCTCGAACCGTACGGCCCCATCGCCACGCCATGTCCCCCGCTGCGAGCTCCAAGAGTGCCCCGTCGGTGATCGTCACCCTGCCGACGTGGAACGAGAGCTTGAATGTGCTGCCGCTCGCGCGCGCGCTGCTCGACCTCGGCCCGAACTACGCGGTGCTCGTGATCGACGACAACTCGCCCGACGGCACCTGGAAGCTCGTGGCCGAGGCCGCGGCGAGCGAGCCGCGGCTGCAGCTCCTGCACCGCACGAGCGACAAGGGCCGCGGCGCCGCGGGCCGCGCCGGATTCGTGCGCGCACTCGAGCTGGGCGCCGACATCGTGGTCGAGATGGACGCGGACTTCTCCCACCAGCCGCGCTTCGTGCCCGCGCTGGTCGCGCGCCTCGACGAGCCGGGTCGCGAAGTCGGGCTCGCGCTCGGCTCGCGCGCCGTCTCGGGCGGCAGCGACGACGACCGCGGCGGAGTGCGGCGCCTGATCACGCTGTGCGCGAACCTCTACATCCGCGTGCTGCTCGGCGTGCCGGTCCAAGACTGCAACTCGGGCTTCCGCTGCTGGCGCCGCTCGACGCTCGAGCGCATCCGCGTGCAGGACACCTTCTCGAAGGGCCCGGCGATCGTGCAGGAGCTCCTGTTCAAGACGGCGCGCGCGAGGATCGGCATCGCGGAGGTCGGGATCGAGTTCATCGAGCGCCAGCGCGGCGAGTCGACGCTGACCTGGCGCATTCTGATCAAGGGCTACACGACCGTGCTGCGGCTGCGCTGGATGGCGCTCCGCGGAAAGCTCTAGGCGATGGAGAGGTCGCGGCAAGGCTGGCTCGGGCTCGCGCTGGCGCTCGCCGTCTACGCGGCGCTGCGCGCGCTGCTGCTCGGCACGAACTTCGACGAGTTCGCGATGCCGCAGTTCGAGCAGTTCCCGATGGGCACGCTGCCGCTGCTCGCGGGCGTCGAAGGCGGGCTGCCCGTGTCGCGCGTGTACGACAACTCCGCGGGGCAGCTCCTGACCGGCTGGCTCGCGGTGCCGAGCTACGCGCTGTTCGGCGAGACCTACCTCGCGCTCAAGCTCGTGCCGCTGTTCCTCGGCGCGCTCGCGCTCGTGTTCCTGTGGCTCGCGGTGCGCGAGAGCGCGGGCGAGCGCGCCGCGCTGCTCGCCGCGCTCGTCTTCGCGCTCGGACCGACGACGCTCGTCAAGTACTCGACCTTCGCCTCGGGCAACCACTTCGAGACGCTGGCGTTCAACGCGCTCGCACTGTGGTGCACGCTGCGCATGCATCGCTCGGGCGTGGTGCCGCTGCGCCTGCTCGCCACGGGTTTCACATGGGGTTTCGCAGCCTTCGTGTTCCTCGGAGCGCTCTCGACGGTGCTGCTGCTCGCACTGCTCCACCTCGGCCTGCGCGGCCCGCGCGCGACGCTGCGCGATCTCGCTTGGCTCGGCCCAGGCTTCGCGCTCGGCATCGCGCCGCTCTTCGCGCTCAACGCTTGGACGGGTTGGCGCGGCTTCGAGTTCCTGCACAACAAGTTCACCAAGGAAGGCACGGACCTCGGACTCGTCCTCGAGCGCCTTGCTGCCTTCGCGGGCGAGCACCTGCTCGCGGCGACCCAGTACCGCGACTTCGGTGGCCTGTCGGGCATGCTGGCGCGCGCGCTGTTTCTCGCGGCGTTCGTCGCGGGATACCTGCTGCTCGTCCCGGCGGCGTGGCGCGGGCTCTGCGCGCTCCTGCGCGGAGCGCTCGGCAAGCCCGAGCAAGGCGCGACGCGCGTCGAGGACGCGCTGGCGATGTTCCTGTGCGCGTACTTGCCGCTCACGGCGCTCGCCTTCGCGGCGAGCGGGCTCGAGATCGCGCCCAAGGATCCGCCCATGGAGGCCGAGGGTTACCGCTACTTCAACACGCACCTCTTCTACGCGACCTTCGTGATCGCGCTCGGCGCGGTGCGCTTGGCGCAGGGCCGTCGCGCGTGGCTGCTCGCGGCGCCCGCGCTGGTGGCGGGCCTGTTCAACGGTGCCCTCGTCGACTGGAGCTTCTCGCACACGCATCTGGGCGCGCACTACGACGGATTCAATGTCAAGCAAACCGCCAACCAGCTGCTCACGCCGCGCAACGGCTACAGCACCGCCGAAGCCTGCGCGATGGCCGAGCGCTATCCGCCGCTCGTGCGCTCGGCGCTGTACCTCGGAATGGGGCGCGTGCGCGCCATGCAGCGCGTGCAGAAGAGCCGCGGCGGCGAGCTCGACCTGTGGAGCCTGCTCGACGAGTTCCCGCCCGAGCGCCGTCCGGAGGTCGCCCGCGGCATCGGCGTCGCGTTCCGCAACCTCGCGCGCATGCAGAGCCGCCTCGACACGCGCTTCGTCGACATCGCGGCCACGCGCCTCGCCGCTGGCGACGAGCTCGCGGGCCTCGCGCTCGAAGGGCTCGCCACGGACTGGGAGGTCGCGATGGCGTGGGACCTGCCCAAGCGCCTGCCCGAGCTCGAGGCGCTCGCGCGCGAGCTCGAGACGCGGCCGGAGCTCCTGCCGCACTTCGTGCGCGGCGTCGGGGCCGTGCTCGGACGGACGCTGCGCCGCGGCGTGAAGGTCGAAGAGCGCGCGATCGTCGAGTTCGCGCCCGGAATGGCGGCGCGCGCGAGCACACCCTTCTGCGAGGGACTCGGCGCGGGCCTCGAGGACGGCCTGCGGCCCGCGCAGCTCGAAACGCCGCTGGAACAGGTGCTTCCCGGCCTCGATGCCGCCGCGCTCGAGCGCGGGCGCACCCTGCGATGCGCGGAACTCGCCCGCTAGTTTCGCTGCCGTCGCCCGGCCGCGATCCGTAGAATCCGGCGCCGCGATGCATCCCATCCTGTTCGAGCTGCCTTGGCTGCACTTCCCGATCCGTTCCTTCGGCGTGATGCTCGCGCTGGGGTTCCTGCTCGGCTCGCACCTGTTCCTGCGGCTCGTCACGCGCGAGTCGAAGGACCGCGCGCGCGAGATCGAGCGCTACGGCGCGATCCCGATGTGGATCCTGATCGGCGTCGTCGCGGGCGCGCGGCTCCTGTATGTGATCGTCGAGATCGCGCGCGGCTCCCCCACCGGCGAGGAGTACCTCTCGAACCCGCTCTCGATCCTCGCCGTCTGGGAAGGCGGTCTGGTGATGTACGGCGGTTTCGCCGGCGCGATGGTCGGCGGCATGTGGTGCGCGAAGCGCCATCAGCTACGCGTGTTGCACGCCACGGACTGCGGCCTCGTCGCGGGTTTCTTCGGTCAGGCCCTCGGACGAGTGGGATGCCTGCTCGTCGGGGACGACTACGGCTCGAGCGTGCCGGAGCGCTGGCAGCACCTGCCGTTCCCGCTGACGCTGCGCGTGCCCGACCCGCTGCCCGAGCACAGCCTGTTCGGCGCGGAGAATGCCGGGAAGCTCTTGTGGGCCACGCAGCCGATGATGTCGATCAAGGCTCTGATCGTGGCGCTCGTGTGCCTGTGGATGCTGAAGCGGCGGCGCTTCGAGGGCCAAGTCGCGCTCGTCGGCATCGCGCTCTATGCGGCGCTGCGCTTCGTGGTCGAGAACTTCCGCGGCGATTCGATCCGCGGCGTGTGGTTCGACGGACGGCTGTCGACCTCGCAGCTGATCTCACTCGTCGCCGGCAGCAGCGCCGTGGCGCTGCTCGTCGTGCTGCGCAACCGCCGCGACGACCTGCGCGTCGCCTGACTCGCCGGCCGTGACGAAGCTGAGGGTCCACGCTGGAGTCGACGAGGCCGGGCTCGGGCCCCTGCTCGGGCCGATGACCTTCGGCTACAGCGTGTTCCGCGCGCCGTGCGGCGCCGATGAGCTCTGGCGCGCCCTCGCTCCGGCCGTCAGCGACCAACCGGGGGCCGATGGGCGCTCCTTCGTGGTCGCCGACTCGAAGCTGGTGTTCAAGCGCACCGCGCGCTGCCGCCGCCGCCTCGAGTCCACGGCGCTCGGATTTCTCGCGCTGAAGGCCCCCGGGCGGCGCCCGCACACCGACGCGCGACGCTACCTGTTCGACAACCCTCGCGAGCTCGCTCTCGACGCTGGATCGGTCGACCTGCATCCGTGGTACCGCTCGGGCGCCGCGCCGCTGCCGCGCCATGTCGATGCTGGGCTGCTCGAGCTGCGCGTCGAGGACCTGCACCGCGCGCTGGTGCGCGCAAGCGTGGAGCTCCTCGACCTCGGCGTGCGCGTGGTTCCGGAGGCGGAGCTCAATCGCTCCTTCGACGAGACGGACAACAAGGCGCGCACGCACTGGCTGCAGTCGCGCCTGATTTTCCGCCGCATCTGGCAGCAGCACGCGCAGGAGGGCGTCGAGCTGTGGGTCGATCGCCACGGCGGACGCATGCACTACGGCTCGATCCTCGCGGTCGACTTTCCCGAGGCTTCCGTCGAGCTCGTCGACGAGTCGAGCGAACTCTCGCGCTATCGCCTGACCGAGCGGCGCGGCGGCGCGCGGCGCATGGAGATCGCCTTCGCCGAGCGCGCGGAGTCGCGCTCACTGCCCGTGGCGCTCGCGTCCTGTCTCGCCAAGTACGCGCGCGAGCTCGCCATGGAGTGCTTCAACGCCTACTGGGGTCGGCTCGAGCCGGGACTTGCTCCGACCGCCGGATACACCGAGGACGGCCGCCGCTGGCTCGCGGATGCGGAGCGCGCGCTGGAGCGGGAAAAAATCGACCGGTCGGCGCTGGTGCGCTCGCGCTAGGTCGGCGCCGCGCTCGCCCGACCGCGCGCGCGGCGCTATCGTGGGAGCGACGTGGCAGGCTGCGAGCCTCCCCCTCCTCGAAGCGGAACGACCACGGTGAAGATCGCGATCCTCGGCGCCGGCATTTCCGGACTCGCGCTGGCCCGCTTCCTGATCGAGGGCGGCCTGCCGCGCGAGCGCGTGACCTTGTTCGAGGCGGCGCGCTCGGTCGGCGGCCTGTGCGCGTCGAAGAGCGTCGAGGGCTTCACCTACGACGTCACCGGCGGCCACATCCTCTACAGCAAGGATGCGCGCGCCATGGCGTGGATGAAGGAGTGTGCCGGCGGCGAGAGCGCCTTCGTCGAGCAGGAGCGCCACACCAAGATCCGCTTCGCGGACCGCTGGGTGCACTATCCGTTCGAGAACGGCCTCGGCGACCTGCCGCAGCAGGCGAACTTCGACTGCCTCAAGGGCTACATCGAGGCCTGGCAGCGCCGCTCGGTCGACGGCTCGCGCGCTCCGGCGCAGTTCGGGGCCTGGGTGCGCTGGCGCTTTGGCGAGGGCATCGCGCGCCACTTCATGGATCCCTACAACGCGAAGGTCTGGAAGCGCGAGCTCGACTTCCTCTCGAGCGACTGGGTCGCGGGCCGCGTGCCCGACGCGCCGGTCGACGACGTGCTGCGCGCCTCGATCGGCATTCGCACCGAGGGCTACACGCACCAGTCGGTCTTCTACTACCCGCGCAGCGGCGGCTTCCAAGCGATCACCGACGGCATCGCGAGCACGGTGCTCGACCGTGTGCGCCTCGCGACGAGGGTGCGCGAGGTCGAGCGCACGCGCGCAGGCTGGAGAGTGAACGGCGAGGAGTTCGACGCGCTCGTGAGCACGCTCGCGCTCACCGACCTGCCGCAGCTCGTGCGCGATGTCCCGCACGCAGCGGCCGACGCGATGCGCACGCTCGAGTACAACTCGATCACCTGCCTGCTCGTCGCGCTC
>VGYZ01000113.1 GCA_016872795.1 Planctomycetota bacterium
GGTAGAGCGGCTCCGCCTCGGCGAGCTTGTTCTGGGCCTTCAGGAGTACCGCGAGGTTGTTCAGGCCTGCGGCGATGAGCGGGTGCCCGGCGGCGAGGGACGCGCGATAGATCTCGAGCGCTTCGCGCCGGAGAGGCTCGGCCTCGGCGAGCTTGTTCTGGAGCTGCAGGAGCGCCGCGAGGTTGTCCAGACCGATGGCGATGTACGGGCTGCCGGCGGGGAGGAACGCGCGATAGGTCTCGAGGGCCTCACGGTAGAGCAGCTCGGCCTCGGCGAGCTCGTTCTGGTCCCGCAGGAGCGTCGCGAGGTTGTTCAGGCTCAGGGCTATTTCCGGGTGCCCCGCGGGGAGGGCCGCGCGATCGATCTCGAGCGCTTCGCGGAAGAGCTGCTCGGCCTCGGCGAGCTTGTTCTGGGCCTGCAGGAGCATCGCGAGGTTGTTCAGGCCGGTGGCGATGTCCGGGTGCCCGGCGGGAAGGGACGCGCGGCGGAGCGCCAGCGACTTCCGCAGGTTCGGCTCAGAATCGGAGTAGCGGGCCAGACTCCGCAACGTGTTGCCGATCGTGTCGCGCACGCGCGCCTCCACCAGCGGCTGGTCCTCGAGGCTGCCCTCGTCAAGCACCTTCACCGCCGCCGTCATCGCCTGCAGCACCGTCACGGCGTCCTTCAGCGGCTCCTTCGTCACCGGGTCCACGGGCAGCTGGATCGGGTCGACCGCCGCGAGCATGTCCGTCTGGAACTTCGCCACCGCCTCGGCGATCGCCGCCTGCTTCTTCGCTTCGGCCTCCTGCTTCCGTGCCTCCTCCGCCTGCTTCTTCGCCTCGGCTTCCTGAGTCTCCGCGATGCCCTGCTGCTTCTGTGCCTCGGTGCGCGCGAGGTCGGCGATCTTGCGCTGCTCCGCTTCGGAGTCCTTCGCGAGCACGGCCGCATCGCGCTGCTCGCTCGCTTCCTTGGCCTGCCACGCGAACGCGACGACACCGAGCAGCAGCGCCACCACCACTGCGCCGCCCGCGAGCACCTGCACGCGATTGCGCTTCACGAACTTGCGCAACCGGTAGGCCGCACTCGGCGCGCCCGCCGTCACCGGCTCGTCGTTGAGGTGGCGCTTGATGTCGGCTGCGAGTCCGTTCGCCGTTTCGTAGCGGCGCGAACGGTCCTTCTCGAGGCACTTCATCACGATCCAGTCGATGTCGCCGCGCAGTAGCGAGGAGAGCTTCTTCGCGTCCACCTTGCGCTGCAGCGCCGTGCGCGTGCCGGTGTCGCCGAGCGACGAGATGCGCGCGCTCGGCTTGTGCGGCTCGTCCTCGCGGATCGCGCGCAGCATCTCGCCGTAGCCGCTCTCGAGCAGCGCCTTGATGTCGAACGGAGTCGTGCCCGTCAGCAGCTCGTACAAGAGCACGCCGAGCGAGTAGATGTCGCTGCGCGTGTCGATGTCGAGCCCCGACATCTCCGCCTGCTCCGGAGACATGTACGCCGGCGTGCCGATCATCTGGCGGTGCTCGGTGAAGAGCGTCTTCGTCGTCAGCTCGCTGTTGGTCGCCTTCGCGATGCCGAAGTCGATGACCTTGGGCACCGGCACGCCGTCGTGCAGCGTCACCAGCACGTTGGAGGGCTTGATATCGCGGTGGATGATTCCCTTCTGGTGCGCGTGCTGGATCGCGTGGCAGACCTTCGTGAACAGCTCGAGCCGCGCCTCGGTGTCGACCTTCTCCCGGTCGCAGTACTTGAGGATCGGGATGCCCTTGATGTACTCCATCACGAAGTACGGGCGGCCCGTCTCCGTCGCGCCCGCGTCGAGCACCTTGGCGATGTGCGGGTGATCCATCAGCGCGAGCGCTTGCCGCTCCGCTTCGAAGCGCGCGATCACCTGCTTCGTGTCCATGCCGAGCTTGATGATCTTGAGCGCCACGCGGCGCTTGACCGGCTCGCGTTGCTCCGCCATCCAGATCGTGCCCATCCCGCCCTCGCCGATCTGCTCGAGCAGCTTGTAGCGGCCGATCTGCGCGCCCGCGGACTCGCTCGGCGTCGTCTCGGAGACCGGCGCACTGGTGAGCTCTCGCGTGGCCGTCGGCCGCGACAGGAACGCTCCCGCCGCGCGATCGGCGCTCAGCAGCGCGTCAACCTCCCGCCGCAGGTCCGCGTCATTGCCGCACTCGCGATCGAGCGCCGCCGAGCGCTCGGCGTCCGCGAGATCGACCACCTCCAGGAACAGTTGGCGCGCTTGCTTCTTTCTGCTCCTGGGGTCCATTCAGGTCTCCTGGCTGAGATCGCGGTAGAGGGCGGCTCGGGCGTAGGTCCACAGTCGCGCCGCGGTCCTCGGCGACAGCCCCATGGCCGCCGCCGCATCCTCAACGCTCAGACCCGCGAAGAACCGCAGCCTGACGATGGCTGCGGCCTGTGGGTCGTCGCTCGCTAAGCGCTCGAGCGCCTCGTCGACTGCCAGAATTCTTTCAGAACTCGATTCAGCCAGGCTGGCCACGTCGCGCAGCTCGTCGAGCGAAACCCGCCGCGCGCTGCGCCGGCCGTGCGCGCGCGCGTGGTCGATGAGGATGCGGCGCATGGCCTCGGCCGCCGCGGCGTAGAAATGCGCGCGGTCGGTCCACGGCAACATCCGCGGGCCGACCAGCTTGAGGTAGGCCTCGTGGACCAGCGCCGTCGCCGGCAGCGTGTGGTCCTTGCGCTCGCGCGCGAGTTCGAACTGCGCGGCGCGCCGCAGTTGCTCGTAGACCAGCGGCAACAGCTGGTCGGCGGCAGCCTTGTCCCCTCCCGTCGCGGCGGCCATCAAGCGCGTGAAGTGCTTGGACTGGGGATGGTCGTTGGACACGGTCCTGAACTCTCCCTTGGAATTGTGGGCGCGCCAGGCCCCCGCGGGGAACGGCTCCTCCGAAAAACGTCGGACGAGGTCCAGGGCCCGGCTCTCCCCTCCACCGTTGGGCTCGGAATCCGCCCGCAACCCGCGCCGGCCGGCAGGCCCGGTCGTATCCACAGCGCCCGCACCACCGCCCCAGCGGGCCCCGAACGCCTCGCCAGCCCGCCACCAAGGCCCGATCTGGGCTCTGGTGGACCACTGGACGGATCGCCCAGCCGCGGCAAACCTCCCTCTCGCGGACGACGCCGACCGCCTCCGGCGGATGTCATCCGCTTGGAGTTCCTATCTGCGAACCCCCGACTTGTTCCACGCGCGGACGATCTGGTGCGACGATCCGACTCGAATTCCGCGATTAGGGCGCGACTAGGCAGGACGCCGAGCGACGAAGGCGGCGTGACCCCAACGGACCTGATGCATGTGACGCGCTCTGGGCGGGGCTCGCCGTGCGCGCGTGACTCGATCGAGGCCAGCCTCGGCGACCTGTGGCTGCGCGGTCGGTCCGGGCTGCTCGCCTTCAATCCGCGCGTGGCCGTAATCGGAACGCGCGCTCCGACAACCAACCGCAACGGACAGATGCGGCGCTTCGCGAGTGCGCTCGCGCGAGCGGGCGTGGTGATGGTCAGCGGCCTTGCGCGCGGCATTGACTCGATGGCCCACGAGGCAGCCCACGAGGCAGCCCACGAGGCGGCCCACGAGGCGGCCCACGAGGCGGCCCACGAGGCGGCGTCTGGGGCAACGCTCGGGGCCGGAGGCGCACCGTATTGCACAGCTCACAGGCCCCATCGTCGTGCGCAAGATCCTCGCGCATCTCGGCCACTCGACCGAGCCCCCACGAGCCGCGCCCGCCCACTCGCGCGCACAGCTCAAACCTCGCTGGCGTCGCTGCCTGTTGCGCCAGTCGGGGGAGAGCGCGAGGCGCTGCGTCGCGACAGGCGGGCTAGCGATGTAACGGCAGAGATGCTCGAGTCGTTCGAACTCGGCGGCGGGCACGAGCACTTAGGAGTGCAACCAGAAGCCGTCATCCACTTGGAGTTCCTACCCTCATGCAACTGACTCGTTCCCGGGAGCGCGGTATGTCACTGCGCTGCCCTTTCCTTTGTCGAGGCTTCGGCCTCACTTCCACCCTTTGCCAATGAAGCTCAGAAACTCTCCGGCGGATGTCATCCGCTTGAAGTTCCTATCCCCGGAATCTCGTGATCACATCAGGACTACCTCTATGAAGAGATATTCCGCCCTGTGGCTGGTGTTCATCACCATCCTGATGGGCTGCGCTGTGGCCGGCGGGACCTACCGTACCGGCTGCTACAATGTGTACTGGGGCGACTTCGAAATCGACTCCGAAACGGGGAATTGGCACCTTGGTGGTTCCGGTCTCTGCATCGAACGCCTTAACGAGGCGTGTGACCCCTTCAAGGACTTCAAGTTCGAGATGGGTGTGGATGATAACGGCGACGGTGTCATCCAAGACAGCGAGCGGATGGGACCCGCTATCAACGATCCCAATCCGACCGGCAACCTCATCTGTGCAGGTGGAGGCAGCGGCTCGGTTGGTAGTGGAAAGAAGGGCAAGAAGCTCCTCGTCCACTACGAAGTGAAGAAGGGGGATGAATCCACTCCCTTCATCTCGGATACCAAGACGGCTACTGTCCGGTGAACCCATGAAGAACCTCATCTTTCCTGTGTCGGCCCTCGTGGTCGCTCTCCTCGTTCTCGGCACGAACCCGGTCCACTCGATGGCTCCGCAAGCGAGCGGTCGAGCGGTGTCGGGGGTGCAGGGCGGTGTCGTTAAGTGGTCCCACATGGCCACCGACTACGACAACGTCCGCGGCCTGAAGGTTGAGATCTCTGAGAGCACCCGCGACTATGCGGTTGTGTTCTCGGCGCTCTCGCCCTATCCCGGCAAGGCGGCGGCGATGACTCAACCGGTCATCCCCTCGCACTGCCTCGTTCGTCACACGGGCTTCGGCTTTGTGACGGACTATCCCGCCACCCGGGTCAACAACTCGTGGGTGGTGGTGGTGCCGAAGTCGATGGTTACGCTCCTCCCTGGCCAGACGCTCCACTCCGGGGTCTGGGCGGCGGGGGCGAACATCGCGGATACGAATGCGGCTTCGATGTGGCGCCGTCAGGACATCTAGCCAGATGTCGGGATGGCGCATCGTGATGCTCGTGCTCCTCTCCCTTCTTGGGAGTGGGTGCAGAGCGATCGGCATCGAGACGTCTCCTCGTTGGACCTACGGGTACCATACGAGTGGCCTCTCGGTGCTGTGGAACCCCATCGAGCGAAGCACCGCTGAGGTGTCGTTCGATGGGGTAGAGATTCGACCGGAAGGTTCGGTGCGAGTTGAACGAGCGGTGCTTGAGTTTCGGACCCGTTCCGGAACCGTGCTCGCTCGAACGGAGGGTCGACCGGTTCCGAGGGATAGCTTTATCCACTTTGGACCGACGACCCTTCAAAGTGAGGAGGTGGTGGTAAGTACCCTCGCCATCTTCCTCTCCCGCTCAACCGAACCGGTCACGATCGAGCTCCGATAGAGGCAAGGCACGGGCTCCCCCCTGCTCTGCTTTCACGATGCCCGGGGCCCACTGGTGATGACCTCACCGGTGGGCCCTTCGGGTTTAACCTTTTTTAAAAAAGGTTCCTACTCGAGGTCCGGATTGCGTCTCTCGCTGGTACGCCCCAACTTTTCTGGGCTCTGGTGGACCACTTGACGGATCGCCCAGCCGCGGCGAACCTCCCTATCGCGGTCGACGCCGACCGCCTCCGGCGGATGTCATCCGCTTGGAGTTCCTATCCCCGAAGCCCGTACATCTGCGCTACGTCGACGTGCCGGCCCTGCACGCCGCCGCGCCGTCGGTCGGCGCGCTCTCGGCCGGGTGCTTCCCTCATATTGGCGCCGCGACGTTGTCGGGCGAACGCGCCTGGCCCTAGTCAGTGTTGTACGGAGTCGACACCTCGATGAAGGAGTTGCTCGGACTGCGCACGCTGGAGGGCCGCTGGTTCACCGACGAAGAAGCGGCGGCCGGCGAGAAGCTGGTCTCCGTGAACGAGCCGCTCGCCCGAGCGCTGTTCGACGATCGCTCGCCGCTGGGAGAAGTCGTTCAGTACGAACGGCTGCGGCTGAGGATCATCGGCGTCCACGATTCACCGCGCCTGTTCCGCTTTCACATGCTCGCCCCCTACCAGGTTGTCCGGCCCACCGCGATGAACGGTGGCGAGTACGTGGGCTTCGTCGCCTTCCGACCCGCTGACGCCGCGCGCGCACAAGCAGCGGTCGACGAGCTGCGCCACGCCGCGGCCCGCTTGTGCCGCTTCGATCCTGCGGACGCTGCGGCGCTGCGCTTTCCAAGCGACGAGGCGTTCGCCGTCCGCGTTCAGCGCGTCTCGCGCGGACTGGAGCTGATGACGCTCTCGATCACGCTGGTGGTGCTCGCGCTCGGCTGCGCGGGCGCAGCCAACGTCGTCGCGCCGTCGATCGGCGAGCGCACGACGACGATCGGCCTCAAGAGAGCGCTCGGCGCGACGCCAGCTCGGCTGCTGACCGAAATCGCGGCCGAAATCCGCCTCTTGGGACTCGCGGGCTCGGCATGTGGCTGGCTGGTCGGCGCGCTCGCACTGGAGCGGATCGGCGAACTGCAGCTCTTGACAGCCGCTTCCTACACACCGAGTTCGTCGCTCACGCTCCAACTGCTCGCGCTTTCGTTGCCCGCGCTCGGCGCGTTAGCCGCGGCTCTGCCGATGGCGCACCGCACCGCGCAACTCGCACCCGCGGCTGCCCTGAGCCCGGCTCGCGGGCCGTAGGCTCGACGCGATTTCCCCGGAACTCACTCCGCTCGGCCGGCAACCAAGGTCGGAAATCATGAGGCGAACTGAGAGCACCCCGGCGCGCCCCCTAATGAGGCCCGGCGGAGCGAGTATTGCGGATCGGGATCCGATGCATCACGGTCGAGGCGCGGTGCGCCACGACGATGCGACGAAGCGCGACGCCGTGGGAGGCCCTGCGTGCACTTAGCGGAGGGCGTACTTCCGCTCGGGCAAGCGTTGGCGTGGTGCGGACTGGCCGCGCCGGCGCTCGTTTGGAGCGTGGCCGGGGAGCGTGTGGCGCGCCGCGCGGACCCTTCCGCAGCCACGCTCTCCGCTGGCGCCACGAGCCTGCTCTTCGCCGCAACGCTGCTCCCGCTGCCCGTGCCCGTCATCGGCGCGACCAGCCACATCTGCCTGACGCCGGTGCTCTCGGTGGTGCTCGGCGTGCGGCGCGTCGTGTGGCCAACGTTCTTCGTCCTGCTGCTCCAGGCGCTGTTCTTCGCGCACGGCGGGATCACCACGCTCGGCGTGAACACCCTGACGCTGGGCGTGATCGGACCACTCGTCACCCTCGCGCTCCGGCCTGTGCTCAAGAACTTCGGAGCGAGTGGACTGGGAGCGGCCTGTGCGCTCGGCGGGCTCGCGGTCTACGTCGCCGACGCCTTGGTGCTCGCCATGGCGCTGGCCGACGCCGCGGCGCCGCAGACGACCTTCGTCAGCGTCGTGCTGGGCTTCGCCCCCGTCCAAGTTCCTCTCGCTCTGCTCGAAGGCGTGGCCTCCGCGGCGCTCTTGCGAGTTCTGCTCCGCCGACGGCCCGACCTCCTGCCGGCGCACTCGCGCAGCCTCGATCCCGCGTTGCCCGTGTCACGCCCGAGCGCGCTCCTCGCGCTCCTGGTGCTGTTCGGGGGCGCAGGTTGCAACTACAGCGGCATCGACGGAACCGTCTTCGGCGCGACAGCAGAAGCAGCAGGCCGACCGTCGCAGGCCAGCTGGATTGACTTTAGCCAGGGCGAGCTCGGCTTGGCGATGTCGATCGTCGTTCTCTTCTCATTGGGGTCTGTCGCCGGTCGGACATGGGAGCGCCTGAATGCGGACCGGAATTCACCTGCACGCTGAGCACGCGCTGGTCTTCGAAGGCAGGCCGACGACACGACGCGCGAGTTTGTCGCTGGCGGTCACGATCGCGGTCCTCGCCGTCAACGCGGCAGCGAAGAGCACGACGATCTCCGCCGTCGGCGCGGGAGCGGGGCTCGTTTTGCTGCTCGCGGCGCCACACGACGGCCGAGAGCGAGCTCGCGGCGCGTTGACGTGGACTGGAGTGCTCGCCGCTGGCGCGGTCCTCGCTGCGCTGGCCGCCTTCGGCGAGCGCGAGTTGCTCGTCGCGGCAGCGGCGCGCGTGCTGTGCGGAGTGACCTGGACACTGTGGCTGGGCACGCAGCTCGACTGGGCCGCGCTCCGCGCCCTGTTGTTGCGCGCGCGAATGCCCCAGGCCGTGGTCGATACGCTCGACCAGGCGCTGCTGCACGGCGTGCTGACGCAGCGCGAGTGGAAGCGCCGGCGCGATGCGGCGCGCACTCGGCTGGGAAGGCCGGGCCTTCCGCTCGCTGCTTGGGGACCGCTGCTCGGAGAAGGCGCGCTGTGCGCGTTCACGCGTCTGGAAGCGGTGAACGAGAACGCGCAACTGCGCGGTGCAGGGGTCGGCGAAGCTCTCGCGCGCACCGAGGTCACCCCCGACGCAAGGACCGGACGGAACTCCGAAGTCCAACTCGAAGACGTCGATGTCAAGCGCGGCGGCCTGCTCGCGTTGAAGAACGTCGGGCTCCGAGTGCACGCAGGCGAATGGCTCGCGCTGTGCGGACCGAGCGGCGCCGGCAAGTCGACGCTGCTGCGGCTGATCGCGGGACTCGAGCGTCCGCAGCGCGGGTGCGTGACCCGTTTCGGCGTCCGCTTCGGCGCGGAGTCGTCCCTGCGCGAGCGGCTCGACGGGCGCGTGGCGTTGCTGAGCCAACATCACGAACACCACTTCATCGCCAGCACGGTCCAAGAGGACATCACCTGGGGTCTGAAGCACCGCGGCGTCGATCCCGCACTGGCGCTGCAACGCACGCATGACGTGGCCGCTGCGCTGGGACTCGCCGGCCTTCTCGAGCGGCCCTGCCATCAACTGAGCTTCGGCGAGCAGCGGCGCGTCGCAATCGCGGGCCTGCTGGTGCTCGAACCAAAGTTGCTCTTGCTCGACGAGCCGACCGCCGGGCTCGATCCCGTCGCAGCGCAGGCCTTGTGCGGCCAGGTCCGCGACATCGCGCGGCGCACCGGGCTGGCGTGCGTCTGGGCGACTCACGACTTGCACGCGCTGCCCAGCGAGATCGAGCGCGTTATGTTGCTGAACGCTCAGACGGTCGTATTCGACGGTCCGCGTGCGACGGGTCTGTCAACTCTGTGGCTGGTGCGCAGCGGACTAGCCCTCAACTGATCGCCGGCCCAACCATGCACATCGGACCCTCTCGCCCTAAGCCCGATCTCGTGCGCATCCGCGCCATCAAGGAGGACCTCCGCGCCCAACTTGGGCTGACGGACGCGGACACGCTGACCGTGGCCGAACTCGCCTGTCTCGACTCCGAGTGCGCGCCGATCGAGACCGTCTTCGGGCTGATGCGGCCAAGAGCGCCGCAGTTGCAACACCGCCTGCACAAGCCGACCTCCGACGTGAACAGCGACGACCTCGCCGACGTGTGCGCGGCGTGGCGGGCCGCCCTCGAACGTTCGCAGGGCTCCGATGTGCACGACGTGGGCCAAGGGAGCGAGAGGGACTCCACATGAAGCCTCGCGATCCGCGCTACCCGAGTCGTTCGGACTGCTTGCGCCGCCCGAGCGCCGCGCAGCGCCTCAGTCCCGTTCAGCCCACCGAGCTCTGCCGATGAAGCGCTCCGACCTACATGAGCCCGCGGGCAACGACGCGCAGCAGCGCTTCGCCGAGCGCGTGGCCTTCTTCGAATCGGTGCTGCGCGAGTGGCTGGAGTACGAGCACGTCACGATCGCCTGCGGTTCGTGGTCCGAGGGCGGCATCTGCGAGCTGCTGCCGCGCGGGCGGGCGCAGATCCTCCCGCCCGCCTACGAGGG
>VGYZ01000114.1 GCA_016872795.1 Planctomycetota bacterium
ACAGCGTCAAAGCGCGCGCGCCAGATCCGATCCAGCGCGCCGCGACGGCTCCCCCTGCGAACGCGAGCAAGGCGACCGCCACGACGAGCGTCAGCTGCGCCGTCTCGCTGCCGATCCACATCACGGCCACGCGCGCGCAGATCCACTCCAGGCCGAGGCCGCACAGCGTCGTGCCTGCCACCAGCACGAACGCGAGCGGATCCGTCGCGGCGCGCACGCCCTCCAACTTCGCCGCGAGCGCGAGGCGCGGCAACAGCAAGAAACTCCCCACCAAGAGCAGCAGCGCCAGCGCGAGCGCGCGAGCGCGCCCCCACTCTGCCGTGGCGAACAGCCCGAGCGCGAGCGCGCCGCACATCGCACCGACCAAGTTGGAGGCGAGCAGCGCGCCGATCCCGGCGCGGGGAAGGCGTTCTCCGAGCACTCGCGCGGCGCTGGTCAGGAACCACCCCGAACCCAGTGCGCACAGCGCGAGGGCCAGCAAGACGCGCGGGGTCGTGAACGGCAGGTCGTGGGAGAGCAACGCCCATGCGACTGCGTTGCCCCCCAATGTCCACGCCGCCCCGCGCGCGGCCAGCGCGTGTCCCGTCCAGCGCGCGCGAGCGCCGAGCCACGCTCCCAGCGCCCAGCCAGCGACATAGGCCCCGGGCCCGTAGGCGCCCGCGACCGACTGCCCGGCAACGAGGCCGGCGTGGGCCAACCACGCCGCCTGTAGCCCCATGGCGCCCGCACCCGCGAGCCACGCTGCGCCGAGAATCCGCGCCGTCGAGCGCACGCTGAACTCGGGCCCCCTAGCGGCGCGTGGCGGCGTCGCCGGAGGCGAGGCTCTCCCAAGCGCGCGCGGAATCCGCGGCCGCGATGATCGTCTCGCGCACCGTGTCGTTTCCCAGCACGCGCGCCATGTCGGCGAGCGTGCGGATGTGGAGCAGCTTCTGCGAACGAGGAATCACGAGCAGCACGACGATCCGCGTGGGTTGGCCGTCGATGCTCCCGAAGTCGAGTCCGCGCTCGCGCTGCACGATGCCCATGCAGGCGACCACATGGTCGGCCTGCTCGACGGCCGCATGCGGGATGGCGATGCCTCGCTCCATGCCGGTGGACATCGAGCGCTCGCGGGCGAGCACCTGCTCGACCACGGCGGACGCCGCACCCAAGGGCAGCTTGCCCTGCGCCACGAGGTGCTCGACGAGCCGAGCGATGGCGTCCCACTTGTCCATCGGATCGAAGCCGACGAGCAAGTCGGCGGGCGCGAAGAGCTGCCGCAGTTCCATGGGTCGAAGATCCTACCGTCTAGAGGCCCGTGCACTGCGCCCTCCATGCCGGCGCGGGCGCCCGCGGGAAGAAAGCGCGTGGCCCGTCGTCCGTCCGCCCGACACCCTTCGCCTCGCACCCCTTGGTCTGACGAGAGCCCTTTGACTCCCCTTCCCACGCTTCCTAGAGTCCGAGCCAAGTCGCGCTTCACCGCGCTAAGTTTCGCCATTTCAATGGGATACGCCCTTTCATGGGACACCTCGCCCCGATGAGTTGCCGCCCCGTACTCCTGCCCCTGTGCCTGGCCGCCGCACTCACCTCTCCGCTTGTGGCCCAGACCGACGAAGACGCGGTCAAGCAGGATCTGCTCGACAAGCAGGCCAAGGACCAGGCGAACAAGGCCGCCGAGGCCGCCAAGGCCACCAATCAGGCCGCTGTGGAGTCTTTCCCGCGCGGGGGGCAGCCCCCGCTGAATCCGCCCGTGGCTCCGGTGAACGCGCAGGGCAATCCGCAGGCCAACGCGCAGGGCAATCCGCCCGCCAACCAAGGCAACCGTGACGGCGCGAGCACGGGATCGGCCAACGCCAGCCCTCGCGGCCAGACTCCGCGCGCTGGCAACGCCGGTGCGGCCCCCGCGGCCAGCACCGGCGGATCCTCGGCGTCGACGGCGAGTTCGGGCTCGGCGCAGGGCTCGATCCCCAAGATTCAGGAGTCCGGAGACTTCTACATCTTGAACCTCGACGAGGAGGGTGAATCCCTCGACCTCCTGTGGCTGACCAAGATGTGCCAGATCGCCACGGGCAAGAACTTCAACTTCGACCAGAAGGTGATCCAGCCCGCACTGCTCGACGCCAAGGTGCGCATGTTCGGCGAGAAGCGCATCCCGAAGTCGGAGTTCTACGAGTTCTACCAGATCCTGATGTTCATCCACGGGTTCACGATCACCAAGGTCGGACCCGACCACCTCGCCGTCTACCTGATCCAGTCCTCGAGTCCCGCGCAGGCCGCCGCCGGCAGGACGGTGTTGAAGGACGATGCGATCTACATCCTGCCGGACGAAATCGACAAGTACGCCGATCAGGTTGCGACGCAGATCATGACGGTGATGCACTTGCCGAACACGGATGTGCGCACGCTCGGCAGCTCTTTGCGCGGCATCATCGGCGGGCAGGGCAACAACGAGCAGCCGATCTTGCCCGTCGCCAACACGCAGAGCGTGGTGCTGCGAGGCTTCGCGTCGCAGGTCGTGTCGCTCGCGCGCATTCTCAGGCTCGTCGACGATCTGGCGGGACAGGACACCGGCGTCACGCCGCAGTTTGATGTGATCCCGCTCGAGTTCGCGGCGGCGGAGGACCTCTCCGACATCCTCGAGCAGCTGCTCGAGGCCCGCAAGCGCGAGGCTCAGACCCAGCGTCAGGCCAACCCGCAGGGCGCGACCGGCCAGATCTCCGGCGGCGGCGGCGAGTCGAAGATCCTGACCTACCCGCGCACCAACTCGCTGCTCGTGATGGCGCTGCCCGAGGACATGGCCGCCATCAAGGAGCTCGTCGCGCGCCTCGACGTCGAAGTGGTCGAGCCCGAGCGCACCTACCACGTCTACGCGCTCGACCACGTCAAGGCCGAGGACCTCGCGGAAGTCCTCGAAGACTTCATCGAAGGCGCCTCGCGCGTGACCTCGGGCGGCGGCGGTGGCCGCGGCGCCGCCCAGCCCGCCGCGCAGGGACTCTCGAGCCGCGACAACGAGGTCATCGTCGTCGCCGACGAGACCACCAACTCGCTGCTGATCGCCGCCAGCCGCCGTCGCTACGAGGAAGTGGTCGAGCTGGTCCAGCGCCTCGACCGCCGGCAGGAGCAGGTGCTGATCGAGACCGCGCTGATCGAGCTCACGGGCAGCGAGACGCTCGACCTCGGCGTCGAGCTCGGCGGCGCGGACCTGCCGGGCTCCGGCTCGGGCAGCTTCGGCTTGACCAACTTCGGCCTGTCGACCTTCGAGGACTCCGACGGCGACGGCGTGTTCGACCAGCGCATCCCGCTCGACTCGGCGCAGGGCATCACGGCCGGCCTGCTCGACGGCGACACCTTCAACCTGCCGGCGCTGATCGTGGCCCTGCAAGGGCGCAGAGAAGCCAATGTGCTCAACATCCCGAGCGTGCTGGTCACGAACAACGGCAACGCGACGGTCAAGACGCTCGACGAGCAGCCGACGACGCAGATCACCGCCACGGGCGTGGGCGGCCAGACGCAGCAGAACTTCAACGACTACCAGAAGGCCGGCATCACGATGGACATCTCGCCGTCCATCTCGGCCTCGGGTTACCTGCGCCTGAATGTCGCGCTCGAAGTCGCGACCTTCCAAGGCCAAGCGAGCGGCGCCATTCCCCCGCCGCGACTGACGCGCACGATCAACACGCAAGTCAATGTGCCCAACGGCGACACCATGGTGGTCGGCGGCATCATCGTCGACAACAAAGTGCGCACGCGGTCCATGATCCCGTGGCTCGGCGACATCCCGCTGCTCGGCGCGCTCTTCCGGCGCGACTCCGACAGCGACAACCGCACGACGCTGTACTTCTTCGTGACGCCGCACATCCTGCGCGACCCGAACTTCTCGGACCTCGCGGCGATGAGCTACAAGACGAAGCTGGAGGCCGCCGAGCGCATCGAGGCCGAGCGCGTGCGCATCATCGACCCGAACTTCGGCAAGGTCCTGGGCGCCGTCGACCTCGGCAGCTTCGACGTGCCGCTGTTCCGCAGCCCCGGCTCCGGCGAGACGACGCCCGACATGGTCGGCGCCGACCCGTCGAAGAAGCTCGAGCCCGCGACCGGCGGGGGCACCAAGAACCCGAAGTAGGCAAGCGACCGTGGCCAGCCTTTCCGACCTGCTCGTCGACGCGGGGCTCTCTCGCGAGCGCCTCGAGGACTGCCGCAAGCTCGCGGTCGAGTCGGGGGATTCCCTCGACCGCGTGATCCTGCAGCGAGAGTACCTGCCCGAGAGCACCTTGCTGCGCACCTACGCCGTGCATCTGGGCTTCGAGTTCCGCGAGTCGCTCGAAGATGCCACTCCTCCGGGCACCTTCGTGAACCGCATCCCGGTGCAGTTCGCCCGCAACTACAACCTCGTCGCCATCGACGAGCAGAATGGCGTGCTCAAGGTCGCCACCTGCAATCCGCTCGACCCGCATCCGATGGACGACCTCTCGGCCCTCTACGGGTCGGACATCGAGCCGGTGCTCGCACCGCGGCAAGAGATCAATCGCCTGATCGCGCGCGCCTACCGCCACAAGGCGGACGGCGTCGACGAGGCGCTGGCCGATGTGGCCGAGGACGGCGACATCGCTGGTCTTGCGGAGAAGATCGAGGAGGGCGAGGACGTCCTCGACACCTCGAACAAGGCGCCGATCATCAAGCTCGTCAACACGATCTTGTTCCAGGCACTGAAGCTGCGCGCGTCCGACGTGCACTTCCACCCCTACCCCGACCGCATGCAGGTCCGGTTTCGCATCGACGGCATCCTGTACGACATGGATCCGATCCCGCGGAAGGCGCTCGAAGCCATCGTCAGCCGCGTCAAGGTCATGGGCAAGATGGACATCGCCGAGCGTCGCCTGCCGCAGGACGGCCGCGCGACGATCAAGATCGGCGAGGGCGAGGTCGATGTCCGCATCAGCTCGGTTCCGACCACGCAGGGTGAGCGCATCGTCATGCGCTTGCTCGACAAGACGGCCAAGCTCTATTCGCTCCAAGAGATCGGCCTCAGTGCGAAGAACGAGGCCATGCTGCGGGAGTACTCGAGCTACAACCACGGCATCATCCTCGTCACCGGCCCCACCGGCTCGGGCAAGACGACCACGCTCTACGCGGCGCTGACCGAGGTCGATACCACGGAAAAGAACGTGCTGACGATCGAGGACCCGGCCGAATACTCGCTGTCGGGCATCAGCCAAGTGCAGGTCAACGCCAAGAAGGGGCTGACCTTTGCCTCGGGCCTGCGCTCGTTCTTGCGTCAGGACCCGGATGTGATGATGGTGGGCGAGATCCGCGACCTCGAGACGGCCGAAGTCGCGATCCGCGCGGCCCTCACGGGCCACCTGGTCTTCTCCACGGTCCACACCAACGACGCGCCGAGCACCGTGACGCGCTTGGTCGACCAAGGCGTCGAGCCGTATCTCGTGTCGAGTTCGATCGTGCTCGTCATCGCCCAGCGCCTCGTGCGCACGATCTGCAAGCACTGCAAGGTGATCGTGCCGATCAACGACGAGTGGGCCGCCAAGTGCAAGAAGCTCGGCCTCACCGCGGCGGATCTCGGCGGGCTGGTGGCCCACGGCACGGGTTGCCAAGAGTGCTTCAACTCGGGCTATGCGGGACGCACCGCCATCTACGAGTTCATGGAGATGTCCGAGGATCTGCGCACTCTGGTCATGAATGGCGCCAACGCGACGCAGCTCAAGAAGAAGGCCGTCGAAGGCGGCATGATCTCGCTGCGCGCGGATGGCGTCGACAAGATCCGCACGCGCCAGACCACCCCCGACGAGGTGTTGCGCGTGACACAGCTGGACATGGGCTGAGCGCGCCGTGCCGATCTACCAGTACAAGGCCTATGCCCAAGGTGGCGGCACCAAGACCGGCATCGTCGACGCGGACACGCCGCGCGATGCGCGTGCCAAGCTCCGGCGCGACAATGTGCTCGTCAGCGAGATCAGCGAGCTGCGCGGCGGCCAGAAGACGGGCGTCGCGTCGGGCTCCGCGAAGGGCAAGGGTCCGGGCCTGATCGCACGGCTCAACGCCATTCGTGCAGCCAGCTCGGGCCCGAGCTCCGCCAACCTCGAGATCGTCGCAGCCGCGACGCGCCAGCTCGGCACCCTGCTCGGTGCCGGCATTCCGCTGATCGAGGCGCTCAAGGCGCTGATCGAGCAAACCGAACACCGCGCCGCCCAGACGATGTTCCGCGAGATCCGCGAGCGCGTGAGCCAGGGTGCCTCGCTGGCCGATGCGCTCGCCGAGCACCCGGGCTGGTTCAACGACCTGTATGTCAACATGGTCCGCGCCGGCCAAGCGACGGGCAACCTCGACATCGTGTTCACGCGCCTCGCCGACTACATGCAGGCCCAGCGCGCGCTGCGCCGCAAGGTCGTGAGCGCGCTCACATACCCGGCGATGATGGTCGGCATCGGCGTGATCGTGGTCAGCATCCTGATGACGCTCGTGGTGCCGAAGATCACGGCCATGCTGACGGACACCGGCCAGACCCTGCCCGGACCGACGCGCGTGCTGATCCTGATCAGCGACCTGTTCAAGAACTACTGGTGGGCCGGGGCGCTCCTCGTCGGTGCGATCTCGTTCACCTTCGAGCGCATCTACCGCAAGAACGGCGCCGGCCGCCTGTGGATCGACCGCACCTTGCTGCGCCTGCCGGTGCTCGGCGACCTGTTGCGCAAGCAAGCTGTCGCGCGCTTCACCCACACGCTCTCCACGCTGCTGCAGTCGGGCGTCCCCGTGGTGCAGAGCCTCGAGATCACGCGCAATGTCGTCGGCAACCGTGTCATCTCCGACGCCACCGAGCTGCTCCGCTCGCGCATCGTCGAGGGCACCGACATCGGCACGCCCATGCGCGCCTCGGGCGCCTTCCCCGCGGTCGTGTGCTACATGGTTCAAGTGGGCGAGCAGTCCGGCGAGGTCGAGCAGATGCTCGACCGCATCGGCGCGGCCTACGACGAGGAGATCGAGATCACGACGGCGCGCCTCACCAGCGTGCTCGAGCCGATCCTGATCGTGTTCCTCGCGCTCATCGTCGGCTACATCGTCATCTCCATCGTGCTGCCGATCCTCAAGGTCGGGCAGATCCAGTGATCCCGGTCGTCCAAGTTTCCTAGTCGCCGCGCCCCGCGCGGCCTCATCACCATGACCCTCTCCCGCCACCACCGTGCCCGCCGCTCGCGCGCGGGCTTCTCGCTCGCCGAACTGATGGTCGTGATCGTGATCCTCGGACTGATCGCGACCTTCGTCGTGCCCAACCTGCTCGACCGCCTGACCTTTGCCCAGAAGAAGAAGGCCGAGATGGACATCGCGGCCCTCGAACAGGCCATCGACACCTACGCCATCGAGAACGGCGGGCGCTACCCCGACGACCTGCAGATCCTCGTCACGCCCGACGACAACGGCCGCACCTTCTTGAAGGGCTTCACGACGGTCCCCAACGACCCGTGGAACAACCCCTATGTGTTCGAGCCCGCCACCGGCGGCAGCACGCCGAAGATCATCAGCTTCGGCAAGGACGGCCAGCCCGGCGGCCAGGGCGACGACGCGGACATCGACAACTTCTCGATGCGCAACAAGGAGAAGTAGGCCGTGTTCGACGAGCAGCGCGCCCGCCACCGGAGCGCCGGCTTCAGCCTGATCGAACTGATGCTGGCGATCCTCGTGCTCGCGCTGCTCTCGACGCTGGTCTACATCACCTGGGAAGCGCTCCTGCCCCGCACGCGGCTCAACTCGGCCGTGCGCGAGCTGGCCTCGACGCTGCAGGAAACGCGCTCGGACGCCGTGTCGCGCGGGGCGGAGTTCCGCGTCGAGTACTACTTCGAAGCAGAAGACGGGCATCCTCGCGGCTACCGCGTGATCACGCCCTTCCGCGCCGGCGGCGTCGGGGGCCTCGCGGTGAATGACGAGGAACGCATGGCGCTCGATTGGCACGAGCTTCCCGAGGGCGTGGAGTTCCAGTCCATCACGGTCGCCGGGCAGATCATCAACCGCGGCCGCTGTGAGGTGCGCTTCGACTCGCGCGGCAGCGCCAGCGACCACACCATCGTGCTGCTCCAGCAGCCCTTCGAGAACATCTACACGATCGAGGTGCAGGCGCTCACCGGCCTGATCCAGTTCCACGACGGCGAGTTCCAGCGGCGTCCGCCGGAAGATCGAGACTTCCATTGATCACGCGCCGCTTGCGCCGCGGGTTCACGCTGGCCGAGGTCGCGGTCACGATCGCGCTGATCGGACTTGCTCTGGCGTGGATGCTGCAAGTCCTCAACGCCGCCAAGCTCACGGCCGCCTATTCGCGCAACCTGAAGCTCTCCCGCGAGCTGGCGCTGCTCACCCTCGGCCAGATCGAAGCCGGTGAGTATGCCGATGACCTCGACAACGAGCGTCTCGACGGAACCTATGCCGAGGAGGGCTATCCGGACTTCTCCTACGAGGTCGTGATCGGCGACGAGAACTTCCGCCCGGACCCGACCGACCAGCGCGCCTTCGACAACTGGCAGGCCGAGCGCGAGCGCCGCGAGCGCGAGCGCCGCGCCGAGGATGCCGAGGAATCCGAAGATGAAGAAGAGCAGGCCTACGAAAAGATCCAGATCAAGGTGAGCTTCCCGAAGATCCAGGACATGCGCAACGACTACATCCTCGAGCGCTGGCTGCCATGGCGTCAGCTGTACCCCGAGGAAGAAGAAGACGCGGAAGCGGTTGCGGATGGAGCCGATTCCTCCGGCGAGAGCGGGGCTGGCGGCGGCAGCGGCAACACGGGCACCGGTGGACGCAGCGGTACCGGCGGTCGAGGACGTGGAGGTACCTCGCGATGAAGTGCGACGAAGAAGTCCTGCGTCCGGCGCGCTCGCGCTCCGGTTTCAGCCTTGTCGAGGTGCTGGTCGCGCTGATGATCGTCAGCGGCATCATGCTCGCGCTCACGCAGCTGCTCGAAGCCACGCGCATCAGCCGCGACACGATCCACAACATCCAAGAGACCCAGCTCGCTGGCCCCGCGATCATGGATCTGATCGAACGCGACCTGCGCGGGATCATGGTCTACGACCGCGAGGCGGATCAGGCGCTGCGCGTGAAGAACCGCGTGCTCCTCGGCCGTGACGCCGACCGCATCGACTTCGTGACCACCACGGACAGCCTCGTGCTGACCGAGGCGGACCGCCGATTCGTGCGCGCCGATGTCAACGAAGTGGGCTACGCGCTGCGGCTCTCCCCCTCCGATGACGAGTTCCTCGAGCTGTATCGGCGCGAGGACTTCGGGATCGACGACGAGCCCTTCGACGGCGGCACCTACACCTTCCTCCACGACCACGTGAAGCACCTCGAAATCGAGGTCTTCGACGAGGATGGACCCGACGTGGACGGCCTCGATGACTGGGGCGACAAGGACGAGGAAGAGGTCGGCCTGCCCAAGCGCCTCGAGATTCGCTTGACGCTCGAGCTGGCTCCGCGCCTGTCCCACGAGCAACTGCGGATCGCTCCCGCGGACAAGCGCATCGTCACCTACACGCGCATCGTGCGCTTCAGCGAGGACCTGCTCACGCAGATGGAAGTTCAGCCGGTCCCGGTGGTGCCGATCCTCTCGATCGCGCAGGACAACGCCGCGGGAGCCGGCGGCACATCCAACACAGGCGGCGGCGCGCCCGGCG
>VGYZ01000115.1 GCA_016872795.1 Planctomycetota bacterium
CCGCGGCGGCACCCGCGGCGGCACCCGCGGCGGCACCCGGAGCAGCACCCGCGGTGGCACCGGCGGCAGCCTCCGGGGCGACCGGGGCGGCCACGACTTCGATCTTGATCTCGCTGATGCGCGCGACCGTCACGGCCGGGTTGGTCACGAGGTCGACATTGGCGGGCAGCTTGATCTGGGCCGCGGTCACGCTCGTGCCCGGCTCGAGGTCGGCCACCGAGACTTCGAGCTCATCGGGGATCTCGGTCGGCAGCGCCAGCACCTTGACATGCGCCACGAGCTGGTTGAGCACGCCCTTGGGATGACCGACGAAGTGCAGGTCGACCTCGACCTCGGTCTTCTGCTTCAGGTCGACGCGGCGGAACTCGACATGGATGATCGACTCGCCGAAGGTGTCCCAGTCGAGGTGGCGCACGATCGCGGCTTCCTTGTTGCCCGCGAAGTCCAGCTCGAACACATGCTGGTGATGGCGGCGGGCCGTCAGGAACTCGTCCGCGTCGATCGAGAAGTCGACGTGCGGAGCCGTCTTCGTGAGCTCGAGCGAGGAGGGAATGCGGCCCAGCGCGCGCAGGGCGGCGGCGGTGCGCGAACCGAGCTGCTTGCGCGGCTCGGACTGGAGGACGGCGGTCGGGGCTTGCTTGGTCTGCTTCATTGGATTTCCTCGAAGAGCGAGCTTACAGATTCGCTGCGGTGGATGTTGCGGATGGCGCGGGCAAGGAGGCCCGCGACGCTGACGACTTCGAGCGCCTTGGGGCTGTCCCCACGGCGCGGGATGGTGTCCGTGACCAGGATCTTGTCGGCTGGGCAGGCGTCGAGGCGCTGGACGGCAGGGCCGCAGAACACGGCGTGGGTGGCGGCGAGGACGATCTTCTTGGCCCCGTGGCGGCGGGTGATCGCGGCGGCCTCCGAGATCGAGCCCCCGGTCGAGATCATGTCGTCGACGATGATGACATTGCGGCCCTCGACCGTGCCGATCATGTGCTCGACGGCGATCTCGGAGCCCGAGATGCGGCGCTTGTCGACGATGGCGAGGTCGGCGCCGATGGCCTTGGCCCAAGCGCGCGCCATCTTCACGCCGCCGACATCCGGCGTGACGATCACCGGGTTCTCGATGCCCAGGCGCTTGACGCCCGCCATCAGCACCGGCTTGGCGTAGAGGTGGTCGACGGGGATGTCGAAGAAACCCTGAATCTGGGCCGCGTGCATGTCCATCGTCAGCATGCGGTCGGCCCCCACGCTCGCGAGCGTGTTGGCGACGACCTTGGCGCTGATCGGAACGCGGCCCTCGTCCTTGCGATCCTTGCGGGCGTAGCCGTAGTACGGCATCACCACCGTGACGCGCCCGGCGCTCGCGCGCCGCAGCGTGTCGATGATGAGCAGGAGCTCGATCCAGTTCTCGTTGACCGGCGGACAGGTCGGCTGGATCACGAACACATCGCCGCCGCGGATGTCGTCGTAGACCTTGATGTCGATCTCGCCGTCCGGGAAGCGCCCGATGTGCGCGTTCGCGACGGGCAGGCTGAGCTCGGCGCTGATCGACTGCGCGAGATCTTGGTGGGCGGTGCCCGACATCAACACGAGGCGGTCGTTGGTGTAGCCCATGGCGTGCTTCTTTCAGGCGCTCCCGTTCTTGCGGCGCGCCTTGGCCTTGGCCGGCACGCCCACCCACAACTCGCCCGCGCCCACATGCGAACCATGCGTCACCACCGCGTTGGCGCCGGTCGTCGCGCCTGCGCCCGTCGAGCAGGGCGCCACGAGCACGGTCCCGCAGCCGAGGAAGGTGCGGTCCGCCACGGTCGTCTTGTGCTTCTTCGCGCCGTCGTAGTTCGCGAACACCGTGCCGGCGCCCACATTCACGCGCTCGCCGAGCTCGGCGTCGCCGATGTAGGCGAGGTGCTTGGCCTTGGACTGCTTGCCGATGCGCGAGCGCTTGGTCTCGGTGAAGTTGCCGATTTCCGCGCCATCCGCGAGGGTCGTGTCCTCGCCCAAGTGAGCGAACGGCCCGATGTGGCAGCCCGCGCCGATCGCGCAGCCCTTCTCGATCACGCTGCACGGCGCGATGTGCGTCCCCTCGCCGATCGTCACCCCGTGGGCGATGTAGGTCGTGGCGGGATCCTCGACGAACACGCCGGCGAGCATGTGGGTCTCCAGGATGCGCTGCTGCAGCGCGGCGCGCGCCTCGGCGAGGTGCACGAGCGTGTTGACGCCGATCGCCTCGCGCTCGTCGGTGATCTCGACCGGCAGTACGCGCTTGCCGGCCTGCGCGAACATGCCGACCACATCCGTGATGTAGTACTCGCGCTGGGCGTTGGCATTCTTGAGCTTGGGCAGGCTCTCGACGAGGAAACGCCCGTCGAAGCAGTACACGCCGAGGTTGACCTCGCGCACGGTGCGCTCGCCCGTGGTCGCGTCCTTCTCCTCGACGATGCGCGCCACCGAGTCGTCCGCGCCGCGCAGGATGCGACCGAAGCCGCGCGGGTTCGCCGGGCGCGAGGTGAGCAGCGCCATGCCGCCCTTCGTCGCCGCCTGCTCGGCGCACAGGATCTCGAGGCTCTGCGCCGCGAGCAACGGCATGTCGCCGTAGAGCAGCACGACTCGCCCCGGATCGTTCCCGAGCCCCGGTAGACAGCACTGCACCGCGTGACCCGTGCCCTTCTGCTCGGCCTGCACGACGGTGCGAATGCGGCCCTTGGGATCGAGCCCGGCGAGCGCCGCCGTGACCTCGTCGGCGCGGTAGCCGACGACGACCAGCACGCGCTTGGGTTCGAGCGCCAGGGCGAGCTCGACCACCCACGCGATCATCGGCCGCCCGCACAGCGGCGCCATGACCTTGGCCCAGCCGGTCTTCATCCGGGTCCCCTGGCCGGCAGCCAGGATGATCACGGTGTCGGGCCGGGACATGGGTCGCTCGCGGTGGAAACGAAGGGGGCCTGTGGGGACGGCGAAAGGGCCAAGCATGATAGGGAGAGCCTCCGGGAAGTCAAAGCGAGCGGCGGCCACCTCCGGTACCGGCCCCCGCGCTCGGCGGCTCGGCGCTACCATGCCTCAGCCTCACGTCCCCCCCGTGAAGATCGCAATCACCGGCGGCCCCCACAGCGGCAAGACGACCCTGCTCGCGGAACTCGCCGCGCGGGGCTTCGCCGTCGTGCCCGAGGCGGCGATCTCGGTGATCGAGGAGCTCGTGGCCGAGCTCGGCCGCGACCGAGCCCGCGCTTGGCGCTTGACCCATGTTCCGCAGTTCCAAGAGCGCATCGCCCAGCGCCAGTTGCAGCTCGAGTACGCCGCGCGGCAGGAGAGCGCCGCCGCCGTCTTCTGCGACCGCGGCCTGGTCGACGGCCTCGCCTACATGCGCCTCGCCGGCGCCCCGCCGACGCCCTTCGTCAAGGCCGCCGTCGCGAGCTCGCGCTACGACCTGATCGTGCTGTGCGAGATCTGCCTGCCCTTCAAGCCGCGCATCGAGACCGGCCGCACCTCCGACCTAAGGCGCGCCCGCGAGATCGAAGCCTCCCTCGTCGTCACCTACCGCGAGTTCGGCTACCACCTCCTGCGCCTGCCCGCCGAAGCCACCGTCGCCTCCCGCGCCGACCTGCTCCTCGAAGAGCTCTCCCGCCACGGTCTCGTCGCCCGCACGCGCTAGCCGCGCCGTCGCGCGCCTCAGGAGCGGCGACTCACGAGCCGCGCTTCAAGACATCGCGGGCGATGACGAGGCGCTGGACTTCGCTCGTGCCTTCGTAGATGCGCGTGACGCGGGCGTCGCGGTAGAGCTTTTCGATCACGTATTCGGCGGAGTAGCCCATGCCGCCGTGGATCTGCACGGCGCGGTCGACGATGCGGTCGAGGGCTTCGCTCGCAAACAGCTTGGAGATGGCGGATTCGCGGCTGAAAGCTTGCTTGGTGTCGCACATCCACGCCGTGCGATACATGAGCGACTCCATGGCGTAGATGTCCGCCGCGTTGTCGGCCAGCATGAAGCCGATGGCCTGATGCTCGCCGAGCTTCTTGCCGAAGGTCTCGCGCTGGTTCGCGTAGCTGACCGAGAGCGCGTGCGCTTCCTTCGCGCAGCCGAGGCAGTTCGCCGAGAGCGCGAGGCGACCGCGATCGAGCGTGCCCATCGCGATCTTGAAGCCCGCGCCGACCTCGCCGAGGCGCTGCTCATCCGAGAGGCGCACGCCGTCGAACGCGAGCGTCACCGTCGACGAGCCGCGCTGCCCCAGCTTCTCCTCGCGCTTCCCGACGAAGAATCCCTTGGCATCGCGCGGCACCATGAAGGCCGTGATGCCGCCGTGCGCGCGCTTGTGCGTGTCCGTGATCGCATAGACCGTCACGAGGTCCGCGATGTCGCCGCTCGTGATCCAGACCTTCTCGCCGTTCAGCACCCACTCGTTGCCGTCGCGCACCGCCGTGGTCTTCATCGCGCCGGGGTCCGAGCCCGCGTCGGCCTCGGAGAGCGCGTAGGCGCCGAGCAGCTTGCCCGCCGCCATGTCCGGCAGCCAGCGCCGCTTCTGCTCCTCGCTGCCGCCGACGATCACGCTCATGGCGCCGATCGACGCGTGCGCACCGAAGGTCACCGCGACCGAGAAGTCGCCGCGCGTGAGTTCTTCCATCACCACGCACAGCCCGGTCTCGCCGAGCCCCGAGCCGCCGTACTCCTCCGGCACCGCCACGCCCATCAGCCCGCACTCCGCGAGCTTGTCGAGCAGCTCGCGCGGGATTTGGTGCGTGCGCTCGATCTCGGCCGAGCGCGGCCGGATCTCGGAGTCGGTGAAGTCGCGCGCGAGGTCGCGCACCATCGTGAGCTCTTCGGAAAGCTGGAAATCCATGGGGTTCGATTCGGTCCGGGGGGGGCGCGGCCCTTACCCCCCGCGCAGGGCCAGACGAGGCCGTCCCGAGCCCGGGGCGAGCCGAGCCTGCGACGGGCAGAGAGTTCGCTCGGTGAAAAAAATCCTACGGACGCGGACCGTCTGGCTACGCGCCGGGTTGGAGCCCTCCATGTGGTCCCCGTTCGTACTCGGGGTCTCCCGCGCTACCATTCCGTTGCACTCGAACCACCAGCAGGTCCACGCCATGAAGCCCATCCAGATCGCCCTCGTCCTCGCGGGCGCGGCCGTCGCCAGCTACGCCGGAGCGACCCTCGCCCTGCAGTCCAAGCCAAGCGCCCCGACGACCGGCGAGGCTCCGGTCGCCGCCAAGGACGACGCGGTGGCCGCGGCGCCCTCGGCCGAGGCCAAGCCCTTCGCCGACGCCGAGCTCGACGGCCTGCGCGGCGCGGTCGCCAACCTGCAGCGCGAAGTCGACGACCTGCGCGCGCAGCTCGCTCGCCGCGACGCGGCCGCCAACGACGCCCCGCGCGAGACCGGCAAGGTCGCCACGGTCGACGCCGTCGCCGACTTGCAGCGCGACGCGATCGTGCGCGTGATGGAAGAGGAGCGCCAGCGCGAGCAGCACAAGCGCGACGAAGAGCGCAAGGCGCGCGAGAAGGAAGCTCTCGATCGCATGGCCGAGCGCGCGGCCAAGGACCTCGGCCTCTCCCCCGCCGACCAGACCCGCTACAGCGACTACCTCGCCCTCGCCTCGGCGAAGCGCGACGCGATGTTCGCCGGCATGCGCGGCGGGCAGGGCAACGGAACCGACATGCGCACCGCGTGGGAGGACTACCGCACATGGAGCGAGAACGAGCTCAAGGGCACATTCGGCGACAACCTCGGCCAGCAGATCGGCGACTGGCAGCGCGAGCAGATGCGCGGCGGCGGCATGGGCTTCGACTTCGGCGGTCGCGTCGATGCGCGCTTCGGGGGACAGACCAACGGCGGTCCTACGCCGCCGAACCAAGGCGAGGCGGGCAGAGCTCCCGCCCGAGGACGCGGCCGCGAGTGAGCGCGACGCCGCTGCGCCGCGGGCTCTCGTTCGCTCTGGGCTGGCTCGCGGACCGTGGCATCCCCCGCCCGCTGCGGGCCCCGATCTTCCGCACCTACGCGCGCGCCTACGAGGTGAACCTGAGCGAGGTGCGCCTGCCGCTCGAGGAGCACCCGTCGATGGGCGCGTTCTTCGTGCGCCGCCTCGTCGACGGCGCGCGCCCGTTTCCGAGCGACGCGCGCGTCTTCCCCTCGCCCTGCGACGGCACGGTGCAGTCGATCGACCGCATCGAGCGCGACACGATCCTGCAGGCCAAGGGCCGCCCCTACTCCGTGCGCGAGCTGCTCGGGCCGGTCGGCTCCGACATCGCGCTCGACGGCGGCCACGCCTGGACGATCTACCTCTCGCCGCGCGACTACCACCGCGTGCACACGCCGGTCGCGGGCTCGCTCGTCGAGGCCGTGTGGCTGCCGGGCGCGCGCTACTCGGTCGCGCCCAAGGTGCTCGCCGCGCGCCCCAAGGTGTTCTCGATCAACGAGCGCTGCGTGATGCGCATCGAGACCGCGCGCGGCCCGCTCTTCTATGTGATGGTCGGCGCCCTCAATGTCGGCCGCATCAAGGTCGTCGGCGTCGAGCAGGCGAGCTCGGGCCGCCTCGCCAGCCCGCGAGCGCTCGCGCTCGGCGAAGAGCTCGCGCGCTTCGAGATGGGCTCGACGGTGATCCTCGTCGTGCCGCCGGGCGGGCCGCTGCCTGCGAGCGAGCTCGCGCCGGGCAAGTCGCTGCGCATGGGCGAGTCCATCGGCTCCTGGCCGCGATGAGCGCGCTCGCGCAGGATCTGCGCCTCGCGCAGCTCTTCGCGGCCGCCGTGCTCGGCGACTGGGACACCGTGCGCGCGCTGCGCCGCGCCGCGCCCGCGGGCGAGCCCGACCGCGCGTGGCGCGAGACCGTGCTGCAAGTCCACGTGTTCGCCGGTTTTCCGCGCGGCGTGGAGACCTACGGCGTGCTCGCCGAGGAAGGCGGGCTGGGTGAGCTCGAGCCCGACGAGCGCCGCGCCGAGCCCGAGCAATTCGAGCGCGCCGACGCGCTCTTCGAGCGCATCTACGCCGACCACGCCCCGCGCGTGCGCGTGCTGCTCACCGACGCGCACCCCGACTTCGCGCGCTGGATCCTCGGCCACGCCTACGGCCGCGTCCTCACGCGCCCCGGCCTCTCCGCCGCCCAGCGCGAGCTCCTCGCCGTCGCCGCCCTCGCCGCCCTCGGCCAAGAACGCCAGCTCGCGAGCCACCTGCGCGGCGCCCTCCGCTGCGGCGCCACCCCCGCCGCCATCACCGCCACGCTCGAATCCGTGCGAGCGATCGTCGGCCCCGAGCGCTGCGACGCCGCCCTCGCCCTCGCCGCCCGCTTCACGACGCCCTGACGCGACGCCGCGCCTCGACGCCCTTACTCGACGCCGCGACTCGACGCCGCGGTGCCGAGCAGCCGCCGCGCTCAACGGATGCGACCGCGCAGCTCGAGTTCGCGCAGGCGGATGGGTTCGAGGGAGCGCAGGACGAGGGCCTTGTCGCCGTAGCTCGAGGGGTCGGGGCGCACGGGGGTGTCGCGGCCGAGGAGGCGCTCGTCGAGGAACACGCTGACGTCGCCGCGGCCCTGCTTGAGCTCGATGCGCAGGTTGTAGCGCTGGCCCTTTTGCAGGGGCTCGAACTCGGTGCCCTTGCCGCGCTCGAGCAGGTCGGCGAGCAACTGCGCGTAGGCCTCGGGGTTGCCCGAGCCGATCTTCCAGCGCCCCTTCTGGCCCGGATTCGCGGCGCCGAGCAGCACGATGTGCACGCCGGCGATGCTGACCGAGACGAGCCGCGGCTGGCCCGACTGCGCGGGCTGGTCGAACTGCACGCGCAGCTCGAGCGCATCGCCGAGCCGCAGCGGCGGCTGCAGGAACAAGGTCGGCCACGCGCGCTCGTCCGCCACCGCATCGCGCGTCGCCGAGCGCGGCGCGATCCAGCCTTCGCCATCGGACAGCCACTCGCCGCGCTGGAACGGCCCCGAGTAGCTCGCATCGAACACCCAGCGCATGCGCACCGCGCCCGTCGGCCCCACCTCGAGCTCGCTCGGCCCGTAGGCGCGCTGCAGGATCGCCGCGTCGTCGAGCTCCGCCTGCGCGCGCAGCTCCGCGCGCCGCGCCCGCAGCCACTCGGCCTCCGCCGCCACGAACTCGAGGTCGAGCTGGCGCGTGAGCAGCTCGTCGATCCACTCGACCTGACTGCGCACATCCGCCGCGCCGCCCGCCGCCGCCGTGCGCACCTTGCTCAAGCTCAGCCGCGCGCGCTCGACGCGCGCCCGCGCCTCGCCCTCGCTCTTCGCGCGCTCACCGGCGAGCCACCCCGAGAGCTCCGCCGCCAGCGGTCCCCACTCCGCGCGCGAGGGCGGCTCGAGGACGAGCTGCGCCGCTTCGCCGCGCTCGCCCGAGTGCCAGCGCAAAAGCGCGCTCTCGAAGCGCGCATCGGGCCCGAGCTCCTTGCCCGCGATCCCGGCGAGCGCCTCGAGCGCCGCGCGCGAGACGAGCGCGCCTTTGCCGCTGTCGAGCTCGCGCAGCGCGAGCAGCCCCGGCGCCACCGACGCCGGACCGTCGACCGGCCGGAAGCGGAAGCCGCGCTCGAGCGCCTGCTGCGCTTCCTCGACGCGCCCGCGGAATGTGAGCGCTCCGAACGGCAACTCGACCAGCGTCTCCGTGCCCGACGCCGCGCGCAGCGTCGCCGCCGCGCGTTCGAGCACGCCTTCGAGCACGCGCGCCTGCTCCGCGATGCTCGCGCAGCGCTCGCGCACCGGTGCGAGCGCCGGACTCTGCGCGAGCGCGTCGAATTGCTGCGCAATCGCCGCGAAACGACGCGCCCGCCAGCGACCGTCGAGATCGACGAGGTTGTCGGCGAGCAGGCTCTCGGCCACGCGCAGCCGCGCGCGCGCAGCCACGGGCTCGAGCTCCGCGAGCAACGCATCGCGACTGCGCCGCAGCTCGTCCGACACATCCGCGAGCAGCTCGTCGGGCTTCACACGCCCCGCCGCGAGCGCGGCCGCGTACAACTCCTCGACGCGCGCGCGCACATCGCTCGTCCGCCCGAGCTCGATTTCCTCGAGCAGCCGATCGTGCTGGCGCTGCAGCTCCGCCGCGCGCCGCCGATCCTCGCCGCGCCAGCGCTCCTCGAGCGCCGCCACGGCCGGTCGCACGGCCTCCGAATCGATCGCGCGCAGGATCGCCTCGACATCCCCGGCCGCGAAGCCCGCCGTCGACGCCGCCGTCTCCGCCACGAGCGCCGCTCCGCTCACATCGAGCGCCGCGCGCGCCGCCGCCCAGCGTCCCTCGTCGAGCAGCTTGCGCGCTCGCTCGCCCTGCACGCTCTCGGAGTAATGCTTCGACAGACGCTGCTGCAGCACTCCTAGCGACACGCGCCGATCCGCCTCGACCTGCCGCCGCCGCTCCGCGAGCTCGAAACGCCCCGCCGCCTCGCCCCACTGCCGCGCGGAAAGCGCCAATTTCTCGCGCGTTTCCGCCTCGAAGCCGCGTTCGAGCCACTCCAACGCCCCGGCGAAGTCGCGCGCGCGATTCCACAGCCGGTCGAGCTCGCTCTCGAGCCGCGCGCGCGCCGCCACGAACTCCGTGTCGAGCCGCGCCGCGAGCGCTGAGCGCAGCGCCGCCGCGCGCGAGGCGTGCTCCGCCGGGACCGCGGACTCGAGCTGCGCCAGCCGCTCCAAGAGCGG
>VGYZ01000116.1 GCA_016872795.1 Planctomycetota bacterium
TTTGCGCGGGTCAGCTCACCGGCGACGACGCCCCGACGCGCGCCGCCGAGGAGCGGCGAGGGAGCGCGGAGGGAAGCGCCGAGCGCGCCGCCGACGCGCCACGAGGTCGCGCCGCGAGGTCGCGCCGCGAGGTCACACCACGGGCACGCGCGCGAGGCTCACTTGCCGCCGTGAGTCTCGAGCCAGCGCAGGAGCAGGCGCACGCCGACCGCGGAGCCCATCGAGCCGCCGACATAGTCGCGGTTCGCGCTGCCCCACGCCGCGCCGGCGATGTCGAGGTGCACCCACGGCGTGTTGCCGACGAAATGCTGCAGGAACGCCGCGCCGATCGACGCGCCCGCGCCCGGATCGCCGAGCGCGATGTTGCGCAAGTCGGCGACTTCGCCCTTGAGCGCATCGCGGTGGTTCTGGTCGACCGGCAGGTGCCAGCACTTCTCGCCGGTCTCGTTGCCCGCGGCCACCAGCTCGTCCTTGAGCGCGTCGTTGTTCGTGAACAGGCCCGTGTACTCGTGGCCGATCGCGACGATCACGGCGCCCGTGAGCGTCGCCAGGTCGATCACGCAGTCGGGCCGCTCCTTGGCGAGCACATAGCTGAGCGCGTCGCACAGGATCAGGCGCCCTTCGGCGTCGGTGTTGAGCACCTCGATCGTCGTGCCGTTCATCGCCGTGACGAGGTCGCCCGGCTTCACCGCGCGGCCGTCCGGCAGGTTCTCGCTCGCGGGCACGACGCCGTGCACCTCGAACGGGCAATCGAGCTCCGCCAGCGCATGGAACACGCCGAGCACGGCCGCGCCGCCCGACATGTCGTACTTCATGTCCCACATCTTGCCGGCCGGCTTGATCGAGATGCCGCCGGCGTCGAAGGTCAGACCCTTGCCGACGAGCGCGACGCGACCGCGCGAGCGCTTGGCGGGCTTGTAGACGAGGTGGATCAGCTGCGCGGGCTCCTCGGAGCCGGCGCTCACGCCGAGCAGCGCGCCCATGCCGAGCTTGCCCATCGCCTGCTCGTCGAGCACCTTGCAGCGGATGCGCGGGCTGCGCTTGGCGAGCTTGGTCGCCGCGGCCGCGAGGTCGCGCGGGCGCATGCAGTTGCCCGGCTGGTTCTGCAGGTCGCGCGTGAACGCGTTGGCCTCGGCGATCGCGCGGCCGCGTTCGGCGCCCTCCGCAAAGCCGCGGCCGCCGCCGGAGAGCACGGCGCTCGTCGTCTTGGGCGCCTTGGCCTTGGTCTTGTGCTGCAAGAAACGGTACAGGCCCAGCCCCGCGCCTTCCGCAGCCGCCTGACCCACGGCGCGCGGACCGCCCGCCGCCGAGCACACTTCCGGCGCGAACCACATGTTCACGCTCTCGCAGCCCGAGGCGTCCGCGCGCTGCACGGCGAGCGCCGCGACGCGCCGCACGCGCTCGCTGTCTAGCTCGGCACGCTTGCCGAGACCGATCACCGCCACGCGCCGGAACGGGCCTTCCGCCGCATCCGTGAGCTTCTGCTCGCGGAACTCGTCCGGCTCGCTCGCGCGCAGGTGCTGAGGCAGCTTGACGGCCTTCGGAACGAGGGCGGCCTCGCCGGCAAAGGCGAAGCAGACGAGCAGGTCGGCGCGCACGGGCGCGGCGGAGGTCGAGTGGAACGAGAGCTTCATAGTTCGAGTGCGAGTCCTTCCTTGCGATTCGTGGGCCGCGCGCACGGCGCCGCGCATCACATGTCGATGTACTTCGGGCCGCCGCCGGCTTCCGGCACGATCCACTCGATCACCTGGTAGGGATCGGCGATGTCACAGGTCTTGCAGTGCACGCAGTTCGAGGCGTTGATCAGCGGACCCGCCGTGCGATCGCTACCGTGGCCCGCGGGCCACTCGTAGACCGCGGCCGGGCAAAAATGCTGGCAGGGATTGCCGTATTCCTGCGTGCAGCGATCGACGCAGATCGAGGGATCCGTGACGACGAGGTGCGAAGGCTGGTCCTCCTCGTGGATCGCGCCGGACCAGTACACATCGGTCAGCTTGTCCATCGAGTTGGAGTCGTTGTAGGCGGGCTTTTGCAGCTTCGACTCGCTCACCGGGCGCATCGTGTCGCAGTCGCGGTGGCTGGAGCGGTGCGAGACGAGTCCGCGTCCGCCCGTGATCATCTGCACGCCCGCGTCGAGCATGCCGGCGAACATCCCGCCGTCGAATGCTTGGTGGAAGTTGCGCACGGCCCACAGCTCGTCCTTGGCCCACGAACCCTCGAACAGCTCCGTGTAGCGCGCGAGCGACGCCGCGCTGCTGTCGCCCTTCGCCAGCGCGGCCGCGATCGCCTCGGACGCGAGCAGGCCCGACTTGATCGCGAGGTGAATGCCCTTCAAGCGCGCGGAGTTCAAGAAGCCCGCGCTGTCACCGACGATGCAGAAACCGTCGCCCTGCAGCTTCGGCATCGCGAAGTAGCCGCCGTAGGGCAGGGTCTTCGCGCCGTAGCGCACGACCTTGCCGCCCGCGAGCAGCTCGGCCACCGCGGGGTGGCGCTTCCACTGCACGAACAGCGCGTGCGGGTCGAGCTTCGCGTCGTGGTGCGAGAGGCCGATCACATAGCCGATCGAGAGCTTGCTGTCCTTCTGGCCGTAGATCCAGCCGCCGCCGTAGCCGTCGAAGCCGATCGGCGCGCCCACGGTGTGCATCACATGGCCGAGGAGCTTCTCGCCGCGCTCGGGGGGGAGCTCCCAGATTTCCTTGATGCCCGTGCCCCAAGTCTGCGGATTTTCCGGCCGCCCGAGCTTGAGGCGCTCGATCAGGTGCTTGGCGAGCGAGCCGCGCGTGCCCTCCGCGAACACCGTCACCGCCGCGCGAATGTTCGCGCCCGGCGTGAAGGTGCCCTTGGGCTCGCGCTTCTTGTCGATCCCAGCGTCGCGCGTCTGCACGCCGACCACGCGCCCGCCCTCGAACAGGATCTCAGCCCCCGCGAACTGCGGGAACACCTCGCAGCCCTCGGCCTCGGCCTGCTCCTTCATCCAGCGCACCACTTGGTACAGGCTGACGATGTAGTTGCCGTGGTTGTGCAGGGTCGGCGGCACGAGCTTGCCGGCGAAGCGCGTCTTCTTGCCGTTCGCGCGCAGGAAGTCGAGGCAGTCGAACTTGACCTCGCTCTCGAACGGGCAGCCGCGCTCCTTCCAGTCGGGGAACAGCTCCGCCATTCCGCGCGGATCCATCACCGCGCCCGAGAGCGTGTGGTAGCCGATGTCCTCGGCCTTCTCGAGCACGAGCACGCTCTTGTCGCCGAGCCCCGCGGCCTTGAGCGCGCGCTTGAGCGCGATGGCGCAGGCGAGGCCGGCCGGGCCGGCGCCGAGGACGAGCACATCGACATCCATCGAGTCGCGCTCGGCAACATCGGCCTGCCAGGACACCTGACGGGGGGGCTTGTCTTCGGGGTGCATGGGCCGAGCAGGTTACCCCTGCGGACGGGGGGCCTTCCACGGCAGAAGGGCGCGGAGCGAGGAGAAAACCCGCGCGTAACCGCTCAGGAGCGTTCCCCCACCCAGTGCTCGCCATCGTGGTAGTGCTCCTTCTTCCAGATCGGCAGCGAGGCCTTCAGCTCGTCGATCAAGAAGCGCGCCGCGCGCAAGGCGAGGTCGCGGTGCGGGCTGGCGACGGCGATCACCACGCTGGGTTCGCCCACTCCGACCGTACCGACCCGGTGCTGCACGAGCATGCGCACCGCGCGCGCTCCGTCGTCGACTTCGAGCTCGCGCCGGCAGCGATCGAAGATGCGCGCCATCTCGGGGCCGGTCATCGCATCGAACGCCTCGTACTCGAGCTTCACGACCTGCTTGCCGCGATGGTGGTCGCGCGTGGTGCCGGTGAACATGCACACGGCGCCGCAGCTTGTGTCCTGGACGCGACGCTGGGCGAGCGCGGTGTCGAGCGGCGCCGCGCACAGCTCGAACACGCCACGCGAGAGCGCCGGCCCGGAGTCCGGAGCGCCACCGGACACGGGCGGGAGCAGCGCGATGCTCATGCCGGTGCACAGCGGCGTCGAATCGCTGACATAGCTCGTGCCGATGACTCCGCGCACGAAGCCGAGCTCGCCGAGCTCCGGATGCCGCCGCGCGAGTTCGCGCTTGAGCCCCGCGACATCGAGCGGCTCGGGAAGTGCGTCGAGCGCGAGGACCGAACGGCCCGCGCGCTCGCGCAACGAGGCGAACAGCTGGACTTCCAGCTTCAACGCGAAGTTCGACCTAGAACGGCGTGTCGTCGGCTTCGATCGGACCGGCCTCGTTGCCGCCGCCAGCGCTCGAGGCACCGCTGTAGCCGCCATAGCCGCCCGAACCCTCGTCCGAGCCGCCCATGTCGCGACCGCCGCCGCCGCCACCGCCACCGCCCGCGGCGCCGCGCTCACCGGCCCCGACGAACTGCCAGTCGTCGCCGACGACATACAGCTTGGAACGCTTCTCACCCGACTGCTTGTCGTCCCACTGGTCGAGGCGCAGCGAGCCCTCGATGAAGGCCGTCTTGCCCTTGTCGTGGTACTTGGCGAAGGCCTCGCCGCGCTTGCCGAAGAAGGTCACATCCACGAAGGTCGCTTCCTCCTTCCACTCGCCCTGCGCGTCCTTGAAGCGGCGGTTGACCGCCAGACCGAACTTGCAGACCGCGTTGCCGTTGGTCAGGTAGCGCACCTCGGGCTTGCGCGTCAGGTTGCCCATCAGAATGACCTTGTTGTAGCTCGCCATGGCTCGCTCGTTCTCCGCTGGCCGGGACGGGGGTGAAGGGACGCCCGGTGCCTGCGAGTATAGCCACTCCGCGCGCGTGGACAGCCTCGGTGAGCCTGTCCTAGGATGGGCGCATGGTAAACCGTGACATTCAGGTGGGTGGCAAGCGCGGTGCCGAGCGCCGCCGCTACCCGCGCGCCGACTCGGACCTGCCGATCACGATCCTCCTCGACGGCAAGCACTACGAGGCGCGCGTGCGCGATGTGAGCCGCGCGGGCGTGTGCTTCTACCTCGAGCGCTCGATCCCGCTGATGACCGTGCTCGCGCTCGACTTCCCGCTCCGCGTGGGCGGCGCGTCACACCGCGTGCGCGGCCACGGCGCCGTGGTGCGCTGCGAGAAGATCAGCCCGACCCTGCAGCACTTCGAGTGCGCGGTGTTCCTGCACGACGCGAGCGAGACCGACCGCGAAGTGATCGACGCCTATGTCGCGTCGCGCACGACGGTCTGAGAGAGCGGCGCCGGGCTCGCGCGCGCTTCGAGCACGCGCTCGATGCCGCCGAAGTCCTTGTGCGCACGAGCCTCGAGCCCGTGCTCGCGTGCGACGGCGAGCGCGCGCTCGGACTGACGATGCCCCAGCTCGACGAGCAGCGTGCCGCCCGGAGCGAGCAGGGTGCGCGCAGCGGCGCACAGTCGTCGCAGCCAGTGGTCCGGATCACCGGAAGGAGTGAAGAGTGCCAGCGCAGGCTCGTGCTCGCGCACATCGGGTGCGAGCGAGGCGCGCTCCTGCGGCGCGATGTAGGGCGGGTTGGAGACCAGGAGCTCGAACGGCGCGCGGCTCGAGATCGACTCGGGGCCATCGCCTTCGACGAACTCGACGCTCGCACAGAGCGCCGCGGCGTTGGCCCGCGCGATCTCGAGCGCAGCCGCGGAGAGGTCGACGGCCGTGACCTTCGATCCCGCGAGCTCGAGCGCCAGCGTGATCGCGATGCAGCCCGAGCCCGTGCCGATGTCCGCGACGCGCGCCGCACACCTCTGCGCCTTCGCGCGCTCGCGCGCGAGGTCGATCAGCAGCTCGGTCTCCGGCCGCGGCACGAGCACGGCGGAAGCCACGCGGAAGGAACGGCCGTAGAACTCGCGCGTTCCGGTGATGTAGGCGACCGGCTCGTGCTGGCCGCGGCGCACGAGCAAGTCGCGCGCGCGAGCGACCTCGGCCTCGACGACCGGCTGGTCGAGGCGCAGAAAGAGCTGCAGCCGCGACAGCCGCAGCGAGTGCGCGACGAGCAGCTCGGCCTCGAGCCGCGGCTCGGCCGTGCCCTTGCGCAGGAGGAACTCCCGCGCGCGCGCGAGCATCTCGCCCGCGGTGCGCGGAGCCTCTTGGGTCACGGCCGTCGCGCCTACTGGCCGCGCTTGGCGCGCCGCTCGGCCATGCGCGCCTCGGAGGCCGCGCGCTTCTTGGCCTCGCCGTGAGCCTTGGCTTCCTTGATCGACACGAACATCGTCTTGCCGGCGAAGCCGCCCGCGCCCGCGACGCCGAGCGAGCCGAGGACCGCGAGAGCCTTGACGAGGACGGGCTTATCGAGCCCGATCACCACGAAGATGTTGACCAGCGCCGCGAGGCCGAACATCGGAATGATCAGCGCCCATGTCGGGTTGAACTTGCCGCCGAGCGAGTAGCCGTGGACCTGCGTCCAAGCGAGCGCGGCCACGGCCAGCGCCGAGGCCTCGATCATGCCTTGCCACTTGGCCGAAATCTGCGTCAGGCCGATGCCCGTGAGCAGCAGCACGTAAGCGAGGATCGGGAGCGCCAGCTTGTTCGCCTTGCCGATGCCGTCGAGCGGCGTGCGCTTGCCGTGGGCATGTTCGACGCCGCAGTAGGCCGCCCAGCCACCGATCAAGATCACGACCTTGGCGATCAGGCGCCACAGGTCGAAGCCCTCCGACACGAGCCAGGGCAGCAGGGCCGCGATGCCGAGCACCAGCGCGGCCTGCTGGAGCATCAGCGGCGCCGTCTCGATCTCGCCCGGTCCGCGGGCCTTGGTCGGCGCGCCGACCGCGACCTCCGTCAGCGGCAGATCGGGGAGCGGCTCGAGTTCCTGAAAGTCGGGCTCGTTGGCGTTGGACATCGGGGGCTAGCGGTCGGGGAGTTGGGGACAGCGGGTAGCGCGCCTGCGGGCAGGCAACGCACGGCGGAGAGGGAGGTTCGGGGGAAGGGAGGTCCGCGAGAGCGGGAACTCCGCGGCGCTGGGAGGTTCGCTCGCGGCGCGGCCGCCCCGCGGGCTAGTCCCCCACCACGACGCGGTTGCACTCTCCTAGAGGCTGCGTATGCGCTCCTCGCGGTCGACGGCGATCATGGCGTCGACGAGGGGTTGGAGCTTACCCGCGAGCACCTGCTCGAGGGAGTAGTTCTCGTTGGCGCGATGGTCCGTGACCCGGTTCTGGGGGAAGTTGTAGGTCCGAATGCGCGCGTTGCGGTCGCCCGTGCCGACCTGCGTCTTGCGCAGGGCCGCGCGCTCGGCGTCCTTGCGGGCGCGCTCGGCCTCGAACAGGCGCGAGCGCAGGACCCGCATGGCCCGCGCGCGGTTCTTGTGCTGGCTCTTCTCGTCCATGCACACCACCATCGTGCCGGTCGGGATGTGCGTGATGCGCACCGCGGACTCGGTCTTGTTGACATGCTGACCACCGGCGCCGCCGGCGCGCATGGTGTCGATGCGCAGGTCCTGCGGGTTGATGTCGATGTCGACATCCTCGGCTTCGGGGAGCACCGCCACCGTCGCGGCCGAGGTGTGGATGCGACCTTGGGCCTCGGTCGCGGGCACGCGCTGCACGCGGTGACCGCCCGACTCGAAGCGCAGACAACGCCAAGCCCCGTCGCCCTCGACCGAGAACACGATCTCCTTGAAGCCGCCGACTTCCGAGCGCGCCACATCGAACACTTCGTGCTTCCAGCCCTGCGCGTCGAAGTAGTGCTGGTAGAGGCGATAGAGGTCCGCCGCGAACAGGCTGGCCTCGTCGCCGCCCGTTCCCGCGCGGATTTCCATGATCACCTTGCGGCGTTCATCGTCGTCCTCGGCGATCAGCGCATTGACGACCTGCTCGTCGATGCGCCGCAGCCCCGACTCGATCAGCGCCAGCTCCTCCTTCGCCAGCGCGGCCATCTCGCTGTCCGCGAGCATGACCTGAGCGTCCGTGCGGCGCCGCTCGAGCATCTCGATCTCCGACAGCAGCTCGACGCGCTTTGCGAGCGCTCCGCGCTCCTTCAGGATAGCGGGGATCTTCTTGCCGTCGACGGCGCCGCCATCGGAGGAGAGCACCGCCGTCAGCTCGTCGTAGCGAGCCTTGGCTGCGCGCAGCTTCGCGAGGAGCGCGTCGGCAAGGGCCATGTCTCAGGCCGCCTTCAGGAACGAGCGCGGCAGGCACGCCGAGGGCGCCGCGTCCGCCGCTCGCGCGGCCGACGAGCGCACGCTCACGCCTGCGGCTTCGCCGCGGCCTTGTTGCCGTAGCGGCGGTTGAACGAGTCGATGCGACCGGCGGCGTCGACGAACTTCTGCTTGCCCGAGTAGAACGGGTGGCAGACCGAGCAGATTTCGATGCGCAGTTCCTTGACCGTGGCGCGGGTCACGAAGTTGTTGCCGCAACCGCAGTGGACCTTACAATCGAAGTACTTGGGGTGAATGGAGCTCTTCATGGCAGAGAGGGCGCCGGGCGTGGTCGGCGCGAGCCGCGAACTGAAGGATCGAAGGGCGAAGAGGATAGCCCCAGGGCCCGTCAGGGGGCAAGGGTGACCCCGGCCCGCGCCAGCAGGGCCTTCGAGAGGGCCACCGGCAGCCCGACGACATTGTCGAAGCCGCCGCCCTCGAGCCCGTCGACGAAGCGATCGGCGCTCTCCTGAATGGCGTAGCCGCCCGCCTTGTCGCGCCATTCCCCCGAGGCCACATAGGCCGCGCGCTCCGCTGGAGTGATCGGCCGCATGCTCACGACGGTGCGCTCGCACGCGCTCCAGCGCGCGAGATCGCTCGTGCGCACCACGCACACGCCCGTGACCACCTCGTGGCGCGTGCCCGACAAGAGCGCGAGCATCTGTACGGCCTCGCGCTCGTCTTGCGGCTTGCCGAGCAGCTGAGTGCGCCCGTCGCGTTCGAGCGCGACGATCGTGTCGGCGCCGAGCACGGCCCACTCTTCCCCACGCGCCGCTCGCGCGCCCGCGGCGGCCAGCGCCTTGCGCGTGGCGAGCTCGACCGCCGCCCGCGCCGGATCCGAGAACTCTCCCAAACTCTCGTCGACGGGCACGGGCCCGACGGTGAACTCGAGCCCCGCTGCCGCGAGCAACTCTCTGCGCCGCGGCGAGGCCGAGGCGAGCAGGACGCGCAGTCCACCCATCGCAGTTCCTTCGTTCCCGTGCCGGCCTCGTACCCCTGCCTCCCGCGCGCCAAGGCTCGCTCGCGCGGGAGCCCACAGCTACCTCTGCTTGGCCTTCTTCTTCGCGGCACGCTTGGCGGCCTCGGCTTTCTTCTCCGCGGCACGCTTGGCGGCCTCGGCTTTCTTCTCCGCGGCACGCTTGGCGGCCTCGGCTTTCTTCTC
>VGYZ01000117.1 GCA_016872795.1 Planctomycetota bacterium
TCGACGCCGCGCGGGCAGCGCAACGCGACGCGCGCGCTCACAGCGGAACTCCGTAGAGATCCTGCAGGAAGATCGAAACGGCGGTGCCGATCAGCACGAGCACCGTCGAGGCGTAGAGAATGCCCGTGGCGGAGCGCGTGTTGCGGTAGCGCAGGGACTGCGCGCACATCCAGCCGAAGAGCAGCGGCATGGCGATGCCGAGCAGCACGCGCGTGCCGATGTGGAACAGGGGCCATGTGCCGAAGATGTCGATGTCGCGCGCGGCGAGGTCGCGCTGGAACACGGCGCAGGTGGCGAGCACCGCCGCGAGCGAGAGCCCCATCCAGACCATCGTCAGGCGGTTGAGGCGCACGAGCCACGCGACATCGAGCGTCGGGATCGTCAGGTACCAGTGGCCGAACACCATCGCGAGCCCGACGCTGCCGCCGACGAGGCCCGTGCCGAGCGCGGAGAGGCTCGCCACGACCCACGGCAGGCCGGCGCCGATCGGGCCCGTGTTGCGCAGGTATGTCGCGAGGGCCGCGGCGGAGAGGACGGAGGCGGCGATGAGCGCGAGCTCGCGCGTGCGCACGCGCACCGGCCAAGCGTAGACGAAAAACATCGCGCCAGCGCCCAGGGCGAGCAGGCGCGGGAGCGCGAGCCACTCGCCGGCGCCGACCGTGGGCTCGAGCACGACCGCGACGAACAGCGGCACGAGCGCCGTGACGCCCATCAGCTGGAAGAAGAATGTGCCGAGCGGCGCGCGGGCGACTGCGGCCATGGTGACGAGCACGCCAAAGGCGAGCTCGAGGCAGAACTGCGTGCCGAGGCTGCTCCAGACCATGAGCCGGGGAAGTATACGCAGCCGAGCGAGCTTCGGCTGCCGCAGAGTGCTAGTGCGAGATCGCAACGCGCCACTGCTACGATGCCCCGCTCCCCACACGAGACTGGAACAGGACAACGACCATGACTGCACTGCGAGTACTCGTCACCGGCGGCGGCCGCGGAATCGGTCGGGCCATCGCGCTGCGCTTCGCCCGCGAGGGCGCGAGCGTCGTGGTCGCGGCGCGTACGGCGACCGAGATCGACAGCGTGGTCGCCGAGATCGAGCGCGCGGGCGGCAAGGGCATGGCGGCGCAGTTCGACGTGCGCGAGGAGCAGAGCGTGGCCGCGGGCATGTGGCGCGCGATGGAGTTCCTCGGCGACGAGGTCGATGTGCTCGTCAACAACGCGGGCGTGTTCCATGTCGCGCCGCTCGAGGAGCTCGACTACGAGCGCTGGCGCTGGATGTTCCTCGCCAATGTCGACGGCCCGTTCTTCGTGACCAAGGAGTGTCTGCCGGCGCTCAAGGCCAGCGGCCGCGGCCATGTGTTCAACATCTCGTCGATGGCCGGGAAGCGCGGCTATGCGGGCAACACGGCCTACTGCGCTTCGAAGTACGCCCTGCGCGGCTTTGGCGATGCGCTGCGCGAGGAGCTGCGCCCCGCGGGTGTGCGCGTCTCGACCGTCTACCCCACCTCGACCAACACCGCGATCTTCGACGGCGTGCCCGGCAACTGGGACCGCTCGAAGATGAAGCAGCCCGAAGATGTGGCCGAGGTCGTGTGGAAGGCTTGGTCCCAGCCGCGCGACGCCGACATCGACGAGCTCGAAGTACCCTGAGCCGTTAGCGCGGCGGAATGCTGCGCACGAAGCCGAGAAACTCGTTGCGCGTCTTGGAGTCGTTCTGGAACGCGCCGAGCAGGCAGGAAGTCAGGGCGGAGGAGTTCTGCTTCTGCACGCCGCGCATCATCATGCACAGGTGGTGCGCGTCCGCGACGACGCCGACGCCTCTGGGCTGCAACGCTTCCTGCAGCGCCTGCGCGATCTGCTGCGTCATGCGCTCCTGCACCTGCAGGCGGCGCGCGAAGACATCGACGATGCGCGGGATCTTCGACAGGCCGATGATGCGGCCGTTGGGGATGTAGGCGATGTGCACGCGGCCGTAGAACGGCAGCATGTGGTGCTCGCACAGGCTGTAGAACTCGATGTCCTTGACGAGCACCATCTCCGAGCAGTCCTCGGTGAAGACGCCCTGGCCGATCACCTCGGCGACCGACATCGACGAGCCGGCCATGAGCTCGCGTAGCGAGCGCTCGACGCGGTCCGGAGTGGCCTTCAGCCCCTCGCGCCGCGGATCTTCGCCGAGCTCCTTGAGGAGCTTGCCGACGAGCTTCGCGACGCCGCCTTCCGCGGGCCGTAGTACTCGGCCCGATTGGCGTGACTTTCGTTGAGACGGATCCGGTAGAGCTTGCATCCCTTGAAGGCTCGCAGGGCCGGTTCGAGCTCGTCCCAGAAGGCGACGGCCACGTTCTCGGCGGTGGTGATCGTGCCCTTGAGGAAGGGCACATCGTGGTTGAGGTGGCGGTGGTCGACGCGCGCGATGATGCGCTCGACGATGAGGCGGCTGAGGCGGTTGAGGTCCATCACCATGCCGGTCTGGGGATCGACCGAACCGCGCACGGTGACCTCGAGCGCGTAGTTGTGGCCGTGGTCCGTGAAGCACGGACCGTAGAGCTCGCGGTTCTGCGCCTGTGTGAGGCGGGGGCTCACGAGGCGGTGAGCGGCGGAGAACTCCTGCATGTGGGTGATCTCGACCGTGGGGCGGCGCATGGCTGGAGTGCGCACTCTAGCGGCCCGCGGCGCGGCTGGCAGTTGGGTACATCGTCGAAAGCCCGCTTTCGGGGTGTGAGGCTCGGCGGAAAGTTGTTCCGCGTGCGGCGGGGCCAAAGGGCGTAGCACGGAAAGAACGGTGGTCGGAGCCGGATTACCGCACGGTCCCGCGCTTCGTTCCGGCTGTTCGTCCCAGACCCATGTTCCCACCCACCCTCACCGAGACTCCCCCCCAATGCCCTACAAGAGCTTTGCGAGATTCGAGGCCGAGCGCCTGCTGCCCCTAGTTCGCGCGATCGGACGCGAGATCGAAGAGCGCAACCGCGTGCTCGCGGCCCTCGAGCGCCGCATGGCCACGCTCTCCATCGACCAGCTCGAGCAGCGCGCGGAGCTCGCGCGCTTGGAGTGCCAAGTGTCGACGGTGCGCCGCGAGCTGCGCCGCGCGGAAAAGGAAATCACCGCGCTCGGCTGCAGGCTCGACATCGACCACCCGCTGCGCGTCCTGTTCCCGGGCCGGGGCGAGACCTTTGCCTGGGAAGGCCCGCTGGGCCGGACCACCTTCTACCGCCGCGTGGAGGAACGCGCGGCCGGCTAGATCCGAGCATCGCCACAGGGATGGCGAGGATTGGGACTCCGGGGGGAGGCCCGTCCAAGCAGCGCGACGGTTGGGAGGCTAGCCTCCGCCGTCGCGCTTCTTCTTTCCGGCCTGCTCACCGCGCGCGCCGAGAGTAGCTTCGCGTTGCAAGCGCTCGACGCGCTGTTCGAGCCGCGCGCGCTCGGCCGCGGCGTCCTCGGGCGAGGCGCCGGACTCGGTGAGCTTTCGTTCGAGGCCTTCGCGCAGGTTGCGGAAGCGCGCTTGGAGTGGATCTTCGTTCGACGCAGGCGCTGCGGGAGCTGAGGGAGCCGTCGACGCGGGCTCGGGCGCCTGCGCGGCGGGCGCGGGAGTCACGGCGCTGCGCTGCGCGTCCTTGGCGCGCATCTCGGCGATGCGGGCCTCGAGCCGTGCGCGCGCGTTGGCGGCTTGTTCCGGCGTGGCCTCGTCCGCTTGGAGTCTGGCCTCGAGCTCCGCGCGCAGCGCTCGGTCGCGCTCGTCGGGAGCGCGCGTCGGACCGCGACGCGAGCCCGGCGGAGGCTTGGGAGCCGAGCCTTGGGCGAGTTCCGTGAGCTGGCGCTCGAGGCGCGCACGCGCGGCCTCGGCCTCGGCCGCCGGTGCGTTGGTCTCGGCCAGCTTGAGTTCGAGGTTGGCGCGCAGCTCCTCCGCGCGCTGCTCGAAGCTGCGTGCGGCCGCGGGCTCGCGCTCGGCAAGGAGGGCCGCGCGCTCCGCGTCCTTGGAGCGCACCTCGGCGATGCGCGCTTCGACCCCGGCGCGGGCGTTGGCCGCTTGCTCGGGCGTGGCGGCGTCTTCGATGAGTTTGGTCTCGAGGTCGCTGCGCAGCGCGCGGTCGCGCTGCTCGAGCGAACTCTCCGCTGCGGCGTCCCCGGAAGTGGCTGCGGGCGGCTCAGGCGCAGGCGCCGCCGCAACTTCGTCGGCGGGCGGCGGCGTCGGGAGCGGCATGTATTGATCGCCGAGGTTCTTGCGCAGGGCCTCTTCGATCTTGGTTTCGAGCTCGTGCTGCGCGGTGCCCGGCCGCGAGGGAGCGGGCGCCGCGATGACGGGGGCGCCGGAACGCGACGGCGACGCCGGAGTGGACTTGGGAGCGCCCGACGGTGGAGATGCGGGCGTGGCGGCGGGCGTGGCGGCGGGAGTCGCGGCCGCCTGCAGGTCCGGCGCTAGCTGGCGCTGCTGCTTGCCGAGCAGCGCCGCGTAGGCGACGAGGAACTCGCTCTCCGCGATCCACCGGTCGCCGTCGGCATCGGCTGCATTGCAATCGCGCGGCCCCAAACCGGCCACGCTGGCCTCCTTGAGATCGAGCTTGCCGTCGCCGTCCGCGTCGGCAGAACGGAACAGGGCCTGCGCCGAGGCGAGTGTGATCTGGTCCGCGGGCGCCGCGGGAGCCGCGGGGGCGGGCCAGGCCTTGGAGGCGGGAACTGCGGGTGCGGGCGGATCGACTGCTGGGGCCTTCGGAGCGGCGGGCGGCGCCTTCAGGCGCGGAGCTTTCGTCGCTGACTCGGCCGCACGGCCCTGCGCGGGAGCGCTGCGGGCCGGGGGCGGCGACGGAGTCGCTCCCTGAGCGTTGGAGGCAGCCTTGCCGCCGGCGGACGGAGCCGGTCGCTCGGGCGCCTTGCGACCTCCGCTGGGCTTGGCGGGACGGCCTTGGCCCTGCGGCGCGCCCGCGGAACCTCGGTCGCGCTCCTGCGCCGCGATGGGAGCGACGAGCAGCGACGCAGCGAGAGCGATGGAGAGGTGCAGGCGCATGGGGAGGACGCGGGGACGGGTCCGAGGGCGCTCCAAGCTACATTGGGACGACCGAGCGGACCTAGGTCCGTGCTCGACTTTTCGGCACACTCGTCCCCGAGGCGAGAGCGCGCTCCCCCGCTTGGCTAGGATCCCCCGCCATGGATGGGCCGGACGACGGCGCGCGGCGGCGCGCGCAGCATCGGCGCGATGCCCTGCATCTGGGCGTGGGCGTGGCGCTGGGGACGGCGCTGGGCCTGTTGGGAGCGCGCATCCTCGCGCGGGCCGAGGATCCCGACGCCGCTGCGTACCGGGAAATTCGTTCCTTCGTCGAGCGCACCTATGTGCGCGAGGTCGGGCGCGGGGAGCTGCTCGATTCTGCGCTGGCGGGGATGGTCGAGCAGCTCGATCCGTACTCGCGCTACTACGGACCACAGGAAGTCGCGGCCATCGAGCGCGAGACGAGCGGCCACTATCAGGGCATCGGCGTCGTGTTCGCGCAGCCGACGAGCGAGGCGCGCGTGCTGTTCACGCTCGAGGGATCGCCGGCGCGGAAGGCGGGCCTGCGCGTCGGTGACCAGTTCGTGCGCGTCGGCGGCGCGAACGCGGCCGACATGGCGCTCAGCGAGCTGCGCCAACGGCTCGGCGAGCGCGATCGCGGGCCGCTCGAGCTCGAGCTGCGCGGCCGCGACGGGACGCTGCGCACGGTCAGCATCGGAACGGACGCGCTGGTCGATCCGACGGTGCGCCACGCGCGGTTCGCAGCGCCCGATGTCGGCTACCTCGCCATCTCGGCCTTCAGCGGCGAGACGGCGGCGGAGTTCGACGCGGCCGTCGCGGACCTGCGCGAGCAAGGTGCGAGGGCGCTCGTGCTCGACCTGCGCGGCAATCTCGGCGGCGTGCTGCGCTCGGCGACGCGCATCGCCAATCGCTTCCTGCGCGCGGGCCTCATCGTGTCGCACGAAGGACGCGACACGACGCAGCGCTACGAGGCGAGCGAGGACGAGGCGACGCTCGAGGGGATGCCGCTCGCGATTCTCGTCGACAAGGAGTCGGCGAGCGCGAGCGAGGTGCTCGCGGCCGCGCTGCAGGAGCATCGCGTCGCCGTGACCGTCGGCGTGCCGACATTTGGCAAGGGAATGGTGCAGCGCGTCGAGAGCTTCGGCGACGGAGAACGCGTGGTGAAGCTCGTCAGCGCGTACTACTACACGCCGTCGCACCGCAACCTCGAGCGCACGGTCGAAGGCTCGTGGGAGCACGGGCTCGAGCCGGACCTGATGGTGAAGCTCGCCCCCGAAGAAGAGGAGCTCGTGCGCAAGTTCCTCGCGAGCTACAGCCCGCCGCGTGCGGCGCTCGCGGAGCTCGCGGCGTGGGAAGCGGAAGTCGGTCGCGAGGTGTATCCGCGTCCGCCCGCGGATCCGCAGCTCGACGCGGCGCTCGCGCTGCTGCGCGGCGAGCACCCATGCGCGCTGGAGGACGCGCGGTGAGCGAGCTCGTGCTCGGCATCGAGTCCTCGTGCGACGAAACCGCGGCGGCCGTCGTGCGCGCGGGGCGCGAGATCCTCTCGTCGGAAGTCGACAGCCAAGTCGCGGAGCACGCGCGCTTCGGCGGAGTCGTGCCGGAAGTCGCGGGACGCTCGCACTTGCGCGCGATCCTGCCGGTGATCGACCGCGCGCTCGAGCGCGCCAATGTCTCCCTCGACGAGCTCGGCGCGATCGCGGTGACCGCGAAGCCCGGCTTGATCGGCTCGCTGCTCATCGGGCTCTCGACCGCGAAGGCGCTCGCCTTCGCGCGCGGGCTGCCGCTCGTCGCCGTCGATCACATCGAAGCGCATGTGTATTCCGCTGGCATGGGACTGCCGCGCGCGCCGTGGCCGTGCGTCGCGCTCGTCGTGAGCGGCGGACACACCGCGCTGTACCACGCGCGCTCGCCGTTGGAGATCGAGCGTCTCGCCGGCACGCTCGACGACGCCGCGGGCGAGGCCTTCGACAAGGTCGCGCACATGCTCGGCCTCGCGTACCCCGGCGGCCCGAGCGTGTCGAAGCTCGCGGAGTCCGGCGATCCGCGCCGCTTCGACTTCCCGCGCTACCGGCCGCGCGTCGAGCGCGGAGAGACGCCGCCGCGCTTTCCGCCGTTCTCGTTCAGCGGACTCAAGACCGCGGTGCTCTACCATGTGCGCGGACAGAACGCGCTCTCGCCGCTGCCCGCGCCGGAGGCGATCCCCGCGCGCGAGCATGTGGCGGCTTCGTTTCAGGAGGCGGTCGTCGATGCGCTCGTGGAGCCGACAGTTCGAGCGGCACTCGAGCTCGGCGTCGAGGACATGCTCGTCGGCGGCGGCGTGGCCTGCAACCGGAGGCTGCGCGAGAAGCTCGCGGCCGCGGCGAGTGCACGCGGGCTGCGGGCCCACTTTCCCCCGCCGGACTACTGCACGGACAACGCGGCGATGATCGCCGGGCTCGGCTGGCAGCGCTGGAAGGCCGGAATCGTGGCCGATCTGGCGCTCGACGCGGCCTCGCTGTGAGCCGTCGCGCCGCGCAGTCGCGCCGGAGCGGCTCGCTCGCCATAATCTCTGCCCGCCCGGTCGCACCCTTGGATAGAAAGCCGCTCGAACTGCTCCTGCACGCTGTCCGCGACGGACGCGTCGACATTGCGCAGGCCATGGCGCAGCTCGCGGCCTTGCCGCAGCGCGAGCTCGGGCACACGACGCTCGACACCCATCGCGCGCTGCGCTGCGGACATCCCGAGGTCATCTTCGGGGCGGGCAAGACGCCCGAGGAGCTCGTCGACATCGCCGTGGCGTTGCTCGAGCACCATGACCGCCTGCTCGTCACGCGCACGACGGCCGCGGGCCGTGCGGCGCTCCACACGCGCCTGCCGCGCGCGTGCGTGTGGGAGCGCTCCGGCTGCGTCACGGTCGAGTCCCAACCGCCGCCGGCTCTCACGGGCCTCGTGCTCGTGATCAGCGCCGGCACATCCGATGGTGCCGTGGCCGAGGAAGCCGCCGTCACCGCGCGCATGCACGGCGCGCGCGTCGAGGAGCTGCGCGATGTCGGCGTCGCCGGAATCCACCGCCTGCTGCAGCACAGCGAGCGTCTGCGCACCGCGAACGCGCTGGTCGTCGTCGCGGGCATGGAGGGCGCGTTGCCGAGCGTCGTCGGCGGGCTCGTCGATCGGCCCGTGATCGCCGTCCCGACCTCGGTCGGCTACGGCGCGTCATTCGGCGGCCTCTCCGCGCTGCTCGGCATGCTCAACTCGTGCGCCTCCGGCGTCACGGTCTGCAACATCGACAACGGCTTCGGCGCCGGTTGCGCCGCGGCCCGCATCAACGCGCTCGCCACCACCCCGCGAAACGCAGGCACCCACCCATGAGCTCCCACGAAGCACTCGCCCCCACCGCGTGGCTGGCCCTCGAAAACGGCGTCGTGCTCACCGGTCGCGCGGTCGGCGCGCGCGGCGAGAAAGGCGGCGACATCGTCTTCAACACGGCGATGAGCGGCTATCAGGAGATCCTCACGGACCCTTCCTACTTCGGGCAGGTCGTGGTGATGACCTATCCGCTGATCGGCAACTACGGCATCGTCGCGGAGGATGACGAGAGCGGTGCGGCGTGGCCCGAAGCCTTCGTGATGAAGGAGATGAGCTCGATCCCGTCGAACCGTCGCGCGACGAGCTCGCTACCCGACTGGCTGGCGGCGAAGGGCGTGGTCGCGATCGATGGAGTCGACACGCGGCGCCTGACGAAGATCGTGCGCGAGGAAGGCTGCCTCAAGTGCGTGGTGTCGACGGTCGACTCGAACCCCGACTCGCTCGTCAAGAAAGCCAAGGGCACGCTCTCGACCGACAACCGCGACCTCGCTCGCATCGTCACTTGCAAGCAGGCCTACCAGTGGAACCATGACTTCGATCCGAGCTATCCCTCGCTGGTCGAGAGCTGGAGCGGCAAGCGCAAGCGCTGCGTTGCGTACGACTTCGGAGCGAAGCGCAACATCATGCGTTCCCTCGTGCACGCGGGCTTCGATGTGACGGTCGTTCCGGCGACGACCAAGGCGAGCGAGGTGCTCGCGCTCGAGCCCGACGCGATCTTCCTCTCCAACGGCCCGGGCGATCCCGCGCCGGTGTGCGCCATCCCCGAGATCGCGAACCTCGTCGGAAAGAAGCCGATCTTCA
>VGYZ01000118.1 GCA_016872795.1 Planctomycetota bacterium
GCCGCGGCTGAGGTGGTTTCGCGACAGCTTCAGCCGCTAGGGGACGAGCGTGAATTCAAGTGCGTCCGAGAGGCTGGTGCTCTTCGGAGCGGGGGGGTCGCGGAACCACCCCTGAACTTGACACGCCGTGCCTGCCGCGAACGGCACGCCCAGCGAGGTCGGATTCGCGGCGAGGAAAGCCAACCAGTCGGCGGAGAGTGAACCGTTGCAGGCGCTGACAGAGCCGCCCGAAGACTGAGTCGACAGGCGCTGGGTCGGGGATTTCACGCACAAGAAGCTCGAGCCCACGCCCCATTGCACGGCCTGACGTCCGCTGATGCCGTAGAAGATCAGGCCTTGCTTCTGGCCTTCGACATTGGCGATCGAGAGCGTGAAGCCAGAGCTGGCCGAGGCGCTCGGAGTCCCGCTGGCGGAAATCGTGGCCGTGCAGCCGTTGGTCGTCGTTCCCGCCGTGCAGTACGCCGTCGGCGGGGCGCCGATGCAGTCGTAGCGCAGGCTGCCGTTGAACAGGCGCGGCGTGAACGTCGCGGTGCCAGTCCACGGCACGTTGAGCGCGGCACCTGCCGTGAGGGTGAGGTCCGCGTTGGAATACTGCGTGATCGCGGCGCCCGTCGTGTAGTCGAAGCCCCAGCTCGCGTCCGCGACGAGCGCCACGCCGTAACTGCCGGAAGCGAGGTAGAGCGGAGCCGAGAAGTTGGCGATCGAGGGCTGGTTTGCGCCGTTCAGGATGCCAGTGGCTGTGCCGACCAGCGTCCACGCGGCCTGATTGAACTCCGAGCCTAGGTAGGCGCTCGGCGTGGTGTACATCTGGACGCTGAATGTGGAGCCGACTGGCTCGCCGGCGTTGATGTCGATCTGCGAGAATGTCAGGCCGCTGGGGCGCGTGATGTTGAGGTCGAAGAAGACCTGTCCGCCCAGATTTCCGCCATTGCCGCCAGCGAAGGTCGTGGTGAGCGCTGTTCCTCCGCAAGGCGGGAACGCGCGGAACGAAGTATTGAGGACGAACTGACCCGAGCTGCCCTTGTCGGAGACACGCAGCCGGTATTGCTGGGCAGCCGCGACTTGCAGCGAGATCGACGAGGCCGTGGGCGAGCATGTCGCGCCGTCGTCGTTGCAGGTGATGAGGTTGCCGCCGCACGCGTCGTACATCGAGACGACGGTGTCGATGGCCGAGCCGCAGCTGGTGATCGAGAGCTCGCCACCGACGGACGGCGCGGTGTAGGCGTACCAGACATCGTTCCCGGTCGGGTCGCAGTTCGAGGCACCGTCGTTCGTGGCGAGGATGGTCGTGCCGATCGTGGTGCCGTAGTTCAGGACGCTGGCGTTCGCACAGGCGTTGTTCACCGGGGCCTGCGGGGCAGCGGAGACGCTCCAGTTGTCGAACAGCGCCGTCGTGTTCCAGGCGCAGATCCCGTGCAGCTGGCCGAGGTTTGCGGCAAACGTGAGGACTCCGGTCTTCGTGTAGGTCTGGTCCGCCGTGCCGTTGAAGTCGGTGTCGATGTCGACCTGAATCGTGTCCGGGTTGGGGAAGAAGACCCTGATGCGGCCGGAGACGAAGGGTGCCGAGAGCGCGCCGAAGCCGGTGCCGGTGCCCGTCCACGCGCCCCACGCCGTGGCGGACGTACGGCGGTAGATGCCGATGTTGGAGAAGCCCACGACGGTGGTGCTCTGGTCCTGAATCTTCACCATGATCGCGTCGGTGCCTCCGAGGCCGATCAGCACCCCGGCGAAGTAGCTCGCCGTGCCGGCGTTCGAGAAGACATCGAGTTCCGCAATCGTGCTCGCGTAGCCGCCGGTGGCCACCGTGTGCTGCAGCAGCGAGTTTGTGGTCGTTGCCGTGTGCGCGCCTTGGTTGCTGACCACGGCCCACGTTCCGCTCAGGGCACTCCAATTGCCACCGATCGGACCGTTGGCACGGTTGAAGTCATCGGACCACGACTGCGCGAGAGCGTTCCCGGCGAGCGCGAGCAACGCGGCGAGGGAGAGGATCGATCGCATGAGAGGGGGCTCCTGAGAAGGCCTGAGGTGTCGGGCGCTGTAGGTGCGCCAGAATGGGATCATACTACGGGCTCGTGCTCGATTCGGGGGGCCGATGGCGGAAGGACTTTTCCGCGCCAGAGGCTCGGTCCCGTGGGGAAGGCGGGAGCGGATGGCACACGGGAGCGGGCATCTGGCCGCCGCGTTCGAAGGCCCCCCCGGGGGGGCTCAGTGCGCGGCCTCGGCGCGGCGGCGGACGATCTCGAGGATGTAGGACTGGACGTCGGCCATGATGAAGTCGGTCCAGAGTGTCGCGTAGAAGTTGAAGTGCGTCGAGACGCGATGGCGGGAGCGCAGGTGCAGCAGGACGGCGCCATCGGCGAGCGGTTCGAGCTCGTACTCGCCTTCGAGCACGTCGAAGTGCGGGCCGCCGACGGTGACATGCTGGTCGAGCGTGTGCGGCGGGATCGTGTCGGCGTCCGCGTGGATCGAGAACACGAGCTTGCGCGGCGGCTCCCAGTGCGTGATGGTCTCGACGAAGAGCACGCTGCCTTCGAAGGTCGCGTGCCGCACGCCACCGACGCCCCCGTGGGAGAGCGTCGCCTCGAGCGGACGCGGGAAGCCGAGCGCGTGACTCAGCGCGAAGTGATGCTCGTGCTCTTCGAAGCGCGGCACGCGCTCGATCTGCTTCCAGATCGCTTCGCTCGTCGCCTCGATGCGGATCGTGTTCTCGATCGTGCGGACCTGCTGCTCGGTTCCAAGGCGTGTCTCGATCGGACCCGCGAGGTAGGGGAGCAGCGCGATGCAGGGCAGCGTGGCGCCGCTGCCGTGCTTGCCGGAGCGGCGGCGAACATCGGCGATCGCGCCCGCGAGCAGTCCGCCCAAGAGCGAGAGTCCGACATAGAGCGGGAGCCATAGGAAGATGCAGATCAGGCCTTCCCACGCGAGCGCGAGCGACACGGCCAGCGCGAGGAGGCCGGAGACGACGGCCATGGAGAGCCGCGGGATCCATGTCATGGGGACGCGCCGCTCCGCGAGCGCGACGGTCACGAATCCGAGCGAGAAGGGGACGGCGAAGATGAAGCTCGCCGTCATCACTTCGAGAAAGCGCGACATCGCGTCGGAGCCGAACAGCGCGCGCGCCATGAGCCCATGCCCCGCGCCCACCGCGACCGGTAGCACGAAGCGCTCCACAACCTCGGCCGCGCGGCGGCGTTGGCGTTGACGGTTGTACGCGTCGAGGTCCTCCTCGCTCATGCGAGCGGACGGTAGCGCGTGCGGTCGGAGGGATCCACGCACTGCCCGGACCGCTGCTAGAGCGCGCTCGGCGCGCTGGAGCTCGCGAGTGGGAAGGAGCTTCCGAGTCGACTCTCTCCTGCGGCCCCTCGGACGGTGCGAGGCACGGCGAGTGGACATGACGCCGCCATGGTTTCAGAGCGGCTTCGCGCGCGGTCGAGAGGACCTCGTCGAAGCAACCGAGCGCTTCCGTGCGGAGCGCCTTCGACGCCCCCCCTGAACATGCACCATCGCAGGCCGTCCGGCTTCACTCTCGTGGAGTTGATGATCGTCGTCGCCATCATCTCCGTGCTGGTCGGCTTCGCCGTGCCGCGCTTCCTCGCTGCGCGTCGCAGCGCAAACGAGACGAGCGCGATCACGGTGATGCGTTCGATCGTAGGCGCGCAAGTGTCCGTGCAGTCGGCGGGCTCGATCGACACCGATGCGGACGGTCAGGGCGAGTTCGGCTATCTCGGCGAGATCACGGGAACGCGCCCCGCGCGCGTGTCCGTGGCCGGAACTCCCGCGGCCGGCGTGGCTGGAACGCACGAGCTCAATCCCTCGCCGCTCCTGCCTTCGATGGGGCAGGTGAGTCAGTCGGTGGTCACGCACTCTGGCTACATCTTCCAGATCTGGCTGCCGGCGTCGGGCAACGCGCCGATCGCGGGCATCGCCGAAGATGCCGATGGTGGGAAACAGAGCGGTCCCTTCCCGGACGCCAACGCGGGCGAGACGCGCTTCTGCGCCTACGCGTGGCCGGTTCGCGCGGGCTTCACGGGCTCGCGCGTGTTCTTCGCCAACCAAGAAGGCGTGATCCTCGAGATGCCCAACCGTGGTGCGGCGCAGTACTCCGGGATCGGAGCCGGTCCCGACTTCGACGCGGCCTTCGCGACGGCGGGCGACATGAGCGCTGGCTTCGCGCGCGGCGTGAACGCGGCGGACGGCAACACTTGGCGCCCTGTGCAGTGAGCCGACCGCGAGCGACGATCCACATGAGCGCAAGCACGGCGAAGCACAAGTTGCAGGGTATCGAAGCCGCGCGCGGCGTTGCGGCGTCGCTCGTTGTCGTGTACCACGCTGCACGCCACCTCGAGGTCAACGGCCTCGGGCTCCCTTGGGCGGCAGGAATCGAGAAGTTCGGCCACGCCGGCGTCGATTTCTTCTTTGTGCTGTCCGGCTTCATCATTCTGTTCGCCCATTGGGATGATGTGGGAGTTCCGGCCGCGCTCCCGCGTTATGTGGAACGCCGCTGTATGCGCATCTTTCCGCTGTACTGGCCGGTACTGGCCGTGAGCCTCGCGGCGGCGATCTTCGGCTCGCGGGCGCTGCAGCCGAGTGTTGGTACGCTGCTGGCGAACACGCTGCTATTGCCCACCGACGATGAGCCGGTCCTCGGAGTCGCTTGGACGCTTCAGCACGAAATGCTGTTCTATGCGCTGTTTGCCACGCTGCTCTGGTCGCGGTCGTTGGGGGGCATGCTGTTCGCGACATGGTTGGCGTGGGCGCTCGCGGTGTCGTGCGGAGCGCTCGATCGTCTCGACGGAGGCTTCGGCCGCGTCGCCAGCTCGGCCTACAACGCCCAGTTTGCGCTCGGAATGGCGGCGGCGTGGGTCACGCGTCGCGGCCGCGTGCGGCAGGCGGGTTGGCTTGCGCTGCTCGGTGCCGCGAGCTTCTTCGCCGTTGGGATTGCGGAGAGTCGCGGCAGGGTCGACGGGTATGGCGATTTCGCGCGCCTGCTCTACGGCGTCGCGGCCTGGCTCTTCGTGATCGGTCTGGTCGAGTACGAGCGTGCGACGAGTCTCCACCTGCCCCGACTGCTCGCATTGCTTGGCAAGGCGTCGTACTCGGTGTATCTCGTGCACCTCTTGTGTCTGGGAATCGTCTACAGGATTCTCGAGCGCCTCGGCGCGACGCGCATCGATCCGCACCTGTTGCTCGCCGTGCTGGTCGCGAGCGGCATCGCGGGCGGTGTGCTCGTGTCGGTGTGGATCGAGTACCCGTTGATGGGGCAGGCGCGCAATTTGTGGGCCCGTGCTGCTGGACGGGGCAAGGCGGTGACGCAGTGAAGCTGTTCTCATGTCGCCCGCGCACGCTCTGGATCGCCTTGCTCTATGTGGCTCTGGTGCACGCGGTGCTTTGCTTGGCCATCGCGAAGACGAATTTCCTCCCGTTGGCGCGCAAGACGCTCGGCCTCGATCCTCCCGAGGAGCGCAGCGTCTCGCAGTACCAAGCGATGCTGGGCTGGTTCGTGCGGGACCGACAGGTCCCCGAGAACGCTGTCGTCCTGCTGGGCGACAGTCTGATGCAGGATCTCGACTCAACGCATCTCGGCCGCGAAGTGCACTCGTTCACTCTCGGTGGCACGACCGTTTTGGTGCTGCTCGAGGCCATGCCGGGACTCGGCTGCCTGGAGCACGCGAAGGTTGCCGTACTCGGCGTCGGCGCCAACGACCTGAAGTACCGCAGTCTGGCGCAGATCCTCGCCGACTACTCGCTGCTGCTCAACGCTCTGCCTCCCGAGCTCGATGTCGTCGTCGTTCCAGTCTTGCCCGTGGACGAGCGCGCACCGAATGTGGCCGCACGCCCGTATCTCTCGAATCGACGCATCGGCGAGCTCGATCACCTGCTGTCGGCCCGCGCGTTGGCGCGGCCGCGCACGCGACGGGTCGATGTCCGCGAGTTGCTCGCTCCCGACGGGAGCCTGCGCTCCGATCTGCACTCGGGCGACGGCTGGCATCTCTCAGACGAAGGCGATGTGCTGCTCGGTCGCGCCATTGCGCGCGAGCTCGACGCGCTCTCCCGCTAGCTCGCGCCCTTCACGGCGTCCACGCCACGGTCCAACCGCTCGAGAGGTTGAATGTGCCAGCCGTGCAGTAGGACGGGTCCGGGTTGCGATACCAGACTTGATAGGTGCGTGTGCCTCCGAGCGCCGGAACCATGCCTTTCACGGAGATCGGCACATCGCTCGAAGACGAATACTGGGCGAAGTTCCCGACTGGCAGCTTGGCCCCGAGGCGGATCACCGAGCCGCCCGTGCACCGCAAGCCGTCGCCGAACACCTGACCGGCGCCGTTTCCGAGTTGGTCCGTGCCTTGGAAGAAGAGCACGCTCGTGTTCGGCACGGGAAACACCGAGAGCGTGAATGTGTCGTTCGAGAGCGAGCTGGAGCCGCTGCCTAGCAGGCGCGCACCTAGTCCGATCGAGCTCGCGCAACCGCTGCCGTCCGTGGTCGAGTTGCCGCACGGGCACGGCGTCGCGCTGCCATCGCCGAGACAGAAAGCCGAGCCATTCGCGGGCGCTGCGAGCGCTTGCCGGTAGAACTCCCAGTTTGCCGGACCGAGGGCCTGCAGCAGCGCGAGCGCGTCGTGGCCGATGCCCGCGGGAGTGTTCCACTCATGGCCGATCCCCAGCTGCAGCATTTCGTCGTGCAGCAGGGTGTGGTTGGCGAGCATGCAGTCGAGCTGGCCCGTCGCCATGCGCAGACGGATGCCGCTCGAGATGATCGTCGCGACGCCTTGGGCCGCGAGCGTGCGCGGCGTGTTCGCGAGGTAGTAGGCCGGATCGCTGCCCCAGACGCTCTCGTAGATCTGCAGTCGCATCGCGAGCGGCGCCGTGCTGCAGGGCGGCTCGTCGAGGAAGTCGAGTTGCAGGGGGCCCGCGCCGAGCAGCGAGGCGGCGCCGAAGAGGTGCGGAAACCGGAACGCGAAGCGACCCGTGCCTTGCCCGCCCATGCTGAAGCCCTCGACGATGCGGCCCGCGCGTGTGCCGAGAGTGCGAAAGCGCGCGTCGATCTCGGGCAGGAGCTCCTGAATGACGACCGTCTCCATCGGCACCGTGCCGTCCTTGGAGTTGGTCCACATGCTGCTCGGCATGCCGTTCGGAAACGCGACGAGCAGCGGCGGGATCAAGCCTTGCGCAATCGCGCTGTCGAACCACGCCGAGAGTTGCGAGATCGGCGCGGTGGGACTGCCCGAGCCGTGTAGCCAGTAGAGGACGGGAAAGCGCCGCGTCGGTTGAGTGTCGTAGGCGGGCGGTGTCCAGACGTGGTAGCTGACGAGCGCGCCCGCGGCCGCGCTCTGGAATGTGCGGTACTGGACGCGCGGCGCATTGACGGGCGCGGTGGTCCACTGTGCGGAGGCCGGCTCAGCCAGAGCGAGGAAGGCGAGCACCGAGCCCAGCAGGGTCGTGACTCGTCGCGCGAGCGCTCGCAGGTATGTCACCTGACGGGCGCGGGGAGCGAGCGGGAAGGCGCTTGTCTCGTCAGGTTTCACGGGCTCCTCCGATTCTACGCGGCCGGAACCCGCTCGGGCGGCGGTGGTCTCGCTGCCATGCGGATTGATCGGCCGAGCCCTTGGGCAGGTGGTCCCTGTGTTGCCGTGCGGGGGGGCTGTCGCGGAGCGGTGCCCTGACAGCCAGCCCAGCCTGTTCGCAGGCCCGCACGAGGCCATGAAGCAGCGCTGATGGTCGCGCTTCGCGCAACGGAATTGGCTCGTGGACGGAACGCGCCGATCCTCTCCTGCATCCCCTTGCTGACCGTCGGAGGCGCGCTCGTGGGCTGGCGTGGACTTCGAGGTGCCGCGTGGGTGGCTCCTCCGTTCGCGCTCGGCGAGTGGCTCGCGCTGGCCGCACTCAACGGAGGCGAGCCGGGAGTCTGGCCGCTCGGTCTGCTCTTCATCGCGCTCACTCACGCGCCCGCTCTTGGCATCGGACTCGTGCTCTCGCGGCGTGCGTCCGCGCAGGATTCCCGCAGCTGACGCCGATAGCATGCGCCCATGGCGGGCAAAGGGCAGGGCAGGGGGAGCATGCAACCTGCGGTGGTGCTCGCATTGCTGGTCGGCGGGTGGCTGCGACTCACGGCGCTCGATGTGCATTCCCTATGGATCGATGAGTGCGGCACGCTCGGAGTCGCGCTCGGGCCGGACCTGCTCGAGGCGCTGCGCGCGGATCGGCATCCGCCGCTCTCTTTCACTGCGTTTCGCGCCTGGGTTTGGCTCTTCGGCGAGAACGACGCCGCCGTGCGCGCGCTGCCTGCGCTGGTCTCGTGCGTCACGCTGGTGCTCTTCGCGGTGTGGAGCGCACGAGCTGTCGGAGGTGTGCGTTCCGCCGTGGCGACATGGCTGCTCGCTGTCGCTCCGTATCAGGTTTGGATGGCGCAGGAAGTGCGCATGTACACGTTCGTCGAGCTGGGTGCGGTGCTGGTGCTGCTAGGAGGCGAGTGGAGCCGAGAGAGGCGAGTCGCGGGCTCCGTCGTCGTGGGACTCGGCGTCGCTGTCGCATTCGGAGCGCACTATCTCGGCGTTTGCGTCGCCGGTCTGGCGCTCACTGCGGGCTCGAGTTGGCGTGAGCGACGGCATGCTGCACTCGGAGCTGCGCTGGGCATGCTCGCGTGGCTGCCGTGGCTCCTGTTTGGCCTGCGTGAGCAGATGCAGTCTTCTTGGGGCGATACCGTCAAGCTGTCCGCGCGCGATCTCGCCGAGCTGGGACCCCGCTTGTTCGCCGTCGAGCTCGATGCGATTCCGAGCGCGTGGCGTCCCGCGGCGTATGTGTGGGGGGCGCTGTACTGGCTGACCCTGGTGCGCTGCGCTTGGCTCGCGCGGGAGGACCGCGCGGCGCGGGTCGCCTGCTTCGCGCTGGCGCTGCCCGTGTTGTTCACAT
>VGYZ01000119.1 GCA_016872795.1 Planctomycetota bacterium
GCCGATGTGCCGCGCCGCGCGCGAGCGCACCAGCGTGCGACCGTCGGCCGTGCGCACGAGCACGCTGTCGGGCAGCCCGAGCGCCTCGGCGTCGGGGAACTCGCGCGCGAAACACTCGCCGCCGAGCGGCGCGAACGCGAGCGGCTCGGTCGAGCGATCCTCTGAGAGCACGAAGCGCACGCTGCGCTGGCACAGGCCGCAGGTGCCGTCGTAGAAGACACGCTCGGGGAAGTTGAGCTGGGTGCCGCTCGCGCGCAGGCCGGGGAGCCAGCCCGGATCGCAGGCGAGCGCGGCGTAGAAGAGCGGCGCGAGCAGCGGCTCGCTGCGGAACAGCCACCATGTCGCGAGCGATCCGGCGCAGGCCGCGAGCGCGAGTGCGCGCACGAAGTTCGGCAGGGCCCAACCCCCGCGCGGATCGACGCGGCCGCGCGCGTCGAACGAAAGAAAAGGCGCCGGCGGAAGCGCGAGATGCAGCAGCACCGCGAGCGCGAGCCAGTGCACCTGCCCAGGGCCATGCTCGCCGCCCAGGAAGCCCGCGGCAATCAAGGTCGGCGCCAGCAGGAAGGCGCTCGAGCGCTCCTTCCAGCCGACGGCGAACGCGAGGCTGAAGGCGAGTCCCGCGCAGTGCAGCGCCGCTTCGAGCGGCTCGGCACCGCCGACTTGGCGCGCGAATCTCACGGCGAGCGCGAGTCCGAAGAGCGCGCGCAGCACGCTGTATTGGCCGCCGGTCCAACCGTTGGCGGGCGCGGGGCAGGGATCGGCCGGATTCACGCCGCCCAGACGATGCACGCGCGGCCCATCGAAGTCAAACTGCACGCAAGGAGATCCCTCATGCTGCGTTCGCTCGTTGCACTCGCCTCGCTCGTCCTTGCACCTGCGTGCCACTCGACCGCGTCCAGCGCCGTGAAGTCGGAGCAGGCCTCGCGCGCGTCCGCAAGCGGCGATGTTCTCTCACTGCGCTCCGTTCCCAGTGGCGCGCAGGCCGTGTCCCTCCTCGGTGCGGCGCTGTACCCGCCGCCGCTCGCTCCGCTCGCTCAGGCGACGCGACAGGGCCAACTCGAGGCGGCGGAGCGCGAGCTCGAAGCGCGGCCCGACGATCCTGACGCGCTGATCTGGGTCGGACGGCGGCTCGGATACCTCGGTCGCTTTCGCGAGGCGATCGATGCATTCACGCTGGGTGTCGAGCGCTTTCCGCACGACGCGCGCTTCCTGCGTCATCGCGGACATCGGCTGATCACCGTGCGCGAGTTCGAGCTCGCCGCGCGCGACCTCGAGCGCGCCGCGGAGCTGGAGCGCGGCAAGCCCGACAGCGTCGAGCCCGACGGCCAGCCCAACGCAGCCGGAATCCTGCTCGAGACGCTGCAGTCCAACATCTACTACCACCTGGGCCTCGCGCGCTTCCTGCAAGGCGACTTCGCGCGCGCGGAGCCCGCATGGCGGCGCTGTCTCGAGCTCTCGAAGAACGATGACAACCGCTGCTCGGCGACATGGTGGCTGTGCAACACGCTGCGTCGGCTCGGACGCGAGAACGACGCGCGCGCCGCGGCCGCCGCGATCCGTGCCGACATGCAGATCGTCGAATACGACTCGTACCACGCGCTGTGCCTCGCTCATCGCGATGGCGCCGACATCGACGCGCTCGCCGTGCGCGCCCGTTCCGCCGGTCCCGACGCGAGCGACTTCGCCACGTTCCTGTTCGGCGCGGGCCACTTCGCGCTGCTCTCCCTCGACCGCGATCGCGCGCGCAGCCTGTTCGAGGAGTGCACGCGCGGACCGTCGTGGCACGCCTTCGGCTCGATCGCCGCCGAAGCCGAGCTCGCGCGGCTTGGGAGCGATTGACATGGGCGAGGGGCGCCGCATCGATCACGATGCGGCGCCCCTCGCTTGCGGTCAGCGCGCCGTCAGCGCAGCAGCATGCGGGCCGAGAGCAGCTCGAGCAGGCGCGCGATGTTGGCCTCGATCGAGGTCGCGGCGGTGTCGAGCCGCAGCGTCGGTGCGCGGGGCGGTTCGTAGGGCGTGTCGACGCCGGTGACATTCGGGATCTCGCCCTTGCGGGCGCGCGCGTAGAAGCCGGTGGTGTCGCGGCTCTCGCAGGTGGCGAGCGGCGCGTCGCAGAAGACCTCGAGGAAGCGCTCGGCGCCGACGGAAGCGCGCGCGCGTTCGCGCTGCTCGGCGGTGGGGGACACGAAGGCCGCGATCACCACTTGGCCGTGGTCGTTGAGGAGCTTCGCGAGCTCGCCGGCGCGGCGCACATGCTCGACGCGGTCGCGCGCCGAGAAGCCGAGGTCGGACGAGAGGCCCTTGCGCAGCGACTCGCCGTCGAGCACGACCGACTGCACGCCGCGCTCGAACAGCGCGTGCTCGAGTGCATGGGCGAGCGAGCTCTTGCCGGAGCGCGGCAGGCCCGTGAGCCACAGCGTGAACGGCCGCTGACCGATGCGCGCGGCGCGCTGCTCGGGGCTGACGGTGCCCGAGTGCGGCGTGAGGTTCGTGCCCGCGTCGCGCGAGCGGCGCTCGCGGTCGATGGCCTGCTCGGCCGGGGTGCGGTCGAGGATCATGCCAGCGCCGACCGTCGCGTTGCTCATGCGATCGATCAGGATGAACGCGCCGGTGTGGCGGTTGCGCGCGTAGGGGTCCGCGGAGAGCGGCTTGGCGCACTCGAGCCGGATGCGGCCGATCTCGTTGAGCGAGAGCTGAGCGGCTTCTTCGCTCTTGAGCGTGTTGACGCTCATCCGGTAGCGCAGGTCCGTGACGGCGACGGGCGCCATCAGCGTGCTCTGCTTGATCAGGTACGAACGGCCAGCAGCGAGGGCGTCCTCGCTCATCCACACCACCATCGCCTCGACCGCGTGCTCGAGCGGAGGCGCGTTGTTGGGGCGTGCGATGAGATCGCCGCGGCTGATGTCGATCTCACGGTCGAGCGTGATCGTGACGGCCATGCCGGGCCCGGCCTCTTCGCGCTCGGCACCGGAGACGAACACCTGCTTGACGAAGGCGTGGCGGCCCGAGGGGAGCGCAACGATCTCGTCGCCGCGGCGCAGCACGCCCGAGGCGAGCGTGCCCGCGAAGCCGCGGAAGTCGAGGTTGGGGCGCAGCACGAGCTGCACCGGCAGGCGCAGGTCGATCGAGTTGCGGTCGCCGGCGATGTGCACGGTCTCGAGGTAGTCGAGCAGCGGCGCGCCTTGGTACCACGGCATGGTGGTCGAGCGGCCGACGACATTTTCGCCGCGGCGCGCGCTCATCGGGATGAAGTGCACATCGGGGATCGAGACGCGGGCGAGGAACTCGGCGCAGTCGCGCCGGATCTGCTCGAAGGTCGCCTGCGAGTACTCGACCAAGTCCATCTTGTTGACCGCGATGACCACATGCTTGATGCCGAGCAGCGAGCAGATGAAGGCGTGACGGCGCGTCTGCGCGAGCACGCCCTTGCGCGCGTCGATCAGGATGATCGAGAGGTCGGCGGTCGAGGCGCCGGTCGCCATGTTGCGCGTGTACTGCTCGTGGCCGGGCGTGTCGGCGACGATGAACTTGCGCCGTGGCGTGCTGAAGTAGCGGTAGGCGACATCGATCGTGATGCCCTGCTCGCGTTCGGCCTGCAGGCCGTCCATCAACAGCGCGAAGTCGATCTCCTCGCCCGTCGTGCCGTAGCGCGTCGTGTCCTTCTTGAGCGCCTTGAGCTGGTCCTCGAACACGCCCGCGGAGTCGTGCAGGAGCCGCCCGATCAGGGTCGACTTGCCGTCGTCCACGGAGCCGCAGGTCAGGATGCGCAGCAGCTCCTTGCGCTGGTAGCTCTCGAGCCAGCCGTCGATGCCGACGCGGTCGAGCTCTTCTGTGTGCAGCATCAGAAGTAGCCCTCCTTCTTCTTCTGCTCCATCGAACCCGCCTCGTCGTAGTCGATCACGCGACCTTGGCGTTCGCTGGTGCGCGAGCGCAGCATCTCCTCGAGCACTTCTCGCAGGTTGGTGGCCTGCGACTCGACCGCGCCCGTCAGCGGGTAGCAACCCAGAGTGCGGAAGCGCACCGAGCGCATCTGGGGCTGCTCGCCCGGTTCGAGCGGCATGCGCTCGTCGTCGCGCATGATCCATGTGCCGTTGCGGTCGAGCACCGGACGGCGCTTGGCGAAGTACAGCGGGATCACGGGGATCTGCTCGCGGTAGATGTAGAGCCAGACATCGAGCTCGGTCCAGTTCGAGAGCGGGAAGACGCGGATCGACTCGCCCTTGGCGACCTGCCCGTTGTACAGGCTCCACAGCTCGGGCCGCTGGTTCTTCGGATCCCACTGGTGGAAGCGGTCGCGGAAGCTGAACACGCGCTCCTTGGCGCGGCTCTTCTCCTCGTCGCGGCGCGCGCCGCCGAAGGCCGCGTCGAAGCCGTAGTGCGAGAGCGCCTGCTTGAGCGCCTCGGTCTTCATCACATGCGTGTAGCGCTGTGTGCCGGCGTTGAAGGGCGTGATGCCCGCCTTCACGCCGTCCTGGTTGATCCACTCGATCAGCTGGTGCCCGCGGCTCCTCACGAACTCGTCGCGGAAGCTGATCATCTCCTTGAACTTGAAGGTGGTGTTCACATGCAGGAGCGGGAACGGCAGCTTGCCGGGCGCGAAGGCCTTCTCGGCGAGGCGCAGCATCGCGATCGAGTCCTTGCCGATCGAGAACAGCATCACGGGCTTCTCGAACTGGGCCACCACCTCGCGGATGATCGCGATGGCCTCGGCCTCGAGCTCCTCGAGGTGGGTCAGCTGAAAGGTCGTCATGGGTCGGGGCTCGCGGAGGCTCGTGGGGGCTGGGACTTCGGTCGGCGGAGCGTCGGCCCTCGATCGGCGGCCCGCTCGGGACGCGCCGAGCCGCGAGCAAGGCCGCTAGGCTAGGGGTTGGCGGGTTTCACCTGCAACCAAGCGCGAGAGATCGTGCCCCGCGCGCCGAAAAAGGTTCGCGCCGCCAGCGCAGGGTCGCGGGTGCAGTCGTGGCTGGGGAATTAGGGCTAGTCCTCGGCCCAATTGCCCTCGAGCTTGCCGTCGCTGGCGAAGGTGCGCGAGCGGCGCGAGTTGTAGACGCTGACGAAGTAGGTGCAGCGCTGGCACACCTCGGGATAGTCGCCGCGCTCGTGGCGCTCGATCAGCGCGCTTGTGCGCTCGCCGGCCCAGATCTTGCCCAGCGGCTCTTCGTTCACGTTGCCGACGATCAGCTCCGCCTCGACATCGCGACACGCGCAGGCGTTGACGCGGCCGTCGGCGAGCACCACGGGCTTGGTGAACAAGAGCTCGCAGGCACCGCGCTTGTAGGGCATCTCGCGCGGCGGAAGGCCGACCGCCTCGAGCGCGGCGGGCGCGATCTTTCCGGCCCACGAGTCATAGTCGACCATGGGCGAGATCTCGACGAGACCTTGGCGCCGGAACGCGTCGAGGCGCTCGAACAGCTCGCCCTTGCAGTTGGAATCGGGACAGCGCAGCGCGAGCGTGAAGCGCAGCTTCGAGCCGGTGCGTTGCTTGAGCTCGAGGAGCGCGAGCACGCCGTCGCGCGCGGCCTCGAACTTCTCGACGCCCATGATCGTGTTCCATGTCTCGCGGTCGAAGCCGCCCCACGAGACGTGCACATGCAGCTTCGACGCGTACGCGAGCAGGCGCTCGGACTTCTCCGGCGTCATCAGGATCGCGTTGGTGTAGAAGCTGATGCCCGCGACGCGCTCCTGCGCCATCAGGTGGTCGAGGCGCTCGAACAGGTGCTTGTCGACGAACGGGTCGCCGACGATCGGCGTCAGCGACACATGGTGACCGCCCATGTCGAGGTACTGCGCGACCACGCGCTCGAAGTCCGCCATCTCCATGGTCTGCTTGCGGCGCTCCATCTGCGGATAGGCGCAGAAGACGCAGCGCGCGTTGCAGATGTTGGTGCCCTCGACATGCAGGCCGCGCGGGATGCGGCGCAGGCTCTCGAGGCGCGCGCGGATCGCCGAGCGCTGGAAGCGGAAGTGCCACTCCGTGTCGAGCACGTCGAGCCAGCGCCGCACGCGGGCGCGGGCGGATGGCGGCAGCAGCGATCGCAGGAGCTTTCTCACCACGGCAAGGCCCAGAGTGGGAGAGACATCCTACTCGGCGGGGCCGCTGCGCCCACTTGAGGACGGAGTGGGCTGCAGGATTGGGGCCGGCGTCGTAGCGCGGCGCGGCTACTGCTTTTCGCCCGACTTCTGGGGGTTCGCCTGCGTGCTCATGTACTTGGCGATGTTGACCACGCAGGTCTTGTCCGCAGTGGTTCCGACGGCCGCACCCTTGGCTATCAACACCTCGACATACCTGTGCCCGTCGTTGGCGGCGGCGCCCGTGTCGGCGATCGACTGGGCCGTGGCGGAGGTCTCCTTGGAGGCCACGATGCAGGTCGGAAGCCCGCCCAGCGCCGCGATGTCCTTGGCCAGCGGGAAGCCGAGGGTCTCTTCCTTGGGCTCGAGCAGCACGAGGCAGCGCACATCGTCATCGCGCTGGGCGTAGCGCGCGACGAGCGTCGCGCCGGCGCGGTCGCCGAGCAGCGACAGGTTCGAGCCGTGCACGCCGGGCTGCTCTCTCATCCAGTCGGCGGCGGCCTTCACATCGCGCAGGGCAAGGGTCCACGCGCGGGAGCGCTCTTCCTCGGGCAGCTTGTTCCAGCCCTTGTCGGTGCCGAGGCTCTCGCCGTGGCCGCGCAGGTCGACGGCGACGACGGCAAAGCCCTGCTTCCACAGGCGTTCGCCGAGCTCGGCGAGTTCCGAGCGGCTCGAGCCCGCGTCGTGGACCAGCACGGCGGCCGGCGCGGCGCCCTTCGGATCCTTGGGGGCCCAGAAGGACGCCGCCAGCTTGCGCTTGTCGTCGGCGGTGAACTCGACCGTGCTGGCGGAGGTCGCGGCTTTGGCCTTGGCCGGGGCGGCGGCGTCGACGGTCGATGCGGTGGAGCGCGGGTCGGTGCACAGGAGCGCGGCGACGAAGAGAGCGGGAATCAAGGCCATCGGGAGCTGGTCTAAAACTCTGTTCGGGGCGGAAAACGAGCGGAATACCGTACCTGATGCGGACCGATCGCGCAGCGGGCGAGGCCTTGGGTCAGATCCTCTGGGGCGAAGACTCTAGGAACGCTGCGCCCGCTTGCAACCGTCGCGGGACAAAAAAATCGCCGCTCAACCGAGCTCGAGCTGGCGGCGCGCGTCGACCTCGTCGCGGTTGACGAGCTCGATGGCCGCCCCGAGGCGCTCGAAGACATCCCAATCGGGGTCGATGGCGCGGCGCACCTCGCGCATCAGCTGGATCGCCATGCGCAGGGTGCGGCACACATCGCCGGGGCTCGTCTCCGTGCGCTCGGCGAGCGCCTCGATGCTCGCTCCGCCACACCACGCGATCACCGCGGGCGTCAGGCCGAAATCGGGCTCCTTGACGGTCGTCGGCACGCCGTGGTGAGCCTCGATGCGCACCACCCGGCCGATCACATCGGCGACCTGCTTGCGCAGGCTCCCGTACATCGACTGCGCCAGCCACGGGCCGCCGCCGCGGCGCCGCTCCTCGTGGATCAGGGCCACGAAGACCACCGCGAGCGCCTCGGCGCCGAGGGTCTCGAGCGTGCCTTGGAACAAGAGCTCCGCGGCCTGCAGCTCGAAGCCATTGATCACGCGCGCGATCTTGCCGCGCGCCGTCAGCTGCTCCCCGTTTTCGAGGTACCCGAGCTCTGCGAGCACGCGCAGGTGGGCATCGACCAGCGCGCTCTGGCGGCGGCGGTTCTTCTCCTGCGCCGAAGGGCTGCCGGAGCGGTGCTGGAAGCGGTTGAAGCTCTTTTCCCAAGCCTCGTGGACGCGCTCGAGGCCGAGGCTCGGCACGAGGTGCAGGAGGCTGGAGTAGGAGAGCTGGAAGCGGCTCATCACCGCCTCGGGGCCGCCGCCCAGGATGTGCTCGACCGGCGCCTCCTCGAGCGCCTTGGCGTCGAGCACCGAGTACACGAGTCCCTCGTCGTCGATGCCTTGGCGCCCCGCGCGCCCGGCCATCTGCAGGTACTCGCGGCAGCGCAGCCAGTTCACCTCGACGCCGTCGAACTTGGAGAGCGAATGGAACACCACCGTGCGCGCCGGCATGTTGATGCCCAGCGCGAAGGTCTCGGTGGTGAACAGCAGCTTGAGCAGCCCCGAGGTGAACATGCGCTCGACGAGTTCCTTGTGGATCGGGAGCACGCCGGCGTGGTGAAAGCCGATGCCGCGCCGACCCATGCTGAGCAGCTCGCCGTGCAGCTCGCGCTCGTCCAGCGCGAAGCTCGCCAGCAGCTCTTTTTGGAGCGCGAGCATCCCTTCGCGCTCGGCGGCAGAGAGCAGGTCGCGTCGGGCGTTGCGCCGCGCGAGGCGCTCGCAGTCCTTGCGGCTGAAGGCGAACACGAGCGCGGGCAGCTCGCCGCGGTCCTGCACCAGATCGAGCAGGCGCTCGGTCGCCAGCGCCGGGTCCTCGAAGCGCGGCCGGGGCCCGCCGCGCCGCTCGTCGGGG
>VGYZ01000120.1 GCA_016872795.1 Planctomycetota bacterium
TCGCGCAGCGACGAATCGCAACGACGCCTTGGCGTCGTTGCGAAGAGGATCCGTGCGGCGAGGCGCTCGATGAAGGTGAGCGGGTCGAAGCAGACGGCCGACGTGCCGTCACGCCAGTGGCGTTTGAGCCCGTAGACGACGCGGCCGTCGGGGGAGAGCACGAGGCGCTGCGTCGCGATCGGCGGTCGGGTCACATAGCGGCACAGATGCTCGAGTCGCTCGAGCTCGCCGGCGGGTACGAGCACCTTGGCGTGCAAGGAGAAGCCGCCGTGGTCTGCGCACAAGGATCCGGGCAGCGGCGGCGGGCGCGGCGGGCGGCGCTGGCCCAGGCGCGCGAGTGGCGGCGAGCTCTCGGGCGCGAGCGCGGCGCCGCCTTGGATCGACGCGGCGCACAGCTGGCCGAAGAGCGACGCCTCGCGCTCGGCCGGCTGGTCAGCGTCGATGGGAGCGTGCGCACGCGGCAGGCGGCCCTTGCGCTGGAGGTAGCGCGTGACGCGCCGGGCGAGCTGCTCGACCAGCTCGGCGACCTCGGCATCGCTGAGCGTCGGAGTGCGTCGAGTTCGATGTGCTCTCGATCCTCGGAAGCGAAGGCGAGGCCAAGCCGAAGCCGCCGCCTGCGCTCCCGAACCGGTCACCTCCGAAGAGTCGGACGATAGACGGCTCCTGATCGCGCCCGAGATCGCGGCGCGCTCGCTGCCCGCTCCGACGGAGCATCGTCTCGGCGAAGGCACGGAGGCCGCCAACAAGAGCGCACGCAAGCGCTGGTATGCCGAGTTGCACCGCACGGCGCCCGACATCGACTGGAAGGCCATCGAGCGCGACAACGGGCTGGTCGAGATGGATCTGCGCAACTCGCGGGCCTCGAGCGGGATCGCGTTCCTGTCCACGAACTCCTGGACCGAAGTCGGCAGCCAGAACCAGGCAGGGCGCATGATGTGCGCGGTGCTCTCGCCCGATGGCGCGCAGGTGTACGGCGGTTCGGCACTCGGCGGCGTGTGGCGCTGCGATCGAGGAGGGACGGGCTGGGTGCCGCTGGGAGACAACCTGTACGGCGGGGTGAGCGAGGTGCTTGCGCTGCCGGGCGAAACAGCGGGGGCGCCGGACGTGCTCGTGTGCGCCAACTCGTCACTCGGGCTGCGCATCACTCGCAACCAAGGCCAGACCTGGGAGACGCCGAGCGGCTTGGGCGCCGTCACATCGGTCCGAGAGCTGCGTCAGTTCGACGACGCGCAGCGCACGGTTGTCGTGTGGGCGCAGACCAACCTCGCCGGGAACATGCCGGCACTGTTCGTTTCGACGGACTACGCGCGCACCTTCACCAAGCGCTTCCAGATGACGACGACCGGCAACTCCGACGCGTGGGTGCCGCGCACGGGGCCGCTCGCCGCGAACAACGTGTTCGTCGCGCACCGCGGGCGGATCCACCGCTCGACGGACGCCGGCTTCACGTTCGCACCGCTCGCGCTGATCAACAGCGCGGCGACCGACGCCGTGATCACGGGCTCCGAAGCGGGAGCGCCGACCGTCTATGTCGCGCTGGATGCGGGCGGCTGGACGATTCACCGCTCAGACAACGCGGGGACCAGCGCCACCCAGGTGCACACGCCGAGCGACTTCTGGGCGGAGATGTGCGCGTCGACGGTCAATCCGCAGGTCGTCATCTACGGCGGTGTCGAGGCTTTCCGCTCGACCAACGGCGGCGCTTCGTTCACCAAGCTCAACGACTGGGGCGCCTACTACGGCGATCCGCTGCGCAAGCTGCATGCCGACACGATGGGCATCTACGCCTGGCCCGACACGCAGAGCTCGAGCGGCGAGAGCTTCTTCTACTGCATGGACGGCGGTATCTGGCACAGCGCGACCTCGGGCTCCAGCCCGCTCAACTGGTCGATGTCCGGGCTCGGTGTCAGCCAGTACTACTCGACCTTGACGTCGGCGACGAACCCGGCACTCGTGCTCGCCGGAGCGCAGGATCAGGGCTATCAGCGTGGCTTCGTGCAGGCTTCGACGGGGCCTGGACCGTCGACGAACCTGACGCAGCTCGTCAGCGGCGACTACGGGCACCTGACGTCATCGGATGGCACACACGCGGTCGTGTTCAGCAACTACCCCGGCTTCACGCTGGTGCAAGAGGGGCAGTCCAGTCCTTCGTTGACGGCGTACATCGACTTCCCCGCGGGTTCGAACCACCTGTGGCTGCCGCCCGTGGTCGCCGACCCGTTGCTCGCGACGAGCTACTTCCTGTGCGCGGAGCGGCTCTACCGCTTCAACAAGACTGCGCCCGGAACGTGGACGAGCACGATCCACTCGACGCAGGACTTCTCGGCGGGTACGGCGAACTACATGACGGCGCTGGGGTTTGCACCGAGCGACGCGCAGCGCGCCTACGCCGTCGACGACGCGGGTCGGCTGTACTTCTCGACGAACCACGGCACGAACTGGACGCAGTCGGCGTCGACCGGTCCCAACGAACACTACTTCTACGGCAACACGGTCGCGGTGCACCCGACGAACGCGCTCGAGGCCGTGGTCGGCGGTTCGGGCTACAGCGCACCGGGGGTGCTGCGCACGCTCGACGGCGGGCAGAACTGGAGTGCGCTCACGACTGGACTGCCGTCGACGATGGTGTACGACCTCGTGTACGCGCGCGACGGCACGGGCGACCTGTACGCGGCGACGGAGGCCGGGCCGTGGCGCTTCGAGCGCGCGCTGGGCACCTGGAGCAACATCTCCGGCGGCGTCGCACCGCTCACCCTGTACTGGTCGGTCGAGTTTGTGGGCACGGACCTCGTGCGCTACGGCACCTACGGGCGCGGGATCTGGGACTACGCGATTCCGCCGACTTTCCACGCGGTGACGTACTGCACGGCCAAGATCAACTCGGCTTTCTGCGAGCCGGCGATCGGCTTCAGTGGAGTACCTTCGACGACGGCGCCGACACCCTTTCTCGTGGAGGCGAGCAACATCCTGGCGGCAAAGAACGGGCTGCTGTTCTACGGACAGCAGCCGCACGCTGCCGCGTACCAAGGCGGCACGATGTGCGTGCGCGCGCCGGTGCGTCGCACATCGGTGCAGGGTTCGGGTGGCACGACGGGATGTACGGGGACGTTCGCGACCGACATGAACGCGCTGATCCGCTCCGGCTTCGACCCGCAGCTCGTGTCCGGGGTCACGGTCTACTGCCAGTACTGGTATCGCGACCCCGCCGACCCTTGGAACACGGGCCTCACCGACGCGCTCGAGTTCACGATCCCCTGAGCGGCCGAAGCCGGTGCGTTCTCAGCGTTTGAGCATCTGCTCGTAGAAGTCGAGTACCGCCCGCTCGCCCGAACAGCTCGACTTCGCCTGAGCCGGCGCCCCTTGCACCACCGAGCACGCCCCTCGCCCCCAACTCGCACCGGCGAGTAGGCCCGCTCGTATCCAAGACGCCCGCACCACCGCCCCAGCGCGCCTCGAGCGGCTCGCCAGCCCGCCAAAGGAGCCCAATCTGGGCTCTGGTGGACCGCTTGACGGATCGCCCAGCCGCGGCGGGCGTCCCTCTCGCGGTCGACGACGACCACCTCCGGCGGAAGTCATCCGCTTGGAGTTCCTGTCCGCTACCTGCGGTTCATTTCTGCAGGTATTTTAACAAACCAAACTTACTATTTCGATGCCAAAAGGTGGCGGATCTCGGTCAGGGTCTCATTGATACGGAAAAAGAGGATAAGTATCTCGGTGTACACGCGCACCAATACGGGACCACACACCAAGACGAGCAACCCAACCAAGAACAGAGCCGGTTCACTGCCGTAACCGCGAAGGCTGTTCCACATCATCGCCAATCCGACGATCACGCATCCGGCAACGCCCACCCAAAAAAGGATTCGGATGATGAAAGGGGTGATCATTTTTCGAAAGTTGAGGAAGTCTTTTATTATTATCTCCAAGCGGATAGGGAACCTAAGCGTATGACTTCGGCGGGAGCCGGTCGGCGCCCACCACAAAATAGAGGATAGCCGCGGCTGGCCGATCCGTCAAGTCGCCACCAGAGCACAGATCGAGCCTCTGTGGCGGAGCCTTCTGCGCGACGATTTCGCGCGACACGGACCGGTCGATTCGAGGGAGTACGAGAGGGGCCGGAGAGTGCCCGACCCCTTCAGTCGGAGCTCGCGGTTGCCCCGCAGGTCGCCGCAACCCGTGCCCGCGCGAACTCTCCACGGCACGCGTCGCACAGCTCCAGCGGCCAGCCGTTGATCGCGCCCGAGAGCAGCGAGCGCCAGTCGACAGTAGGGTAGAGCACGCACTCCGGCCGGGTGCAATGCGCGCCGACATGCGGGCCCCTGCGGCCCGCTCGCTCCCGCCTCATCCAGCGCCCCCAGCACCTCCGCCCGCTCCCACTGCCCAGCACGCGCTACCTATACCAGATCGATCCTCATTGCTAGGCTTGCAAGGGTGCTATTTCGGCGGCAGCAAACATCGCTAGGCCCCAGAAGGCCGATCCTCCTCGCATTTCTTGATGGACTCGCAGAGGTCGAAGGCATGTACCCGCTGCTAGCACGCCTGCACCAACGGTCGCGGGTGGAGGTGCGCGTGCTCGCGAAGCCAAGTCATGTCAGGCGAAACTCGAGATTCGCACTGACCTTCGAGCAACTCGGGCTGGTTCCCAAGTCTGCTGGATTTCTTCGAATGCGGTTCTTCTACAAATTCGACATTGGTGGATGTGATGCGTTCCTCACAATGGCGGATCCGTTGCACGATGAGTCCAGCCGCGGTCGCCGCAGCGAGTACTTGGCCAAAATCGGCAAGCCCACCGTCTTCATGCAACATGGCGCATTGCAGGTCAATGTCAACTATCCGAACTCGGGCCAACGGCTGGATTACCACTCTATCTTGGTGTTGCTGTGGCAAAAGGGGTTGTTCGAGGAGAAGGTCCTTTCTGACAGCGTGCTGCATCGATCACGCCAAGTCGGGTTCACCAAGACTCGCGTGCAGTCGCCTTTGCCTCTCGCTCGCGAAGTCCAGGAGTGGAGGCAATGTCACTCGCACAGCCTTCTTATTTGCCACTCGTTCCGCTGGGGCGGTGGGCGCTACGGCGCCAACGAACTCGCACGCTTCCATGAGTCGTTGGATGTGCTGTTGTCATCGCGGCGAGAGTTGGGCGTGCTCCTGAGGCCTCACCGTGGACGGGGGCGAGGCGAGCCTGCGAACTTGGCCACGATCCTAGAACAGCGCCATCCCAATCTGATTGTCTCTCGCGAGCGCGAGGGGCCTCTCAAGGGGGCAAGCATCCACGATTGCATCGAACTCTGCGATGGGGTCGTCGCTCCGGCCTCTACGGTCGTGCTCGACGCCGCGTATGCAGGGAAGCCGGTGGCGCTGTTTGAAGATCCGCACCGATTCTTTCCGGAGTTGCCAACGCTGCAGAGCGTCGACGAATTGTCGGCTTTCGCGTCGGATCCAATGGCGCACTTGGCCGCCGCTGAAGCTGTCAGGCGTCGTTACGGTGATGTGCACGACAATATCGAAGCCGCCGCAGAGGCGGTCGAGGACGCATTGGTCGGCATTCGAACTGCCGCCGCTGGATGCAGGCGATAGGCGAGATCCAAATGGCAAGTGCACGATGGCGGGCAAGTCCGTTTGGTACTAACGCGTCGACTCGAGCCGTCGCGGCGAACGAGCAAATCCGGCGCCTCCCGGTTTCTTGTGGGTAGCCGGTCCCCGTTCATATGCGCAGCGGAGCGCCCCCGCGTGGCGCGCAGCGGAGCGGGCGGCAGACATACTCTGTCGCCGATGTACACCAAGGGGCAGTTTTGCGCGGCGACTCTCGGCCTCCGTACGCCCTGGGGGATAGGAACTCCAAGCGGATGACTTCCGCCGGAGGTGGTCGGTGGGGTGGCCGAGGGCTGCTAAGGATCTTGCGTACGACGATGGGGTCGGTGAGCTGCGCGATGAGGCGGGGGGGTCCGTTCTCGTCAAGGGCAGGTGAGTCACTTACCAGGCATCGCCCACAGTCGGTCAATCGAGGGCGTCGAGCATGTCGGGGGTGTGCTGTGCGGCGACGAAGCCTCTCGCCGCGGCGGCAAGCCGCCGGGCCAAATCCGACTCCTCCATTAGCCGCATGCAGGCGTTGGCGAACGCCTCGGGCGAATGGCCGATCAAAATATGTTGCCCATCGACCACGTCCAGACCTTCGGCACCCTCGGAAGTCGCCACGACCGGCAAGCCATGGGCGAAGGCTTCGAGAATCTTGATCCGGGTGCCGCCACCGGCCCTGAGGGGCACGATTGCGATGTCGGCCGCACGGTAGATGGGCGTCAGGTCGTCGACATAGCCGCGGTATTCGATCATGGGTTCGGCGGCCATCAGGCGGCGCAACCCGCGGTCAGCACCGCTGCCGACCACCACCACGCGGAGGTCGCGACCGGGGCGGCTCCGCCACATCGGCAGGATTGCACGCACGAAGTAACGGACGGCGTCATGGTTCGGGTAGTAACCGAGGCTGCCAACGAACAGCAAAGTGAAGGGGCCGCAGCGGTATGGGCGCGGCGCTTCAGCCGGCAGGGACACAACGTTCGGGAGCACGCGGATATCGCTAGCGGGGAGCTCCGCACGCAGCGCCGCGACCTCCAACGCCGAGGCAGCGTAGATGCGGTCGAAGCGCGGCAGCCACTCGCGCTCCTTTGCCCGATAAAATGCCGCTTCCGCCTCGAGCACCTCCGCCAAGCCGCGCTCGCCGTTGCGCCGGGCCAGCGCCCCGATGCGGGCGCGCGTTCGCGATTCGCTCTCGTCCAGGTCGAGATGGCAGGGCACACGGCTGAAATGCGGGGCCGCGCACGGCGCCATGGCGAGGCGGAATGCATGAACGAGGTCGGCGCGGCCCCGCAAGGCGGCCGACGACGCCGACATCCGTGACGCGGGGTTCTCCCAGTCCCAAGCTTCGGCAAAGAGGCCCGGATACCAACCACGTGCTTTGAATCGGATCATCCGGCGCAGCCGTTCGGTCGGGCTTCTCGGAACGGTGCTGGCGATGAGCAGGGACACGTCATGGTGCATGGCGAGCCGCTCCCGGACGGCCCAGGCACGCATGCCCAGTCCGGTTCCGCCCGGAGTGGGCGGGTCGGGCGTCACGAACAACAACGACGAGCTTTTGCCGGGGATCACTTCCGCCGCACCGCGTCGAAGGTACCCAAACTGCCATGCGAACTCATACGCACGGCGAACCCTTGTGCCTCCAGGTGGTTGCGGAGGGTGTCCGGGCCGTAGGCTTCGATCCCGTCGATCCGCGCGTGCGCCGGCAGTTCCGCCATGAGTTCAGCAGGAATGCTGTGATATTCCCCCACGATGCGGTCCACCTTGTGCAAGAGCGTGGCGGTGAGCAGGATGGGGTATTCGTTGCCTTCGCAGTCGAGTTTCAGCAGCCGGACCCGGGGCAAGGTTGCGAGCACGGCATCCAGCGCGAGCGTCTCGACGGGCACCGTGGGTTCCGAGAACTCGTGCGAACGAAGCCGGACCGCTTCGCCGTCGAATTCATGGCCGGGCAGCAGCGCACTCGTGCTCCCGGTGTTTTTCCCGGCATAGGATGGCAAGTCGACGAAGGGTGGCGTTGACGCATCGCTGCGGTAGATCGCGCGCCGGTCCAGGGTGATGCCGTCGAGGAGACCCAGGTGGCGTTCCAGTCGGTCGGCGTTGAGGGTCACCGGCTCGAAGACGCGGATCGCGCGGCTGCCGAGCGCGTGACACGCAAAGCTGAAGGTGCCGATATGGCCCCCGATGTCGATCACCACATCCGTCGGCGCGAGTCGCGTATCGAGAATGCCGTACTTATCCAAATACAGGACCGCGATGAGATTGTCATCCTCGAAGGGTTCGCGGTAGCGAAGCAAATTGCGGCCTTCCTCGTGGATCCGGAACGCCCGCGCCAACTTCAGGCGAGGCTGCAGGCTCGGCCACAGCTTGGCCAACCACAAATAAACCCAATAGCCGATGACCGAGCGGAATTTCAACATGCCGTACGCCAGGATGTTGCTGGCCTCAGCCCTAAGCCGGGTGGCCGTTTCCGTCCACGGCTGTCGGACCGGCTCCGGCGGAAGGAAGCGGCCCGCGGCCGCTGCCACGGTCGTTTGTTGCGCCGCTACGTAGCCGTAAGTGAACCGACCGTGATGGAAGCGGGAGAAGTCGATACGGGCCGGGTCCCACCAGAGGTGTTCCCAAAGGTGGAAACTGTAGGCCGCATCAGGTGTCGGATGCTTTCCCTCGAAGAGCGCCGTGACCCCGGCGATCGTGGGAGGGAAGTGGAAGAAGGAGGACCGAGGCTCGAGATGGATGAGTTCGGGATGGGCCATCGCCAAGCGGTGAGGGATCTGTGTCGAGTGATTGCTCCAGGAGCCA
>VGYZ01000121.1 GCA_016872795.1 Planctomycetota bacterium
CGGGGCGAGGAGGCGCAGCCGCATGGGGGCGCGGCGGGACGGGGCGCGGCGGGACGGGGCGTGCACCGCGGTCGCCGCGGGGGCCACGGAGGTGAGTTCCGGGCTGAACGCTCCAGCAGAGGGCGTCGGGAGGTCGAGCAACGGCGCCGGCGGACGCAGCTTCAGGGTCTCGACCATGCCTGAGCACTCGCGGCACTCGGCGAGGTGGGCGCGCAGCGCCACGCGCTCGACCTCGGGCAGGGGGCGCGCGCCCGGGCCGCGACCGTAGTCGTAGAGCTCCTCGGGGCTCGGGCACAGGTTCGGACTCGACGCCGGGACCTGCTCCTCCAGCCATGCGTCCGCCCCGCGCACCAGCTCCAAGGCCGTTCCGCACTCCGCGCAGGCGAGGGCGTGGGCTTCGAGGGCGGCGCGCTCGGCGGCGGAGAGGTCCGGCCAGTCCGGCAGCCTTTCAGCGAGGTCGGGGCGCTCGCAAGCGGGTTCGCCCCGCGTCGATCCTCGGCGTGCACGCATCGCTTGCCCCGCATCCGCAGGTTCGCCCTCCGACGGGCCTTTATTCCGCGGGAAACTCATCCGGCGACCTCGCTTTTCGGCAGGCGGGTGAGCAGCTCGCGCCGCAGGGCGCTCGAGGCGCGCTTGAGGCGGTACTTGGCCTGCTCGAGGGTGATCCCCAAGGCCGCGGCGATGTCGAGCAGCGTGCGGTGTTCGACGAAGCGCAGCATGAGCAGCGAGCGTTCCTCTGCGGGAAGCTGCGCCATGGCCCGGCGCACTGCCGAGCCGATCTCGGCCCCGGCGAGGGCTTCGGGCAGCGGCGCGGACGGATCGGCTCTTTCCAGCAGGTGGTCGCCTTCGGGCGAGAGCCGGATGCAGCGGCGGGCGTTCTGCTGGCGCTTCACATCGACGCAGCGGCACCACGCCACGCGGTACAGCCATGTGCCGAAGCTGCCGCGCGCGGGGTCGAAGGCGTCTTGGGCCAGGCGCTCGAGCGCGTGCCAGAAGAGGTCCGCGAGCAGGTCGTCGCGCGCCGTGGGTTCCTGCTCGAAATGGCTGATGCAGTGCAGGAACAACGGGCGGTAGCGCTCGAGGTAGGCGCGCACGGCGTCGTCGTCGCGCGTGCGCAGGCCTTCGATCAAGAGCGTGTCGTCCAATGTCGCGAAGTCCCCTCGGACTGCGGTGATAGGAAGCGCCGCTTGCGCTTGCAAGCCGGCTGTCTCGGGACAATCGCGGGCTCTTGGGCCGCTCGACCTCCGTTCTATGGAAGGTGGTGGGAATTCGGGGCGCGCCGTATCCTGCTTGCGCCTCCTGTCCCGCCCCGTCCCGGAGCCATCCCCGCCGTGAAGGAAGTCGTACTCGTCGGCGCCTGCCGCACCCCGATCGCCAAGTTCCAAGGCTCGCTCGCGGGCTTCCGGGCCCCCGACCTCGGGGCGCTCGCCATCGCCGAGGCCCTGCGCCGCGCCGCGCTCAGCGCCGACGCGGTCGAGGAGGTGATCATGGGCAATGTGCTGCAGGCGGGCCTCGGCCAGAATCCGGCTCGTCAGGCCGCGCGCAAGGCAGCCATCCCCGATCGCGTCGGCGCGTTCACGGTCAACAAGGTGTGCGGCTCGGGCCTCAAGAGCGTGATGCTCGCGGCGCAGGCCATTCGCGCGGGCGACGCCGAGGTGATCGTCGCCGGCGGCATGGAGAGCATGAGCAACGCGCCGTACCTGCTGCCGGAAGCGCGCGGGGGCGTGCGCCTCGGCCACGGCAAGCTGATCGACTCGATGGTCTGGGACGGCCTGTGGGACATCTACAACGACTTCCACATGGGCATCACCGGCGAGAAGGTCGCGGAGAAGTACGGCATCACGCGCGCGATGCAGGACGCGTTCGCGGCGCAGAGCCACCAGCGCGCGGCCGAAGCCACCGCGGCCGGTCGCCTGAGCGACGAGCGCTTCGCAGTCGCGATTGCGCAGCGCAAGGGCGAGGCGATCCAGTTCAACACCGACGAGGGCATCAAGGGCGACACCACCGCGGAGTCGATCGCCAAGCTCAAGCCGGCCTTCAAGCCCGACGGCGGAACCGTGACGGCGGCCAACGCCTCGTCGATCAACGACGGCGCCTCGGCGGTGGTGGTGATGAGCGCGGAGCGCGCGCGCGCGCTCGGCTGCAAGCCGCTCGCCCGCGTGCTCGCCTACGGAACCGGCGGCTGCGCGCCGGAGTGGGTCATGATGGCGCCCGAGCACTCGATCCGCGGCGTGTCCGGCAAGCTCGGGATGAAGCCCTCGGACTTCGACCTGCACGAGATCAACGAGGCGTTCTCGGCGGCCGCGGTGGCGCTGACGAAGGTGCTCGAGCTCGATCCGGCCAAGGTCAACGTCAACGGCGGCGCGGTTGCGCTCGGCCATCCGATCGGCGCGAGCGGCTGCCGCGTGCTCACGACGCTGCTGCACGCGATGAAGCAGCGCGGCTCGAAGCGCGGCATGGCGTCCTTGTGCCTCGGCGGCGGAAACGCAGTCTCGCTGGCCGTGGAGGCGCTCTAGCCATGGCCTACTACGAGCAGGTCGCCGTCATCGGCGCCGGCACGATGGGCAACGGGATCGCGCAGACCTTCGCGACCCACGGCAGCGCGGTGGCGCTCGTCGACATCGATGCCAAGGGACTCGAGCAGGGCGTCGCCGCGATCCGCGCGAGCCTCGACAAGTTCGCCTCGAAGGGCGCGCTCACCAAGGAAGCCGCCGACGCGGCCTTCGCCAAGGTGCACCCCTCGAGCGCGATGGAGGCGGTCAAGGGCGCGCAACTCGTGGTCGAGGCGGTCTCGGAGCGCGAGGCGGTCAAGAAGAGCGTCTTCGGTGCGCTCGACGCGCTCACGGGCCCCGACTGCATCCTCGCGACGAACACCAGCTCGATCTCGATCACCGCGATCGCGGCGAGCACGAAGCGCCCCGACAAGGTGATCGGGATGCACTTCATGAACCCGGTGCCGCTGATGAAGCTCGTCGAGGTCATCCGCGGGCAGGAGACATCGGCGGAGACGACGGCCAAGGTAGTCGCGTGCTCGCAGGCGCTCGGCAAGGTGCCGGTCGAGGCCAGCGACTATCCGGGCTTCGTGTCGAACCGCGTGCTGATGCCGATGATCAACGAAGCCGCCTTCTGCCTGATGGAGGGCGTCGCGACGAAGGAAGGCATCGACACGGTGATGAAGCTCGGCATGAACCACCCGATGGGACCGCTCGCGCTCGCCGACCTGATCGGCCTCGATGTGTGCGTCGACATCCTCAATGTGCTGCACGCGGGGCTGGGCGACGACAAGTACCGCGCCTGCCCGCTGCTCAAGCGCATGGTCGCGGCGGGACGCTTGGGCCGGAAGACGAAGAAGGGCTTCTACGACTACTGAGAGCCCCGCCGCCGAGCGCTCGACCATCACGCGAAACGAACCACCTCGAGATAGAGCCACATGTTCGAACTGTCCGAAGAACTGACGATGGTGCGCGATGCGGTGCGCGATTTCGCGGAGCGCGAGCTCAAGCCGCGCGCGACGAAGCACGACCGGCAGGAGCACCTCGACGCGGAGGTGCTCGCCCAGATCGCGCAGCTGGGCTTCTGGGGCCTGACCGTGCCCGAGCAGTACGGCGGCGTCGGCATGGGCAACCTCGCGCTCTCGACCGTGCTCGAGGAGCTCAACCGCGGCTGCGCGGCCACGGGCGTCACGGTTTCGGTGCACAACAGCCTCTTGTGCGCACCGATCGTGAAGTGGGGCACCGAGGACCACAAGCGCCGCTTCCTCCCCAAGCTGGCGAGCGGCGAGTGGATCGGCGCCTATTGCCTGACCGAGCCCAACTCGGGCTCCGACGCGGCGGCGCTGGTCACCAAGGCCGAGCGCGACGGTGACCACTATGTGCTGAACGGCACGAAGATCTGGGTCACCTCGGGCTCGATGGCGGGTCTCGCGCTCGTGTATGTGCGCACGAACCCCGATCCCAAGCTCCCCAAGGCCAAGGGCATCAGCGCGTTCCTCGTCGAGACCTCGACGAGCGGCTGTCGCGTCGGCAAGAAGGAGCTCAAGTGCGGCATCCGCGGCTCGCCCGCGACCGAGTTCGTGTTCGAAAACTGCCGCGTGCCCGCGGCGAACATGCTCGGCGCGCTCGACCGGGGCTTTCCGATCGCGATGGACACGCTCGATGGCGGCCGCATCGGCATCGCGGCGCAGGCGGTCGGCATCGCGCAGGCGTGCATCGAGGAGGCGATCGCGTACGCCAAGGTGCGCGTGCAGTTCGGCAAGCCGATCGCGCACTTTCAGGCGATCCAGCACAAGATCGCGGACATGCAGGTGCGCATCGATGCGGCACGCATGCTCGTGCAGAAGGCCGCTTGGCTGCGCGACCGCGGCGAGCCCTGCGGGCGCCAAGCCGCGGAAGCCAAGCTGTTCGCCTCGCAGGCCGCCAACTTCTGCGCGGATGAGTGCCTGCAGATTCACGGCGGCGCCGGCTACACGGACCACTTCATCGCCGAGCGGCTGTTCCGCGACGCGCGCATCACCGAGATCTACGAAGGCGCGACGGACATCCAGCGCCTCGTGATCGCACGCGCGGTGATCGGCACCTAGGACACGCGATGGCCGCCGCCGAAACCCTCGCTGCTCGCATCGAACGCGGTGATCGCACCGCGCTCGCGCGCATGATCAGCTGGGCCGAGAACGGCGACGCGCGCTTTGCTGGCGAGCTTGCGGCGCTGTGGCCGCGCGTCGGACGCGCGTGGCGCGTCGGCGTGACGGGTCCGCCGGGAACCGGCAAGAGCACGCTCGTCAACGAGCTCGCGCGCGTCGAGCGCTCGCGCGAACGCACTGTCGGCATCTGCGCGGTCGATCCCTCGAGCCCGTTCACCGGCGGCGCGCTGCTCGGCGATCGCATCCGCATGGACGATCGCACGCTCGATCCGGGCGTGTTCATCCGCTCGATGGCTTCGCGCGGCAGTCACGGCGGGCTCGCGCGCGCCGCTGCGAGCGCTTGCGACGCGCTCGACGCGTTCGGCTTCGCCACGATCCTGCTCGAGACCGTCGGCGTCGGTCAGGCCGAGTACGATGTGCTCGATGCGGCCGACACGGTCGTGGTCGTGCTGTGTCCGGGCGCGGGCGATGGCATCCAGGCCATGAAGGCGGGCTTGCTCGAGGTCGCCGATGTGCTCGTGGTGAACAAGAGCGACCTGCCCGGTGCCGAGCGCTTGCAGAACGATCTCCTCGAGGCCGTGCATGTGCGCTTCACCAAGCGCGCGTGGGCGGTGCCGGTGGTCGCGGCGAGCGCGGGCACTTCGAAGGGCACCGAGGATGTGCTCGAAGCGGTCTCGCAGCACCGCGCGCATGTCGAGTCGAGCGGGCTCGAGGCCGTGCGGCGCAGAAAGCGCATCGAGCAGGTGCGCCACTCGGTGTCGGAGCAGCTCTCCGAGCGCCTGTGGGGGCCGCAGGGCCTGCGCAGTCGCGTCGAGGTCGAGCTCGCGCGAGGACATTCGCCGCACGCGATCGCGGCGGCGTTGCTCGCGGAAGTCACCATGGGGATCTCGAAGCTCTCGGAGGCACGACGATGACGATCGACCGTTCCCGCACCGAGGTCCGCGCGGTCGACGCGCGCGAGCTGTGGCAAGCAGAGTTCGATCAGGCGCAGAAGCGCGGCGTCGAGTTCACCAGCCTCTCGGGCGCGCCGCTTCAGCCGCTCTACGGTCCCGCGGATGTGCCCGGCGAGTTCGAGAGCGAGCTCGGCTATCCCGGCTCGTTCCCGTACACGCGCGGCGTGCATCCCACGATGTACCGCAGCCGCCTGTGGACCATGCGGCAGTTCGCGGGCTTTGGCAGCGCGAAGCAGACCAACGAGCGCTTCAAGTTCCTGCTCGCGCACGGGCAGACCGGCCTCTCGACGGCCTTCGATTTCCCGACGCTCATGGGCTACGACTCCGACCACGCGCACTCGCTCGGCGAGGTGGGGCAGGTCGGCGTCGCGATCAGCTCGCTCGCGGACATGGAAGTGCTGATGGGCGGAATCCCGATGGCCGAGGTCTCGACCTCGATGACCATCAACGGCCCCGCGCCGATCATGCTCGCGTTCTACATCGCCTGCGGCGAGCGGCAGGGCGTCGATCCCAAGCTGCTGCGCGGCACGGTGCAGAACGACATCCTCAAGGAGTATCAGGCTCAGCACGCGTGGCTCGTGCCCGCGGAGCCGGCGCTGCGGATGATCACGGATGTGATGGGCTACTGCGCCAAACGCGTGCCGCAGTGGAACACGATCTCGATCTCGGGCTACCACATCCGCGAGGCCGGCTCGACGGCCGCGCAAGAGCTCGCGTTCACGCTCGCCAACGGCATGGAGTATGTGCGGCGTGGCAAGGCCGCGGGGCTCGATGTCGACGAGTTCGCGCCGCGTCTGTCGTTCTTCTTCGACAGCCACCTCGACTTCTTCGAGGAGATCGCCAAGTTCCGTGCGGCGCGCCGCATCTGGGCGCGCAAGCTGCGCGACACATTCGGCGCCAAGGATCCGCGCTCGTGGATGGTGCGCTTCCACACGCAGACGGCCGGAGTCTCGCTGACGGCGCAGCAGCCGGAGAACAACATCGTGCGCACCGCCTTCGAGGCGCTCGCGGCGGTGCTCGGCGGCACGCAGTCGCTGCACACCAACTCGATGGACGAGACGCTCTCGCTGCCGACCGAGAAGGCCGTGAAGATCGCGCTGCGCACGCAGCAGATCATCGCGGAGGAGACCGAGGTCGCGCATGTGATCGACCCGCTCGGCGGCTCGTACTATGTCGAGGCGCTCACGAACCGGCTCGAGGCCGAGGCGGAGCGCTACTTCGCGGAGATCGAGCGTCGCGGCGGCGTCGTGCCGGCGACCGAGCAGGGCTACATCCAGAAGGAGATCCATCGCTCCGCGATCGCCTACCAGGCGGCGGTCGAGCGTGGCTCCAAGCGTGTCGTCGGCGTCAACTGCTACGCCGAGGACGAGCAGGGCCCGACGATCGAGCTGCACAAGATCGATCCGGCGGTGGAGCGCGAGCAGCACCAGCGCCTCGCGGAGCTGCGCAAGCGCCGCGACGCGGCCAAGGCCAAGCGCGCGCTCGACGAGATCCGCGACGCGTGCAAGTCGAGCGACAACCTGCTCGAGCGGTTCGTCGCCGCAGCGCACGCCGACTGCACGCTGGGCGAGATCGCCGATGTGCTGCGCGCGGAGTTCGGCCACTACAAAGAACCCAAGATCCTCTAGGTGCCGCGATGGCGAAGTCGTCCAACCCGCTGATGCAGATCATCACGCTGCTGCTCATCATCCCCGCGATGGTGACGGTCGTCGTCGGCATCGACTTCTTGCTCGACGGGTTTGGAATCGACCTGATCGAGATCAATCTCCCGCGGCGCGGCCTGTGGGGACTGTTCATCGGCGCGTGCTGCCTGGGCACGGGCTGGATCGCGAAACAAGGCCTGGCTGCCCTGTGGAAGAAGCTCTAGCGAGATGCCCATGACTCAACGCAAGATCCGAGTCCTCGTCGCCAAGCCCGGCCTCGACGGCCACGACCGCGGCGCGAAGACCGTCGCGAGCGCGCTGCGCGACCACGGCATGGAGGTGATCTACACCGGCCTGCACCAGGCGCCCGAGGCGATCGCCGAGATCGCCGCGCAGGAAGATGTCGATGTGGTCGGGCTGTCGATCCTCTCCGGCGCGCACATGGCGCTCTTCCCGCGCGTGCGAGCGGAGCTCGCCAAGCGCGGCATGGGGCATGTGCTGCTGACCGGAGGCGGCATCATCCCTCAAGACGACATGGCGGCCCTCGAGGCGCAGGGCTACACGAAGCTGTTCGGCCCCGGTACGCCGACCGAGGCGATCGCCAAGTGGATCACGGCCGCGATGGAAGAGCGGCTCAAGAACCAAGGAGCGCAGTGAACATGAGCGAGAGTGATTCGGGGCGAGACATCCTGACGATCGAAGAAGCAGCGGAGCTGCTCGGCGTCAGCGTCAAGACATTCAACAAGGTGCTGCACACGCAGAACATCCCGGCGCGCAAGATCGGCCGCGAGTGGAAGTTCTCGCGCGCCGCGCTGATCGAGTGGGTTGGCGCGGGACGC
>VGYZ01000122.1 GCA_016872795.1 Planctomycetota bacterium
ACTCGTGCTCGCGCTCGGCGGCATCGCGCCCGCCGTGGCGCGCATCGAGTTGATCGGCCGCTTCCCGCTCTCCGAGCGCTTCCTCTATCTGAGCGCGCTCGGCGTCGCGCTGCTCGTCGCGCTCGCGCTCGAGCGCCTGCGCCGACCGGCCGCGCTCGCCTGCTTGGGCGTTCTCGCATCGCTCGCATGCTGGCGCGACATCACGCGCGTGCGCGTGTGGCACGACGAGCTCGCGCTGTTCCGCGACGGCGTCGAGCAGAGCCCGCGCAGCCTGTATGTGCGCTGGGGCCTCGGCCGCGTGCTGCTCGACCGCTTCCGCGCAACGAACGACGCCGCGCTGCTGTTCGAAGCGAACGACCAGTTCTGCGCTGCCCAAGACCTCTCGACCGAGACGCCGCCCGACCCGCGCGTGCTCGTCACGGCCTTCGACGAGATCCAGTCGAGCCTCGGCGTCGGCTGGTACCACCTCCTGTGCGCGCTGCATGTGCCGCAGGAGTGCACGCCGGACGAGGCCGAGCTCGTGTTCCGCAACCTCGCGGACAAGCTCGCCGACGGAGCGCCGGGGAGTGCGGAGGCGCGCTGCGGGCTCGGTGTCGCACTCAAGCACCTCGGCCGCCTCGACGAGGCCGAGGCCGAGCTTGCGCGCGCTACGAAGTGCAATCCGCGCCACCACGCCGCTTGGTTCAACCTCGGTCGGCTGCAGCTCGAGCGCGCCCTGTGGCGCGACGCGATTGTGAGCCTCGATCGCGCGGTGGAGCTCGCGCCCGACGACGTGGAGAGCTGGCTTTCTCTCGGCATGGCCGCGATCGAGCTCGACCTCGGCGACCGCGCGCGCGCCGCGCTCGGGCGCGCACGCGCGCTCGCGCCCAAAAGCGCCGCCCCGCTGCTGCAGCTCGGCGTGATGGCCGCGCGCGAGCAGCGCTACGAGGTCGCGCTGGACTTCTTCGAGCAGGTGCTGCGCATCGAGGGGTCGAGCGGCCCGGCGCACCTCTTCCGCGGCAAGGCGCTGTTCGCGCTCGGTCGCATGGGCGAGGCGCTGCGCGCGTTCTCCGACGCCGCGCGCTGGCTGCAGGAACCCTCGAGCGATCCGCTGCGCGAGCAACAGCTCGTCGAGGCGTTCTACAACGCGGGCGTGCTGCAGCTGCAGCTTTCGCCGGCCGACGCGCTCGCTCCGCTCGAGGAAGCACTGCTGCGCGATCCCGCCGGTCGCTGGACGCCGGGCCTGCGCGAGGCGATCGAGAAGCTGAAGCAGGATCCCGGGCGCGCGAAGTAGGTGCGCGCGACGCGTCGGTGCTCGCGCTCGACCGCCTAGTGGCCGAGCGCGTGCAGCGCGATCTCGTCGGACTTGAAGACCGGACCTTCGACGCAGCACTTCACATTCGGCCACGCGCCGCGCGGGCCTTCTCTCCGCGTCGGGATCGGGCAGGCGTTGCAGATGCCGACGCCGCAGCCCATCAGCGTCTCGAGCGAGAGCCAGCAGTCGAGCCCGCGCGCGTCGCACCAGCTCGCGACCGCCTCGAGCATGCGCTCGGGGCCACAGGCCAGCACGCGCACGCGCTCGGGCAGGGTGCCGGCGCGCTGCAAGGCTTCGAGCAGTTGCAGCACATTGCCCTTGTGGCCGTGGCTGCCGTCGATGGTCGCGGTGTGCACGCGCACGCCGAGCCGCTCGACAGCCGCGATGTCGTACAGCAAGCCCGCTCGCGCGGCGCCGAACAGGAAGTGCAGCTCGGAGAGCGCGGCGGGACGCGTGCCGTCCATGCCGCGGAGCGCCTGCTCGATCGCCATGTAGAACGGCGCGGAACCGACGCCGCCTGCGAGCATCACCCACGGGGCGCCGCCGCCGGAGAGCGTCGGCCAGCCGTTGCCGAGCGGACCGACGGTGCGGATGCTGGTGCCCGGAACGCACTGCGCCAGCGCGCTCGACCCCTTGCCCATGACCTTGATCAGGAACTCGAGCTCATGTCCGTGCTGGCGGTAGATCGAGAACGGACGCGGGATCGCGGGAGAGAGCGCGTCCTCGCGGCGCAGCATGAAGAAGCGGCTCGCGCGCACGGGCGGGAGCCCGCGCTCGGGCCGGATGCGCAGCAGCACGCCGTCGTCGCCGCAGGGCGTCACCGAGACCACGGCGGAGCGGAACGAGCGTGCGTCGGGCGGGGGCGCGGGCATGGCGCGCGAGAGGATAGCGCCCGGGCCTTGGGAATGGCGTAGGCGCAAGCGCGCGGGTGGTCCTATCCTCTGCGCGCTCCCATGCAGACCTTCAGCGAACCGATCCTCGCCGCGCTCGCCCGCCTGACGGGACAGCCGCTGGCCCAACTCAAGCTCGAGCGCCCGCGCGACCCCAAGCTCGGCGACCTCGCCTTCCCCTGCTTCCTCGTCGCCAAGGAGCGCAAGCAGGCGCCGCCGGCCGTCGCCGCCGAGCTCGCAGCAGCCCTCGCGGGTGGGCTCGAGGGCATCACCGTGAGCGCCGCGGGCCCCTACCTCAACTTCCGCATCGACCGCCCGCTGCTCGCGCGCGAGATCTGCTCGGAAGTCGCGATCGCCGGCGAGCGCTTCGGCTCCTCCGGCGAGGGCGCGGGCAAGACGGTCCTGATCGACTTCAGCTCGCCCAACATCGCCAAGCCGATGCACATCGGGCACATCCGCTCGACGATCCTCGGCGCCGCGCTCGTGCGCATCTTCCGTCACTTGGGCTACAAGGTCGTCGGCATCAACCACATCGGCGACTGGGGCGCGCAGTTCGGCGGGCTCGTGGTCGCCCTGCGCCGCTGGAAGGGCGAGGTCGATCTCGAGGGCGACCCGGTGATGGGTCTGCTCGACCTCTACCAGCGCAGCAAGGCGGCGCTGAAGGACGACGCGCAGTTCCAAGCCGAGGCTGTCGCGGCCTATCAGGAACTCGAGAGCGGCCGCGAGGGCGAAGTGCGCGAGCTGTGGCGCTGGGTCACGGAAGTCTCGATGCGCGGCTTCCACGCGACCTACGCGCGCCTCGGCGTGTCCCACGAGCTCGTGCGCGGCGAGAGCTGGTACGAGCCGCTGCTCGCGCCGACGCTCGAGCGCGTCATGGCCGCGGGCGTGACGGAGATTTCGCAGGGCGCGCTGGTCGTGCAGCTCGGCGAGCTCGACAAGTCCCTCAAGGAAACGCCCTGCCTGCTGCAGCAGACCAACGGCACCACGCTCTACGCGACGCGCGACCTCGCGGCGTTGTTCTCGCGCTGGGAAGAGTTCGGCTTCGAGCGCTGCCTGTATGTCGTCGGTGGCGAGCAGAAGCTGCACTTCCGCCAGCTCAAGGGCGTGCTCAAGCGCATGCAGCAGCCTTGGGAGCCGCGCGTCGAGCACATCGACTTCGGACTGCTGCTCGGTCCGGGCCGCAAGAAGATCGCCAGCCGCAGGCGCGGCGAGGTGCTCGTGCTCGACGACCTGCTCGACGAGGTCACCGAGGCCGCGGAGAAGGTGATCGAAGCGAAGAACCCCGCGCTCGCGGAGCGCGCGCAGGTGGCGAGAGAGGTCGCGCTCGGCGCGCTGATCTACAACGACCTGAAGCGCGAACGCATCAAGGACGTGATCTTCGACGAGAACGAGATCCTGTCCTTCGAGGGCGACACGGGCCCCTACCTGCAGTTCACCCACGCACGCCTCGCCTCGATCCTGCGCAAGGCCGCCACCAACGAGGATGCGGCCCTGCGCTCGAAGCCCGACTGGTCGGCGCTCGAGAACGCGGGCGAGATCCTCGTCGCGATCGGCCGCTTCGGCGATGTGGTGCGCTCGGCCGCCGCCAAGGCCGAACCGAGCGAGCTCTCCGGCTACCTGCTCGGCCTCGCGCGCGATGTGTCGACATGGGTGTCCTCCTCGGACAACCGCGTGCTGGGCACCGCAGGCCCCGAAGGCGCCGCGCGCGTGGCTCTGGTTCGCTGCGCCAAGTCCGTTCTGGGCAATGGTTTGCGGCTGATCGGCATCCCGACGCCCGAGCAGATGTAGAGGCCTCGCGCCGCGATTCCGCGCCCCCGGAGCGCGCATTCGGCCCGCGCGCAGGTCAGACTCCCCCGCGACTCTCCGCTCCACCACTCGGCAACCCCAACGGCCCCCCGTGATCGAACGCTTCATCCGCGATGTCCCCGACTTCCCCAAGCCGGGCATCCTGTTCAAGGACATCACCCCGCTGCTGCAGGACGGTCCGGCGTTCGCGCGTTGCATCGAGCAGCTGCTCGCGGCGGTCCCGCCGTCGTCCTACGACCTGATCTGCGGCATCGAGTCGCGCGGCTTCCTGTTCGGCGCCCCGCTGGCGCTGCGCGCGGGCAAGGGCTTCGTGCCGATCCGCAAGCCCGGCAAGCTGCCCTACAAGTCCGTCAGCCAGAGCTACGACCTCGAGTACGGCACCGACCGCATCGAGATCCACGTCGACGCCGTGGCCAAGGGCCAGCGCGTGCTGATCGTGGACGATGTGCTCGCCACCGGCGGCACGATGAATGCGGCGGTCAAGCTCGTCAGGCAGGTCGGCGGCACCGTCGTCGGAACATGTTTCTTGATGGAGCTCTCGTTCCTCAACGGACGCCAGCGACTGTCGGACATTGCGATTCACTCGCTCGTGAAGTACTAGAGACAGTCGATGGCCCAGAAGAAGAACCCTCGGGCCTCCGCCAAGGCCCCCGCGCGCGGCTCCAAGCCGATCGTGGCGCCGTCCACGGGCCCCAAGGCCGATGCGCGCCCCGCCCCGAAGGCGGGCCGATCCGCGCCGCCGACCCGTCCCGTGCCCGCGAGCGCGGCTTCGTCGAAGCTCCGTGCCCCGCGCGGCAAGGTCGTGCAGCAGTCGCCCTTTGCTGCGGATGTGCGCAAGTCCCGCGGCAAGCCCCTCAAGTCCGACGCCAGACTGCCGAAAACAGCCGACATGAGCAGCGTGGCGCCCGCGAAGAAGGATCGATCGACCCCGAAATCGCCCGCACCGGGCAAGGGCAGCAGCAAGGGTGTTGCCCAGTCCAAGCCGAGCAAGGGCTCGACCGCGGCCAAGCCCCCGGCCGCATCCAAGGGCTCCGACCGTCGCACGCAGGCGAGCGCGAAAGCCACCGGCGGGAAATCGACTGGAGCCAAGGTGCCGACGCGCCAGGCTGCCGCCAAGGCGACGACGGCCGCCAAGGCGAAGGACGAAAAGCGCAAGTCGGCCCGCGGCCGCGAGGCCAGTGTGCTCGAACCGAACGAGGCCTCGGAGGGCGACGAGGGCGTCGAGACCAAGGAGGAGGAGCTCAGCGAGGCGGAGGCCAAGGAAGCGGAGGAGTTCGACCCCGTCCTCAAGCTCAAGATCCCCGAGATCGAGGAGCCCAAGAAGGCCCGCGTCTCGATCAAGCCCAAGAATCCCAACCGCCCGACCCTCGACGAGCTGCGGCAGATGCCCACCGAGGACATCTGGGGCTACTACCGCCGCGCCGCGACCGCCAAGGCGCGCAACGAAAAGTACATCGAGGAGATGCGCAATGTGCTGATGGAGCTGCACCTGCCGCTCGTCAAGCACATCGCCGAGCGACTGCTCCAGACGCTGCCCAAGTCGATCGAGCTCGGCGACCTCGAGAGCGCCGGTGCCTTCGGCCTGATGGACTCCATCCGCGGCTTCGACCCCGATCGCGGCATCAAGTTCAAGACCTACTGCACGACGCGCATCCGCGGCTCGATCCTCGACATGCTGCGCTCGCAGGACTGGGTCCCGCGCCTCGTGCGCCTCAAGGCGAGCCGCATCGAGAAGACCCTGCAGCGCCTCCAAGGCGAGTACGGTCGCGAGCCCACCCACGCCGAGCTCGCCGCCGCGCTCGATCTGGACCACACGGCGCTCTCCGTCGAGCTCAGCCAGTCGCGGGCCAAGTCGATGTTCTCGCTCTCCGAGCGCTGGGACGACCGCGACGACGACAGCGGCGGCGAGAAGATCGAGATCGTCGAGGACCAGAAGTCCGTCGACCCCGTCTTCGAGCTCAACCGCCGCGACCTGATGCTGCACATCACCAAATCGCTCTCCCACAAGGAGCGCTTCATCATCGAGCAGTACTACGACGTCGGCCATACGATGCGCGAGATCGGCGAGATGCTCGCGCTCACCGAGTCGCGCGTGTGCCAGATCCACTCGAACGTGATGGCGCGCCTCAAGGACCTCCTGAACTCGGGTTCTTCGGAGCTGGAGGCCTGAGCGACGCCCGCAGGTGCGGGACGCCGGTCGGGCCACGGCCTCGAGGCCAGAAAGTCGCGCACGCGGATACGATCCGCGCTCGCCGTGCAGCTGCGAGTCCACCACCACGAGCGCGTCGACTCGACGAGCGAACGCCTGTTTGCCGCGCTCGCGGCTGGCACGGCTCGGCACGGCGATGTGCATGTGGCGTGCGAACAGACCGCTGGCCGCGGCCGACGCGGGGCCAGCTGGCACAGCGCGCCCGACGGAGGCCTGTACCTCTCCCTGCTGCTCTTGCCCGGCGCTCCCGCGCTGAATCCGGCGGCGCTGACGATGTCGGCCGGCCTCGCCGCATTCGAGACCGCGCGCGAGCTCGGTGTCGCGACCGCGCGCCTGAAGTGGCCCAACGACGTGGTCGTCGACCGCCCGCGGAGCGAGCCCGCGAAGCTCGCCGGCGTGCTCGTCGAGACGCGCGGGCTCGATCTGGCCGCGCCCCACTATGTCATCGGGATCGGACTCAACATCGCCCAGCGCGCGTTCCCGCCCGAGCTGCTCGCGACGCGTTCCGTCGCGAGCGTGGCGCTCGAGGGCGGCGATCCGTCGCTTGCGCGCGCCGAGCGCGACCTGCTCGCGCGACTCGCCCACGCGCTCGAGCGCGAGGCCCTCGAATCGCCCGAGCTCGGCCCTCGTTTCCTCGCAGCCGCGCAGCTCCATTCCCGGCGCGTGTGCGTCGAGCTCGGCGAGCGCGAGCTGCGCGGGCGTGTGCGGGCGCTCGAGCTCGATCGCGGCGTGCTGCTCGAGCTCGACGGCTGCTCCGGGCCGCTCCCGTACGAGTGGGCGCCGCTCGAGCACATTCGCCAGCTGCGTCCCACCGAGTGAGCGCCGGCGTTCCATCGGGCGAGTGCGTGCGTTCCACCATGTGAGCGCCAAGACGCGCTGCTCCTGGTGCGCAGCTACGACGGGGAGCTACGACGGGGAGCTACGACGGGGAGCTACGGCGGGGAACTACGGCGGGGAACTACGGCGGGGAACTACGGCGGGGAGAGCAGACCCGAGCAGCCCGCAGCGCGTCTCCCGTCACGACCATCACTCCCCGGCGGCCCAACGCCCCCTGTCAGGTCTCGCCGCGGCCTGCTGCAGTCAGGAGTCTGCAGCGAGCCGGAGCGCAGGCTCGCGCCGCGCGGCGAACTCGATTCGCCCCGCTCGCACGATCCCAAGCCCGTGTCGTGATGATCCATCGAAAGCGCGAGATCTCCCCGCCGCACTCCTTTGTCGCTCGGCCAAGGCGTTGGTCGCGCCCCATGCTCGAATTTTCTTCCCGCGCGGGTGCCCAGCCCCCTCTCGCTCGCGCGCGAGCTAGACTCTTCGCCCCGCCTCACGGCGCAAGACTCTCTCGACAGGCTCAGGACGACAGACGATGGCACGCATCGACGGCAGAACGGCGGATGCTCTGAGACAGGTTTCGTTCGCGCGCGGCTTCAGCAAGCATGCGCCGGGTTCCGTGCTCGTCTCCTTCGGCGACACGCGCGTGCTGTGCACGGCGATGTACGAGGACGGGGTGCCGCCGTTCCTGCAGGGGCGCGGGCAGGGCTGGCTGACGGCCGAGTACTCGATGCTCCCGAGCTCCACGAAGGATCGCAAGGCGCGCGATCGCAATGGCAAGGTCGATGGGCGCTCGGTGGAGATCCAGCGCCTGATCGGGCGCTCGCTGCGCGGCGTCGTCGACCTCGCGAAGATGACGGAGCGCACGGTGTGGGTCGACTGCGATGTGCTG
>VGYZ01000123.1 GCA_016872795.1 Planctomycetota bacterium
CGCAAGTGAGCGTCCGCGCTCGGCGGGCCGCATGGGCGCAGCCGCGCTCAGCGCGCGAGCAGCTCGCGCAGCGTGCGCGAGAGCTCGGCGGGCGTGAAAGGCTTGGTGAGGAAGCGTTGGTGCGGCGGCAGCTCGCCTCGGCGCAGGCGCGCGTTGTCGGTGTGTCCGCTGATGAACACCGTCGGCAGGACGCCGTGGCGCGCTTCGACAAACTCGGAGAACTCGGGTCCGGAGAGGCCGGGCATGAGGACGTCGGTGAGCAGTAGCTCGAAGCGCTCGTCGGCCTCGAACAGGGCCAGCGCTTCCTCGGCGTTCGCGGCCGTGGAGACGGCGTAGCCATCCCGGCGCAACAGCGCCTCGAGCAGCTGGCGCACTTGCGGCTCGTCGTCGACGAGCAGGACGCGCGCACCCTCGACGCGCCGCTCGACGGTCGCGACAGCCGGAGTCGGAGCGGGCTTTGCCAAGTGGGGAATGCGGATGCGGAAGGTGGTTCCGAGGCCGAGCTGGCTCTCGACGGCGATGGTGCCACCGAATTGCTGCACCAATCCGTACACGGTCGAGAGTCCCAGGCCCACGCCCTTCCCGACTTCCTTCGTCGTGAAGAACGGCTCGAAGATGTTGGCCTTCGTGCGTTCATCCATTCCGATGCCGGTATCGGTGACCGCGATCTCGACCACTTCCCGCGGCGCTTCTCCTCCCGCAAGAATCGCCGCCATCATGGGCCGTACCGCGATCGACAGCCTGCCCCCGTCGGGCATGGCGTCGCGCGCGTTGAGCACGAGGTTCATCAGCACCTGCTTGAGGCTGCTCGAGTCCGCGTGCACCGTCGCAATGGCCGGATCGAGCGCCACTTCGAGCTGCACGCGCTGGCCCAAGAGCGGCGTCACGAGCTTCTCCACGTCGCGCAGCTCGCGCTGCAGATCGAGCGGCTCGAGCTTGAGCGGGTTCTGGCGACTCATGGTCAAGAGGCCGTGGGTGAGCGAGGCCGCGTGTTCCGTCGCAGCGCAGATCTGCTCGACCCAGCCGTGCACAGGGTCGGTCGCGTCCAGTCGCGTCAGCGAGAGCTCCGCGTAACCCTGAATCGCCATCAGGATGTTGTTGAAGTTGTGAGCCATGCCGCCCGCAAAGCGGCCGACGAGCTCCATTTTCTGGATCTGCTGCAGCTGCGCCTGAAGCTGCGTCTGCGCGGCGATCTGCTCGCGCAGGCAGCTGGCCAGCGCACGCATGTCGGCGAGCGAGGTTTCCTGCGCTTGCAGCAGCACCAACAAGTCACCGCGCGTGTCGTGCGGCGGAAAGTCGCGCAACTCGAGCCCGAGGGCCGAGAGTGCGCCGAGCTTCGTGAGCCACGGGCCGCCGACGAAGTGCAGCGCGTCGTCCTCGCCGAGGAACTGGCCGCGCAACTCGAAGCCGGGATGTCCGACGAACTTGAGCAGCACGCCTTCGCCGAGCGCCGTCCGCAGCTGCGCGAACTCTCGGATGCCGAGCGGACGCAGCGCCACGAACAGCGCGTCGAAGCTCGCGCCGAGGGCGACTTGCGGCGCGAAGGTGGCCCAGCGCTCGCCCGCGGCTACCAACCGGCCGCCCGCGTCGACGGAAAAGCCGAACGGGAACAGCCGCCGCAGCAGCGCGGACTCGACCTGCCATGACGGCGACCGGCGCACCTCGGGCTCGCTCATGCCGCGCCGCGCGCTCGCCAACGAAGGTGAAACACATCGTGGGGCCTCGGCGCCGCGGTGCGTTCGTGGCGAATGTCGATCTCGACCTCGAAGCGCTCCCCGAGCGCCTCGAGGATGCCGACTACGAGCGGGGCAAGGCTCGGACGCTCCGTGTGGTAGTGCAGCACGATCGAGTCCGCCGTCTCGTCCGTGACCGCGAAGCTCGGCGGCCGCAGGTGGTTCATCGACATCTGCACGCGTGTGTGCAGCGCGTCGAGGTTCTTCAGGAACTCGGGCAGGTTGCGACCCGAGCTGCGCAGCAGCTCGCCGTAGCCAAGCTCTGCCGTGTACGTCATCCAGTAGCGCCCGAATTCCTTGAGGATGTCCTCGGAGTTCGCGCCGAGCTCCTTGGCGGCCGTGCTGACGAGAGCGTAGGTGGTCTCGTCCGGATACTGCTCCATCGAGAGGAACGGTTCGTCCGGCAAGTTGGCTCCGCTGCGGATCTTGTGCCACATCGCGTCACCAAAGCGCTGCCGTACCAGCCCCTCGACTGCCTTGTTGATCATCCCGTACATGGTGTGGGCCTCCTCTCCGCTTCGCGCGGCAAGATCGCTGCATCGCGGGAAGGTCCAGCCTACCACTAGCCGCCGTCCTGTCACCTCAAGCCTCAGGATCGCCGTCGTAGCTCGCCTCACTCGTCTCACCGCGGCGCGCGCCGCCAGTCCGGTCTCGGTCAGGCACGCCCGCGCGGCGTTTCGCCCCGCCGAGCCGCGCGAGGCCCGTCGGCGCCGCGAGGCACGCGAATGCGATCGATGAGGCCTTGCACCTGTGCGTTCGGCGGCGGCGTGAAGCGTGCCACCACGAGTGCGACGAGGAAGTTGAGCAGCATGCCGAGCGTGCCGATGCCCTCGGGCGAGATGCCCCACAGCCAGTGCTGCGCGTCGTTCGACTCGGGCGCGAGGAACTTGAAGTGGACGATGTAGGCCGATGTGAACGCGAGGCCGGCGAGCATGCCGCACACGGCTCCGCTCGCATTCATGCGGCGCGAGAAGATGCCGAGCACGAGCGCGGGGAAGAACGACGAGGCCGCTAGACCGAAGGCGAACGCGACCACTTCAGCGACATAGCCCGGCGGGTGGATGCCGACATAGCCCGCCGCGACCACGGCCACGGCCGCGGAGATGCGCGCGGCGAGCAACTCGCCGCGCTCGCTGATCTGGGGGCAGAGCGCGCTCTTCAGCAGATCGTGGCTGATCGCAGAGGAAACGACCAGCAGGAGCCCCGCCGCCGTCGACAGCGCCGCCGCCAGTCCGCCCGCGGCGACAAGGCCCACGACCCAGTCCGGCAATCCCGCGATCTCGGGATTGGCGAGCACGATGATGTCCTTGTCGATGGAGAGCTCGTTGGTCGCCGCGTCAGCGACATAGCGCACGCGTCCGTCGCCATCCTTGTCGTCGAACTTGATCAGGCCCGTCTGCTCCCACTTGCCGACCCACTCCGGCAGCCCGGCGTGCTCCTTGCCCGAGACGGTCTGGATCAGGTTCGTGCGCGCGAACGCGGCCACGGCGGGAGCGGTCGTGTAGAGCAGCGCGATGAAGAGCAGCGCCCAGCCTGCCGACCAGCGCGCGTCGCGCACCTTCTGGACGGTGTAGAAACGCACGATGATGTGCGGCAGCCCCGCGGTGCCGACCATCAGCGCCGCGGTGATGAAGAACACATCGACCATCGACTTCGCGCCGTCCGTGTAGGGCGCGAAGCCGAGTTCCGCGTGCAGGCCATCGAGGCGCTCGAGCAACGGCTGGCCCGTCGCGAGATCCGCGGCTCCGAAGCCGAGCTGCGGCACGGGATTTCCGGTCACTTGGAGCGAGATGAAGATCGCCGGTACGAGGTACGCGAAGATCAGCACGCAGTACTGCGCCACTTGCGTGTAGGTGATGCCCTTCATGCCGCCGAGCACGGCGTAGAAGAGCACCAGCCCCATGCCGATCACGACGCCCGTGTCGATCGACACTTCGAGGAAGCGCGAGAACACGACGCCGACGCCGCGCATCTGCCCTGCCACGTAGGTGAACGAGACGAACAGCGCGCACACGACCGCGACGATGCGCGCCCACTGCGACGCGTAGCGATCGCCGACGAAGTCGGGCACGGTGAACTTGCCGAACTTGCGCAGGTAGGGCGCGAGCAGCAGGGCGAGCAGCACATAGCCACCCGTCCAGCCCATCAGGTACACGGACCCGTCGTAGCCCGTGAACGAGATGATGCCCGCCATGGAGAGGAACGACGCCGCGCTCATCCAGTCCGCGGCCGTCGCGAGCCCGTTGGCGACGCTCGACACTCCGCCGCCGGCGACATAGAACTCGCCGGTCGACTTGGCGCGCGAGCGCAGGGCGATGGCGATGTAGAGCGCGAAGGACGCGCCGACGATCACGAAGGTCCACGCCTGCACGCTCATTGCGCGTCCTCTTCGTCGCGCTCGTCGAGCCCTTCCTCGCGCTCGATGCGATCCATGCGACGCGCGTAGAAGAAGATCAGCGCGACAAAGGCGAGCATCGAGCCCTGCTGGGCCATCCAGAAACCGAGCCGAAAGCCCGTGCCCGGCAGTCGCACATTGTTCAGCCACGGCGCCAGCAGGATCCCCGCGCCGTAGGACACCGCGAACCACAGGACGAGCAAGAGGGCGACGAGACGCACATTGCGCAGCCAGTAGCGCTGGCCGCGCGGGGGCGGGTGGGATGTCATGGGGGGGGCGTGCTCCGTGCCGCAGAGGATACGAGCGCCGCGGTGCTACGGCCCGCGTTCTTCGGGGCATCCACCCCGCGCTCTGCCGTCGGCTCCCGGGAAGACATGGAACATGCTCAGCAATCCGACCGTGGCCAGCAGTTCTCCTGGATGAGTCGAGCCGCGCGGCGCGGCTCAGGCCTCTCCTTCGCAGCACACACGGCGAGCTTCACTTGCCTCGCGCGAGGTACAGGAGAATCGCGTAACGACCGCGGAGATCGGCGGTCGAGAGTTCGCGCGTCCGGCCATCGGCGTGAGTCATGCGGCCGCTCGGCGTGGCGCTGTTGGGGTTTCGGATCTCGACGTGCGTGCGTTGCGCAGCGTACTCGAGCAACTCGTCGAGGCCGAAGAGCTCGTCCAGACGTCGACGATCCGCCTCGAGATCCTCGGGCCGAGCGACCGACTTGCAACGAGCTTCGAGCGTGGCGGTGTCGATGGAGACGAGCGTCTGAGCTTCCGCTCCGCGTATGCCGAGCCAAGTGAAGTCGGGGCTCACGAACGAGCGCGTGCCATTGCTGTCGGTTGTGATGATGTTGCCGTCACGACGCGAGGCTAGGAGCGCTCGCAGCACGAGCTCGTTGCGTGCGAGCGCCGTCGTCATCGCCGGAATCTCGAAGCTGGTCGACTGCGAGCCGTTGCGCACGATGTTCTCGAGTTGCGCGGAGTCGAGCAGCGCGTAGTGGAGCAACGCCGAGATCCGCGCGAGATCGAGGCTGGCGTTGCGCTCCTCCTGCTCGACCACGGAGAGCGACAGCGGCACGAAGCCCTCGCTGTGCAAGTCGACGAGTGACTCGATCAGGCGCTCGTTGATGTGGATCAACAAGCGCTCGTCGAGTTCCGTGTTCGGATCGTCCGAGAAGACGGCGAGCCGAGCCTCCGGGCACCACGGGTACTCTTGCTCGAGCGCTTCGGCTTGGAATCGCAGGGACTGTCCTTGCGAAGCGTGCTGCACGAGCCTCGCACGCCCGCGGTGGAGCACGTTGCCGATCGCGAAAGAGCACGCAAACAGGCAGGGCGGCAGCAGCACGAGCGCGGCCTGCGCCCAGCGCGCGCGCGGCCACGGACGACCGAGGTAGATCCACAGACCGAGCGCGACACTCCCCAGCGGCACGGCGAGCAGGCCGCAGAGAAACAACCCCCGAACCCCGACGAACTGGTCGCCGACCGCAACGTAGAAGAAGAAGATAGCGATCAGAGCTACGCAGGCCATCCCGCTCGCCGCGGCGCCGAGGCCCACCAGCGTACGCAGGGTTGAGCGTGATTTGGTTGCGGCGGCATCGGACGCCGCGCCCGCGCTCGTCGCGCCTGCCGCGCGCGTCACGTCTGCACGCACTTCGCTGGCCTGTTGGTAGCGTTGCGCCGGCTCCTTCTCGAGCGTCTTGAGCACGATCTTGTCGACGCTCGCCCCGACCGCGGCCTTCTGCGACGGAAGCGGGAAGCGGCCCATCGGAAGCTCGCCGGTGAGCAGCTCATAGAGCACCACGCCGAGCGAGTAGATGTCGGCGCGATGATCGACGGAGAGCGGGCGCTCCCACTGCTCGGGCGCCATGTAGCGCACCGTGCCCATCACTTGCCCCGTCTCCGTGAGCGTGTTCGCCGTGCGCGGTTCCCGGTGCATCAGCTTGGCGAGGCCGAAATCGAGAATCTTGGCCTGTCCCTTGCGCGTGACGATCACGTTCTCGGGCTTGATGTCGCGGTGCACGACGCCGCGGTCGTGCGCGGCCTGCAGCGCGTCGCACACTTGTCCAACAATGGCGAGGGCCGCGCGCGGGTCGGTTTCTCGCGCGGCGATGACTTGACGCAAGCTGACGCCGTCGACGAGCTCCATCAGCAGGTACCAGTGCGGGCCGGCCTTCCCGGCGCCGTACACGGACACAATGTTGGGGTGCTCGATCGACGCGAGCAGGCGCGCCTCGCGCTCGAAGCGCTCGCCGAAGGCCGGATCGACCTCCGTGTCGAGGGACAGGACCTTGAGCGCGGCCTCTCGGCCGAGGCTGCGCTGGCGCACGCGGTAGACGGCGCCCATGCCGCCCTGCCCGATCAGGCCGAGGAACTCGAGGTCGGGGAAGTGGGGGGCGAGTGCGTCGAGCGTCGGGGCCGGCCGCCGCGCGCTGCCGCCGGTCACGACGACCTCCGGCTGCAGGCTCGCCTTGAGCAGGCAGGCGGCGCAGAGGCCTTGCAGTCCGGGGGTCGCTTCGACGCTCGCGCCGCAGCGCTCGCAGGCTTGGTTCGTGTTCATGATGGGTGTCTCCGAGAGGCAGGAGACCGAGACCGTTGCCAACATTTCAGGAAAGCGCCGATTTCTCGATCCATTCAGCGAGCGAGCGCCTCGAACAGGCTGGCGAGCTCGGAATCGACGTCGTCCGCCGAGTCCACCGTATCCCGCACCAGTGCGCGCAGGACCTCTCGGTAGCGCTTGCGCAGCCGGCTCCCGGCCACGCGGATCGCGCCCTCGCTCAGCCCCGAGCGGGCAGCCATGGCTGCCACGCCAGCGAGCTCTGGGTCCTGCAGCGCGGGACGCAGAAGCTCGAACAAGTCCGACTTCCCGGCCGCGGCGAACTCCGCTTGAACGGCGGACAGCGCGCGGGCGAGCAGTGAGAGCGCCCATTCGCGTTCGTAAGCCTGCTCGGGCGTGAGTCCGGGGGCCGCGGGCAGGTGCAGATGGCCGTCTGCATCGGCGGGGTCGAGCGAGATGACGCGCGCCGCTCCTCCGCGCTTTTGCGCGTCTTCGCGTGCGCGCTCGTGCGCGAGATGGTGGCGCAAGGCGGCGATCAGGAACGCGCGGAATCGGCCGCGCTCCGCGGACAGCTCGCCGAAGTCGCGCTTCTCGAGCAGGCGCGCGAAGAAACCTTGCACCGTGTCGGCGGCTTCGTGCGCATCGAGCCCGCGGCGCCGAAGGAACGCGTACAGCGGCGCCCAATACTGCTCACACAGCTCGCTGAGCGCGCTTCGAGCGCGCGGCTCGTCGCGAGCGGAAAGCGAGGCGACCATGCTCCAACGCGTGGTGAGAAACGATGCGGACGATCCGGGTTCGGGAGTCGGCATTCCACATGGTTATATCGGCCACACAGCTTCGTGGCAGGTCCCGAGCCGCGGGGCTATCGTCTCGGCATGGAACGAACTCGCCGTGGGTCGAAGCGCGAGACGCTTCTGCTGGCATCTCTCGCGCTCTTCACGGGCTTCTTCGTGGCCGCGAACTTCTTGGGCAACAAGCTGTGGGAGTTCACGCTGTTCGGGCTCGCTCCGAACGATTTGGGACTCGAGGACGAGAGCTTCGTCGCAACCGCGGGCATCCTCGCGTTCCCGCTGACGTTCATCCTCACGGACGTCGTGAACGAGTATTTCGGCAAGCGCGTCGTGCGCACGTTCACATGGCTCGCCATCGCCGTGAACGTCGTGCTGCAGCCGATCGTCGTCGGAGCGGTCGCTGCGCCGACGGTGAGCCTCACGGCGGGCATCGACTCGGCGA
>VGYZ01000124.1 GCA_016872795.1 Planctomycetota bacterium
AAGAAGCCGTTCTCTTGCTATCCTAGTTCCCCGCGTGCCGCATCCCTCGGCGCGCCGACGCTCTCCTGCGGCGCCCAGCGCCGAACTCGCCATGCCCTCTGCCAAGCAGATCCTGTACACGCACACCGACGAGGCTCCCGCGCTCGCCTCCTACTCGTTCTTGCCGATCGTGCGGGCCTTCGTGAATGGCACGGGCATCACGGTCGAGACGCGCGACATCTCGCTCGCCGGGCGCATCCTCGCCGCCTTCTCCGATCTGCTCCCGCCCTCGCAGCGCACTCCCGATCACCTCACGGATCTCGGCCGTGTCGCCGAGACTCCGGCGGCGAACATCATCAAGCTCCCGAACATCAGCGCCTCGGTGCCGCAGCTCAAGGCCGCGATCGCGGAACTGCAGGCGCAGGGCTACGCGCTGCCGAACTATCCCGACCTTCCCAAGGGCGACGCCGAGCAGGCCGCGAAGAAGCGCTACGACAGGGTCAAGGGCAGCGCGGTGAACCCCGTGCTGCGCGAGGGCAACTCGGACCGTCGCGCGCCCGCTTCCGTGAAGGCCTACGCGCGCGCCAAGCCGCACGCGATGGGGGCGTGGTCGAGCGCGAGTCGCTCGCATGTCGCGCACATGGCCGGCGGCGACTTCTACGGCAACGAGAAGTCACTGACGATGCCCGCCGCGACGCTCTCGACGATCGAGCTCTTCGGCGCGGATGGCTCGCGCACGAAGCTCGCAGGGCCCTTCCCGCTCGCGGCGCGCGAGGTGGTCGACGCGACATTCCTCTCGAAGCAGGCGCTGTGCGCGTTCTTCGCCGAGCAGGTCGCCGACGCACAGCGCAAGGGCGTGCTGTTCTCGGTGCACCTCAAGGCGACCATGATGAAGGTCTCCGATCCGATTCTCTTCGGATACGCGGTGCAGGCCTACTTTGCCGCTGCGTTCGCGCAGCACGGTGCGACGCTCGCGCGCATCGGCGCCAACCCGCGCAACGGACTGGGCGATGTGCTCGCCAAGGTCGCGGCGCTGCCCGAGGCCGAGCGCGCGCCGATCGAAGCCGACTTCGCTGCCGCGCTGCAGCGCGGTCCGGCGCTGGCGATGGTGAATTCCGACAAGGGCATCACCAACCTGCATGTGCCGAGCGATGTGATCATCGACGCCTCGATGCCGGCGATGATCCGCGACTCCGGTCGCATGTGGAATGCGGCCGGCAAGCTCGAGGACACCAAGGCCGTGATCCCCGACCGCTGCTATGCGGGCGTGTACCAGGCCGTGATCGACGACTGCAAGGCCAACGGCGCGTTCGATCCGCGCACGATGGGTTCGGTGCCCAATGTCGGGCTGATGGCGAAGAAGGCCGAGGAATACGGCTCGCACGAGCGCACCTTCGAGATCGCGCGCGCGGGCACCGTGCGCGTGCTTGATGCGAACGGCGCGACGCTGCTCGAGCACGCCGTCGAGGCCGGTGACATCTGGCGCATGTGCACGGTCAAGTTCGAGGCGGTCGCCGACTGGGTCAAGCTGGCCGTGACGCGCGCGCGCCTCTCGAACACGCCCGCCGTGTTCTGGCTCGACAAGTCGCGCGCACACGATGCGCAGCTGCTCGCGCTCGTCGCCGAGCTCCTGTCGCAGCACGCGACGCAGGGGCTCGAGTTCCACATGCTCCCGCCGGTGCTCGCCACCAAGTTCTCGCTCGGTCGCATTCGCAGAGGCGTCGACACGATCTCGGTCACGGGCAATGTGCTGCGCGACTACCTCACCGATCTGTTCCCCATTCTCGAGGTCGGCACGAGCGCGAAGATGCTCTCGATCGTCCCGCTGATGAAGGGCGGCGGCCTGTTCGAGACTGGCGCCGGCGGCTCGGCGCCCAAGCATGTGCAGCAGTTTCAGGAGGAGAACTACTTGCGCTGGGATTCGCTCGGCGAGTTTCTCGCGCTCGCCGCCTCGTTCGAGCACATCGCCGACGCCACCGGCGACGCCAAGGCGCGCGTGCTCGCCAAGACGCTCGATCAGGCCAGCGCGATGTACCTGATGAACGACAAGGGCCCCGCGCGCAAGGTGGGCGGTCTCGACAACCGCGGCAGTCACTTCTACCTCGCGCTCTACTGGACGCAGGCACTCGCTGTTCAGACCGACGATGCTGCGCTCGCCGCGCGCTTCGCGCCCCTCGCCAAGGCGCTGGGCGAGAGCGAGGCGCGGATCGTCGAGGAGTTGATCGCCTGCCAAGGCAAGCCCGTCGACCTCGGCGGCTACTATCGGCCCGACCCGCAGAAGGTCGCCGCCCTCCTGCGCCCGAGCGCCACGCTCAACGACCTGATCGATGCCGCCGCGCGCCCCGCTCTCGCGGATCGTATCTCCGGGCTGGCGCTCACGACGCCCTAGTGAGCCGCAGCGCGCGGAGCGCGGCCTTCTCAGCGCGGCGAGTCCACATGAGACGCCGAACCCGTGAGGGGACGACGCTGGGCGAGGAGCAGGTCGACCATGCGGCCGTAGGAGGCGACGCCGTGGCGTTGGCCTTGGGACTTGAGGTAGGTGTCGTTCACCTTGGTGGAGACCGAGCGCACGGCTCGCTGCGCCGCAGATCGCGGAACCCAGAAGGCGATGGCCGCGTCGATGTCGCGGCGCAGCGGCGAGGGAATCGCACGCTCGACCTGCATCGCGCGCTCGGGCGCGGCGGAGCGCAGCGCGCGGTGCAGCTCTCGAAAGGCGACGAGCGCGACCGGGTAGGCGAGCGCGGGATCGCCGGAGAGCGTGCCGACGTGGACGGCGAGGAAGTTGGCTTCGTCCTCGCGCGCGAAGCCGCGCTGGTGCGCGACCTCGTGCAGCGCGCTGAACATGCGCTGCGGCACGGGCGGCAGCGTGTTGACATGCGGCTCGGCGGTGAAGGGCCAGTAGATGCCGGAGATCCCAGCGAGCTTCATCGCGAGCGAGAGCGAGCCGTCGCGCAGCACGGGCGGCGAACCAGCGAGCCGCGCGTCGGTCGTGCCGGCGACTGCCCACGCGCGCGCCACGGAGCTCGCGAGCCGCTCGAAGTCGCCGTCGATCGCGACGGTGCCGTCCGCGTTCTCCGGCAAGTTCGCGCGCGCGTCCCGCGCGCGCTGCAGCCACTCGCGCGTGGCGTCCTCGAGTTCCTCTGAGCTCGCGTCGCGCACATCGAGTCCGGTGCCATGCGCGTAGGGGAGCCGCGCGTGGTTCAAACCCCACGCGAGCAGGTAAAACGACAGGATCCAGCTCGCGAGCGTGAGAGCGCGCAGAAACTCCGTGCAGGCGAGTTCCAGCGCGCGTCCGGTGCGGCGCACGCGCTCGCGCACGATGCGTCCGACGCGCACTGCGGCGAGCACCGCGAGTGCCAGCAATCCGAGCTCGCCCAGCGACCACGGCGACAGTCCGCTCACGCAGCCCAGCCCGCGCTGGAGCCATGGGTAGAGCCCGCGCGAGTAGAGGCGCTCCGTCCATTCCGGTGCGGCACCCGCGGCGACTCTCAGCAGCGCCAATGCGACGCAAACGCCGAGCGCGAGCAGCAGCGAACGACATCGGGCGCGCCCAGCCGCGCGCAGCGCTTCGAGGAGCACCCTCCGTCGCTCTCGCATGCCCATGGCTCGCGCCAGCGTACGCGCCGCGCTCGCGCTCGTCGCCCCACGGTGGCGCGCGGCTCTGTGCTATCTTTCCGCTTTCCCGTGCGAGTCCTCCGTTGAGCGAAAACCACTCCGACTCCGGCGCCCGTGCGCCCCAGATCACGATGAAGAGCCCCAAGCCCTCGTGGCTGAAGGTTCCGCTGCCGGGCGGCGAGGGTTTCACGCGCCTCAAGGCGCTGACGCAGGAGCTCAAGCTCCACACCGTCTGCCAAGAGGCGCGCTGCCCCAACATCGGCGAGTGCTGGAAGGGCGAGCACGCGACGATGACGCTGATGGTCCTAGGAGACGAGTGCACGCGTCGCTGCCGCTTCTGCGCGGTCAAGACCGTGCTCAAGGCCGCGCCGCCCGATCCGGACGAGCCCGCGCACGTCGGACAGGCCGTGGCCGCGATGAAGCTCGGCTATGTCGTGATCACCTCTGTCGATCGCGACGACCTGAGCGACGGCGGCTCGGGCCACTACGCGCAGTGCATCCGCGAGATCCGCACGCGCGCGCGCGAGACCGTGATCGAGACCTTGATCCCCGACTATCAGGACGAGCAGCTCGCCACGCTGATGACCGCCGCGCCCGATGTGCTCGCGCACAATGTCGAGGTCGTCTCGCGCCTGCAGCGCAAGATCCGCGACCCGCGCTGTTCCTTCGAGCGCTCGCTCGAGACCCTGCGCGGCGCCAAGCGCCACCAGCCCGGCGCATTCACCAAGTCGTCCGTGATGCTCGGCCTCGGCGAAACCCACGACGAGGTCGTCGAATCGATGGAGCTCCTGCGCGCCGCCGAGGTCGATTTCCTGACGCTCGGCCAATACCTGCGCCCGACCGCCCAGCACGCGCCCGTGCGCGAGTGGGTCACGCCAGAGCGTTTCTTCGACCTGCAGCTCCTCGGCGAGCAGCTCGGCTTCAAGTATGTCGCCTCCGGCCCGCTCGTGCGCTCGTCCTACAAGGCCGGCGAGTTCTTCGCCGCCGGGCTCGTGCGCGAGCGCCGCGCCGCCGCCGGTCACTAGCCCGCCCTATTCACGAGCGCACGATCGCGCGAGCGGGGATGGCTTTGCCGCGGCGAGCCGCGCGGTGGCCCTGGGTCCCGCGCGTTCGGTCGTTCAGCGGCGTCGGCACCCGGTCGCTTGGAAGCCGTCGTCGCGTGGGACTCACGGGGTGGCGGCTGCAACCTGCGCGCCTGTTCGATGAGCCTGCGCTGGAGCTGAGCTCCACTCTGCTCTCGTACCCGGTTCGGCGTGCGCGAGCCCGCGGCTCGGACAGGTTTCACCGGAGCGGGGGGCGTCGCTACGATGGCGCGTCTCGGAAGCCCCGACCCGACTCCGACTGGAGTGCGGCCGGGACGGCTGGGTACATCCCCATGAGCGCCTTGGAACTCCAATCCGTCATCGCCCCGGACGGCAGCGCGGCCGGTCACGACCCGCGCCTCTGCGCCGAGGGGCTGTTGCACTGCTACCGCACCATGCTGCTGGTGCGCGCCTTCGACGATGTGGCTCTCAAGCTGCAGCGCTCGGGCCGCATCGGCTTCTCGATCCCCAACAAGGGCGTCGAGGCCTGCCAGGTGGGGGCCGCGAGCGCGCTGGAGACCACGGACTGGGTCTTCCCGAGCTACCGCGACTTCGGGGTGGCCCTGTACCACGGGGTCACGCCCACCGAGATGATGCACAACATGTTCGGCAACGACCGCGACAGCGCTCGCGGCCGCCAGATGCCGGTGCACTTCTCCTTCGACAAGCCGATCCGCTTCGTCTCGATCAGCTCGCCGCTGGGCACCCAGATCCCGCAGGCCGTCGGCGCGGCCTACGCCATGAAGCTGCGCGGCGAGAAGCATGTGGCGCTCGTCAGCTTCGGCGACGGCTCGACTTCGACCTTGGGCTTCCACAGCGGCATGAACTTCGCCGGCGTCTGGAAGGCGCCGGTGGTGTTCCTGTGCCAGAACAACGGCTACGCGATTTCCTGCCCGGTCGAGGAGCAGACGGCGAGCGAGAGCTTCGCGATCAAGGCCAAGGCCTACGGCATGCCGGGCGTGCGCGTCGACGGCAACGACCTGCTCGCCATGCGCCAAGCGACCGCGCAGGCCGTGGCGCGCGCGCGGCGCGGCGACGGCCCGACGCTGATCGAGGCCGTGACCTTCCGCATGGGCGGCCACTCGACCTCGGACGACCCGACGCGCTATGTGCCGAAGGAGCTCGTCGAGAGTTGGGCCAAGAAGGACCCGGTGGCGCGCTTCGAGCGCTACCTCGCGAGCCGCCAGTTGTGGACCAAGGAGCAGGGCGAGGCGCTCTACGCCGCTGCCGTCGAGCAGGTCAACGCGGCCGTCCGGGAGGCCGAGGCCACCCCGCCGCCCAAGCTCGAGAGCATCTTCACGGACATCTACGCCAGCGTGCCCGCGCACCTGCGCCGTCAGGGACAGGCCGCCTTCGAGCTCGCTGCTCGCAAGGGCGACGCCGGTGCCGGCGCCGGCAAGTTCCCGCTCTGAAACCGAAGCACCCAGCGAAGAAGCAAGAACGAAATGGCCACGTTGACGATGGTTCAGGCGGTGAACGACGCGCTCAAGGTCGCGATGCGCCGCGACAAGGGCGTGCTGGTGTTCGGCGAGGATGTCGGCCCCAAGGGCGGCGTGTTCCTCGCCACCGAGGGGCTGACGAAGGAGTTCGGCAAGCAGCGCTGCTTCGACACGCCGCTCTCCGAGGACGGCATCGTCGGCACCGCGATCGGCATGGCATTGAACGGCCTCAAGCCGGTGGCCGAGATTCAGTTCCAAGACTTCATCTTCCCGGCCTTCGACCAGATCGTGAGCGAGGCGGCCAAGTTCCGCTACCGCTCCGGCGGCCAGTACACGGTGCCGATGGTGATTCGCACGCCCTACGGCGGCGGCATTCGCGGCGGCCTGTACCACTCGCAGTCGGGCGAGGCCTACTTCTGCCACACGCCCGGCCTGAAGGTCGTGATCCCCTCGACACCCGAAGACGCCAAGGGCCTGCTGCTCGCCTCGATCGAGGATCCCGATCCGGTGATCTTCATGGAGCCCAAGGCGCTCTACCGCACGACCAAGAGCGAGGTTCCCGAGGGCTACTACACGACGCCGCTCTCGACCCTGCGCACCGCTCGCACGGGCAAGGATGTCACGGTGTTCTGCTACGGTGCCATGGTGCCGGTGTGCCTCAAGGCGGCCGAGCAGGCGGCGGAGAAGGGCATCGACTGCCTCGTGGTCGACCTGCGCACGCTGCTGCCGCTCGACGAGGAGGGCGTGCTCGAAGCCGCGAGGCAGACCGGCCGCGTGGTGATCGTGCACGAGGCGCCGCGCTTCTGCGGCTTCGGCGGCGAGATCAGCGCGATGATCGCCGAGAACATCATCGAGTACATGGAGGCTCCCGTCGCGCGCGTGACGGGCTTCGACACGCCCTTCCCCAACACGCTCGAACACCACTACATGCCCGACGCGCGCCGCGTTCTCGACGCGATCGAGCATGTCCACGGCTACTAAGGCCGAACAGGAAACAAGAGAGACGCGACATGTCCAACCTCGAGTTCAAGCTGCCCGACATCGGCGAAGGCGTCGCCGAGGGCGAGATCGTCAAGTGGCTCGTCAAGGTCGGTGATGCCGTCAAGGAGCATCAGGCCGTGGTCGAGGTGATGACCGACAAGGCGACCGTCGAGATCCCCGCGCCCGCCGCGGGCACGATCGTCGAGACGCGCGCCAAGCCCGGCGACGTGGTGCCCGTGGGCAGCGTGATCTTCGTGCTCGCGACCGGGGCCGGCGCCGCACCCGCGCCGCAGAAGTCGCACGCGAGCGCCGCTGCGGCTCCGGCCCTCGCCCCCGCTGCGAGTTCCTCCCCGAAGCACGCGCCCGCGCCCGCCGCCGCCCACGCTGGCCACGGCCCCTCGAAGGCCGTCGGCGGGCGTTTGGAGTTCAAGCTGCCCGACATCGGCGAAGGTGTGGCCGAGGGCGAGATCGTCAAGTGGCTCGCCAAGGCTGGCGACTCCGTCAAGGAGCACCAGGCCGTGGTCGAGGTCATGACCGACAAGGCCACCGTCGAGATCCCCGCGCCCGCCGCGGGCAAGCTGCTCGAGCTGCGC
>VGYZ01000125.1 GCA_016872795.1 Planctomycetota bacterium
GGGCGGTCGCGGTGGTGGCGGTGGCGGTCGTGGCGGTGGCCGCGGCGGCGGTTGATCCAGCGCGCAGGCTCGGAGCTTCGCGAACATCGGCGAGGCGCTCTTTGCACGGGGGCGCTTCGCGTCGTTTCTGCGGCGCGGGCGAGGGAAGGAAGTTCCGCGGCCTTGGTCGTGGAGGTGGTTGTGGCGCCGCGGGGTGCACGCAGGTGAAACTGCCGGTGGTGGGCGCTCGCGCTGCATGCGGAGCGCGGCCGAAGCAACCGACCATGGCGAGCGAAGCGATGCGGAGTGCGCACACGGTTGCGGTGTTTCTCGGTGACGCCGAGGATGCCGCGCAGCTCGCGCGTGCCGTCGGGCGCGTGCCGCGAGCCGTGCGTGGGCGTCTGGCGGAGCTGGCGGTGCTCGTCGGCGTCGAGCGCGAAGAGGCCGGGCTTCCCGAAGAGCTGCGCGTCCTTGCGCAGTCCGACGCGCAGGTGCGCGTGCATGCGGATGTGCGGCGCTACGGCCACGGCGGTCGGCGCAAGATGGCCTACGAGTACGCGCTCGCGCATGGCTTCGAGCGCGTCGTGGTGCTGCGCCCCGACGAGCGCCATCCGCCGGAGGCTCTCGGAAGCCTGCTCGACGCAGCCGACGACGGTGCGGCGCTCGTGATCGCTGCACGCCGCGGCCACCGGCAGGGTGGCGGCCTGATCAACCGCGTGCTCGCCCTCGAGGTCGGCGACTACACCTCTCCCTATCGCGTGATTGCATGCGATGCGCTGCGGCGCGTGCCCTTTCACCAAAACAGCGACGGCCGCGGATTCGACACAGAGCTCCTGATCCAGATGCGCGCGCTCGGCGCACGCCTCGCGAGCGTCGAGTGCGATGTGAAGCTCGACCCCACCTTCGCTCCGCTCGAGGCGCTCAAGGTCGCGTTCGGCTACCGCGCGCACCAGCTGCATCTCACGCGACGCGGACAGTGGTTCGTCGACCACGATGTGCACTACACGCTCAAGTCGCATCCCTCGAGCTCGCACATGCAAGTGCTCGACGCGATCCGTCCCGGCTCGCTCGTGCTCGACCTCGGCTGCTCGCAAGGCCTCCTCGCGACGCCGCTCGCGGCCAAGGGCGTGCAAGTAGTCGGCGTGGACGTGCGCGATCCCGCGAGCGTCTCGTTCGCGCTCGCGCGCTACTACCAGCGCGATCTCGAGCAGCCGCTCGAGATCCCCGAAGAGCGCGTGTTCGACTATGTCGTGTGCTCGGATGTGATCGAGCATGTGATTCATCGCCCCGAGCTGCTCGCGAGCGTTCGGTGCTACCTCAAGCCCGATGGCCGCCTGCTCATCTCGACGCCCAACATCGCGATCTGGTTCTACCGGCTCTCCTTGCTCGTCGGTCGCTTCGAGTACGGCCCGCGCGGCGTGCTCGACGAGACGCATGTGCATCTCTTCACGCGCGCCACATTCCGGCGCGAGATCGAGAACGCGGCGTTTCGCGTCGTGACCGAGCGCTTCACCTCCCTGCCCTTCGAGGTCGTGTTCGAATCGACGGGCCGCAGTGCGCTCGTGCGCGCGCTGGCGAGCTCCTACCACGCGCTGGCACGGCTGTGGCCGGAGCTCTTCGCCTACCAGTTCCTGCTCGAAGCCGAAGTCACGACGCTGCTCGAACCGCGCAAGCGCTAGTTGCCCGGCGTGGTCGGCACCATCTGCCGCACGCCTACGAGCAGCGCCGTCACGGGGTCATAGGCATGGAATTGCAGCCAGATGAGCTGGAAGTCCGCCCAGCTCGCCCAGCACAGAAGCGCCACCGCAGCGCAGCACGCGACAAGCCCCTTGCGCGAGCGCTTCGCGTCGCAGAACTCCCATAGGAGCATCACGGCGAGCAGGCGCAGGGGAACTTCGAGCAGCGCGACATAGCGCAGGTTCTTCGTGAAGGGGCCGAGCGTGGCGACTTGCCCGATGTAGACGAGCGATAGCGCGACCGCGAGCGAGCCGTACTCTCCCCGGCGCCAGCGCCAGAGCGCCACACCAATCGCCATCAGTCCGACGAGCGTCGTCCAAGGCGACATCAAGAGCTCGTCGATGGGATAGCGAAACCAGGCGCCCGATCCGTAGCGGATCGCGTACTCGTTCGTCGCTGGCGAGAGCAGCACGATCTTCATCACCTTGAAGAGCAGGATCGGGCTTCCCGCCGCGAGCACCCACGCCGCGATGCTCGCGAACACAGGCAGGGCGAGCGCCAGCGCCGTGCGAACGACGGGCACATCGCGCCGCGCGTACCAGCGCTCGACGGCAGCGAAGGCCACGAACGGCACGGCGAGCAGCACCGCGATCTCCTTGGTGAGGATCGCGAATGTGAAGGCGAGACCAAACGCGATGGCGCGCGCGAGACGCATCGGCTCACGCGCGTATTCGATGAAGAGCGCGACCGTCACGAACTGGGAAAGCGTGATGAAGCTGTCGGTGAGAGCGTGGCGCGAGAGCCCGAGCCCCAGCGTCGAGGTTGCGACCAGCGCCGTGGCGAGCAGGCCCTTCAGCACGCCGAACCAGCGCGAGGCAAAGGCGTACACGGCGACGATGAGCCCCAGATGCGACGCCAGCGAGAGCCGGGACAGCGCGGGCAGCGTGGTTTCCGTGATTCCGCCCCAAACGGCACTCACGGCGACGAAGCCGATGCGACTCGGCGGCGGGAAGATGTGCGCGCGCGTGTCGCCAAGGTAGTTGCGAAACAGGTCGGGCAGCGCGCTTGGGCCGCGCTCGCACACAGCCTGCATGTACCTCAGGTAGAAGCCCTCGTCCGAGCTTGGCTGGTAGCCCACGCTACCGAGCGTGGAAGCCACGCTCACGCCGATCAGCGCGGCGATCGCGAGCGCTCCGAGCCAACCGAGGAAGCGTGCGGTGGGGGTCGAGGGCTGTTCGGTGTCCATGGACCTGCTTGTTGTACGCCATGCGTCGGTTTCGCTGCCAGTGCGCGCCTCTCGCCGTACGCTGTTCGCATGCTCCCTCGCGCAGCATCCTCCACCCTGCTACTGGCCGCAGCCACGCTGTGGCAGGGACTCGGCCCCATCCCGCGCGACACACTGCCCGCGGAGCTGGCGCTCGCGCCTCCGCTCGGCTTTCCCGACGCGCTGGTCGCTCCCGCAGGCAACGAGTTCACCGCCGAGCGCACCGCGCTCGGGCGCGCGCTCTTCTTCGATCCGCTGCTCTCGCGCGATCACACCGTCGCCTGCGCGAGCTGCCACCAGCCCGAGCACGGCATGGCCGATCCGCGCGCTCGCTCGCTCGGCGTCGATGGCAAGCCCTCGCGCCGCAACGCGCCGACACTTTTCAATCGCGGCCACGCGAGCGCGCAGATGTGGGATGGCGCTGCGGAGAGCCTCGAGGAGCAGGCGCTCATGCCGCTCGAGAACCCCGACGAGATGGCCTTGCCCGTCGACGAGGCGCTCGCGCGCCTGCGCACCGGGCCGCGTTACGCGCAGCGCTTCGAAGCCGCCTACGGCGGACTCTCGCGCGACACGCTCGCCAAGGCGCTCGCGCAGTTCGTGCGTCGCCTGCAGCTCGGCGACAGCCCGGTCGATCGCTTTCGGGCCGGCGATGTCTCGGGTCTGAGTGCACAGGAACGCACGGGAATGTGGCTCTTCGAGAGCCGCGCCGGCTGCTGGCGCTGCCATTTTGGTCCCAACTTCTCCGACGAGCGCTTCCACGCCACGGGCATCGGCGCACGCGACGGCGTGCCCGAGCCGGGCCGCGCCGCGATCACGGGCGACCCCGCCGACCGCGGTCGCTTCAAGACGGCGAGCCTGCGCGGGCTCGCCTTCACGGCGCCGTACATGCACGACGGCAGCCTCGCGACCCTCGAGGAGGTGGTCGACTTCTACGCCCGCGGCGGCAACCCGCTCGCGAGCGCGGATCCGAACCTGCAGGCGTTCGACGCGAGCCCAGACGACCGCGCCGCCCTGGTGGCGCTCCTGAAAGCCCTCTCGCGGCGCTGAAATGGCCCATCGGGTTCATGCCCTACGCCGGAACCCGCGCCGCGCAGCGGGGTTTCAGGAGCAGTCACTACGGAGACTTCCACACATGAAGAAACAGCTCGTACTCGCGCTCGTTGCTCTGGTCCTTGCCGGAAGCACGGCGCTGGCCGCACTCCAGGAGGGCCGCCGGGAAGCCCCGGGCGGCGAGCGCACGGAACAGGGCGCGCGCCGCGATCGAGACGGCGCCCGGCAGCGCAGGCACGGACGCCGCCGCCAAGGTCGACGGGAGCGCCGCGATGGACTGCGCGAGCGCGTGCGGGAACGCCTCGGCATCACCGCGGAGCAGCGCGCCCAGGGCCGCGCCGTCGCGAAGGAGCTCGCGCCCATCGCCGAGGAGACGCGCACCAAGGCGCGCGAGATCCTGAAGCGAGCGCGCGATCTGCGCGATGCCGGCGACCGCGAGGGCGCGAAGGCGCTGCTGCGCGCCGAGCTTCGCCCGCTGCTCGAGACGACCCGCGAGCGCATCCTTCCCCTCACGCGTCCGCTCGTCGATGCGCTCACTGCGGAACAGCGCGGCAAGATCGGGGACTTCCTCGCGCGCCGCGGCCGCAGCTTCGACCCCGATCGCGCCGCGGCGCGCCTCGGTTGGCACATGTCGCGTCGACGCTAGTCCGCCTTGAAACGAAGTCGCCCCGCGCTCGCGTCGACGACGCGCACGCGGGGCGATGTGTCTCGAGGCGCTAGTAGTTCTTCGGGAACATGCGGCGCTCGACCGCTTCGATCACGATGTGCAGCACCTTGATGTGCACTTCTTGGATGCGGTCCGAGGTCTCCGCGAGCGGAACGACGATCGGGATGTCGACGAGCGACACGAGCTTGCCGCCACCCTTGCCGAGCAGGCCGACGACCGTGATGCCGCGCGCGCGCGCCGCTTCGGCCGCGCGCAGGCAGTTCGGCGAGTTGCCCGAAGTCGACATCATCACGAGCAGGTCGCCAGACCGCCCGAGCGCCTCGACCTGACGCGCGAACACTTCGTCGAAGCCGAAGTCGTTGGCGATGCATGTCAGCTGACTCGGATCGGAGAAGGCGATCGCGGGGAGCGCATGGCGGTTGCCGCGGAAGCGTCCGGTCCACTCTTCCGCGAAGTGCATCGCGTCGCACATGCTCCCGCCGTTGCCGCAGGACAGCAGCTTGCCGCCGCGCGCGAGCGTCGCCGCGGCCGCCTCGACGAAGCGCTGCACATTGGGAAGCGCGTCGGGCGACGCCAGAAAAGCCTGCAGGGTCGCCAGCGTTTCCTCGAAGGACGCGCGCACGGGGTCGTTCTGGCTCATACGGCCGATTCTCACCCGGCGAAGCGAAAGCCTCAAGTGCGGGCAGCTCTGGACATGGCGCGCGCGCTGGCCGATTCTCTCTCGAGCAACATGAACAAGTACGCGCTCGTCGCCCTGCTCGCCGTCGCCGGCTCCGCCGCCGCCTTCGTGGCCCTGCGGGCCAAGGACCCCACCTATGTCGCTCCGCGGCAGGCGCAGCAGTCGACCATCCCGTTCCTGCTCGCGTCTGAGCCTGGCGCGGGCGAGGCCGTGCGCGTGTTGGAAGTCACCGGCATGTGCTGTGGCGGGTGTAGGCCGAAGGTGCACGCCGCGGCGCTCGGCGTGGCCGGAGTGCGCGAGGCCGCCGTCGACCAGGAGGCCGGCACGGCCACGCTGCTCGTGAGGGCCGAGGTCGAGATCGCGACTCTCGAGCGCGCGCTGACCTTCGACAAGTACGAGGCGCACGCGCGCCCCTAAAGCCGCGCTCAAGCCTCCGGCAGCAGCCTCTGGCCCGGCGCGCCGCCGGCGATGTCCGTGCGCGCGCTGCGCAGCTGCAGTTCGATTTCCTTGGGCGCGGCCTCGAGCTCGCCCGCGAGCTCCGCGGTGTCCCGCGCCTTGGGAACCAGTCGGCGGTTGTACGAACCCACGGCGTCGTTGAACGCATCCGTGGCGGACTTCAGGCCCTTGCCGACCTTGTGCAGGTCTTCGGCGACATTCTGGATGCGCACGAGCAGCTCCTTGGCGTGCACGCCGATCTTGAGCGCGTTTTCGTTGAGCTTGGCCTGCTGCCACTGCATGGCGCAGGTGCGCAGAAGCGCGAGCAGCGTGGATGGCGTCGTGATGATGACGCGCTTGTCGAGCGCCTCCTTGAAGAGCGTTCCGTCCATCTCGAGCGCCGCGACGAGCGCGCTCTCGACCGGAACGAACATGACGGTGAGCTCGATCTCGCCATCCACCGCCGCCGCGTAGTCGCGCGAGTTGAGCGTGCGAACGTGAGTGCGCACGGCGCCCACGTGCGACTCGCGCTTGCGTGCCCGTTCCGCGTCCGGCTGAGTCGTGTCGATCGAGTCGAGGTAGGCATTCATCGGTACCTTCGCGTCGATCGGAATCGCACGGCCGCCCGGCAGCCGCACGATCATGTCCGGACGCAGGCGCACGCTGTCCTCGCCCTCGAGGCTCGATTGCTCGATGAAGTCGACATGCGCGCCGAGGCCCGCCATCTCGACCACATTGCGCAGTGTGATCTCGCCCCACTGGCCGCGCTGGCGGTTGTCGCGCATGGCGCTCGAGAGGGTCAGAGCCGCAGTCGAGGCCTTCTGCTGCAGCTCCGCGATCTGAGCGAGCTGCGCGGAGAGCGCCCTCGAGTCGCCTTCGCGCTTCAGTCCAAGCTCCGTCACCAGCTTTTCCTGCTTCGCGAGCTGCTCCTTGAGCGGAGAAACCAGCGCCTCGACGGCCTTCTGTCGCGCTTCCAGCTCCTGCTGCGAGAGCTGCCTGTGGCCATCGAACTGCTCCTTGGCCTGCTTGAGCAGGAGAATCGTCTGCTGCTTGAGTACATCACCGCCGGTCGCCTTGAAGGCATCGACGAGCTGCTGCTTCGATTGATCCACGGTGGCGCGCACATCCTTCAGCGAGCGCTCGCGCTCGTCGAGGCTCGCGTGCAGTGCCGCGAGGTCCGCGCCGAGCTTGGCGCGCGCCTCCGCCTCGACGCGGATCGCGGCACGCTCCTTCTCCAGGCTGGCGCCGAGCGCTTGCAGCTGCGTCTGCAGGCTCTCGGCGTTGGCGCGCGCGGTGGACTCCTTGGCCGTCAACTCTGTGTCGCGCGTGCGCAAGCCCGTGACTTCCGAGCGTGCGGTGGCGAGATCCGACTTGGTCGTCTCGAGCTGCGCCTGCAGGGCCGCAGACGCTGCGGCCGACTTGCCGCGCGCGAGCAAGCTCGCGACTGCGAAGCCCGAAACTGCGCCGACACCGATCCCCGTGAAGAGTGCAATTGCATCCATGCGCCGCACTCTAGCGGACGCTCCGATTCCCTGGGCGGTCGCGGCGGGGGAGCGGTGTGCTCGCGCGGCAGGAACGCGGCGGCATGGGGCCGGGGATCGGTACGCGCGGGCGGTTGCGGCCGGGTGGACGGGGCCGCGCGCAGGGGGCAAGATCGTGGTGGAGGGTCCTGGGTGGTCCGGGACCGGTGCTTGGACTTCCTACTCCCCCTGTGGCGTGATCCAGCATCCCGCCGTGCCGCTCGGTTGGGGCGTGGCGATGACGGCGAAGAAGGCGATGGGGTTGTTCGCGGGCGGGTGAGGAGTTTGCCGCCGC
>VGYZ01000126.1 GCA_016872795.1 Planctomycetota bacterium
TCGAGGACGCGGCCTTCCGCGCGGCGGTCGCGGCGTTCGAGCGCGGCGAAACGGAGCCGGCGCAGGCCGCGGCGCTCGCCCTGCCTGACGGTCTCGACATCGAGCTCCTGCGCGCGCGCCTCGCGGCCGCGAGGGGCGACGACATCGCGGCGGTGCGCGCGATCGAGTCCCTGCGCGGGCGTTTTCCGGGCGAAGGGCGCGTGTTCGCGACGGCGGCCGAGATCCACGCGGCGGCCGGGCGGCTCTCCTCGGCCGAGGACGAGATTCGCGAGGGGCTCGCGCTCGCCGGTCCGACCGCGGACCTGACGCGCGCGCGCGGCGTCCTCGCCCTGTGCCGCGAGGGCGGCGCGGCGAAGGGACTCGAGCACCTGCTCGCGGCGCTCGACCTCGTGCCGGCGCTGGAGTTCACGGCGCGCCCGCTGTCGCAGGCGCACCTGCTGCTCGGGAACGCGGCGCTCGCTGCGGAGAGTCCGATCGAGGCCGCCGGGCATGCCAAGGCCGCGCTGCTCGCGCTGCCCGAGGAGCGCGAGGCCGAACGACTCCTCGCCGACGCTCTCGCCGCGGCCGGAGACTTCGATGCGGCGCTCGCGGCCTACGAGCGGCTGCTCGCGCGCGGCGTCGAGCTGCGCGTGGCGCTGCTGACGCTCTACACGCGCGCGGCCACGGCCGACCTGCTCGCGGGCCGCAAGGAGCAGGCGCTCGAGCGCTGGCTGCGCGCGCGCGAGCTCGGGGCCAGCGCGGCGGATCTGGGCTTCGGCGCCAGCGCACTGGCCAAGGCGGCGAACGACGCGATCGATCTCGCGGTCGAGGCGGCCGCCAAGAAAGACCTGTCGGCGGCGCGCACCGCTCTCGAGCGCGCGCTGCGCCTGCAGCCGAGTTCCATCGAGGCGCTCTACATGCTCGGCGTCGTGCGCTACCAGTCGCAGGACCTCGAGGGCGCGGCGGAGAGCTGGCGCCGGGCGTTCGAGCTCGCGCTGGAGAGCGGCGAGGCCGCGCCGGAGCCGGTGCACCTGCATCTGGCGAAACTGCACCTCCAGCGCGCGGAGCGCGAGCGGGCGCGCGATGTGCTCGTGTCGTACCTCACGCAGTGGCCCGAGGGCGAGTTCGCCGCGGCCACGCGCGAGCTGCTCGCGCAGGTCGACGGCTGAGCACTCGGTCGCGGCGCGAGCGCGCCAGCGCCGCGGCGCTCCGGGCGAGCGCAGGCCGAAGGCGACGCCGCTCGCGGCTAGCTCTTGCGGCGCGGCACGGCGTGCACGCGGCCGCCTTGCTCGCGCACGGAGTCGAGCGAGCGCGCGGGCCGTGTCTCGATGCGCCCGGGCGCGATGCCGCGCGCGAGCAGCGCCTGACGGATGCGCTCGAGGCGCTCGCCGGCGATGGCGAGGGCCGTGGCGCGAGTGCGCTGGGGCGCGCGGCGCTCGGAACCGGGCAAGAGCAGCTCGAGCAGGCGATCGAGCGCCGCCTCGGCGAGGCCGAGCTCGACATCGATCGTGCGCACGCGCTCGCGCAGCAACTTGGCGTCGGCCTCTCGCCCGAGAGCCGTCTGGATGCGCGCCTCGGCGGCGAGCTCCTCGCGCCGGCGCGCGAGCCCCGCCCGCCGCTCGCGCGAGCGCGCCACGAGCGCACGACAGTCGTCCGCATCCGGGCTTGCGAGGCGCTCGGCGCGCGCGAGGTCGGCGGCGCCGAACTCGTGATAGAGCGTCACCTGCAGGGACGAATCTGCCGCCAGCCGGCGCGCGAGGGCCTCGAGCGCGTCTTCGTCGGCCGCACTTGCACCGTCGCCGGGCTCGAAGTCGAAGCTGCGCGCGAACTCGTCCGGCTTCGGCGCGGGGTTGCCGGTGAGGCCGAGCGCGTCGGTGAAGGTGCCGAGCACGCGCAGCGGGGAGCTGGCGACCGCGCGCGCGATCACGACGGCCGCGGCGGTGGCGGCTGCAACCGCGACATCGGAAGGCTTGGTGCCATCGGGGCCGATGCGCAGCGCAATGGGAACATTCTGTCGGCCTTCCGCGTCCTCGAGCAGGAACAGCACCGCGTCGAGCGGCGCGGGCAACGCGAGATAGCGCGAGATCGGGCCGTTGGGGGGCTCGGAGAGGCGCAGGAATGCGAAGCTCGAGGTCGCTTGCACGGACATTCCGCTCGCGCCGCCAAGGCGCGTGCGCACGGAGAGATCGAGCAGTCCGTCGCCGATTTCCACGCCGCCCTGAGAAGCGAGCCCGCGCACGCCGGCGAGCTCGAACTCCGATACATGGAGCGTCACCCAGCCAGTGGGCGCAGGCAGCGGAGCTACGCGACCGGCGAGTGTGATCGACGAGAACAGCGGGCGCTCTTCGCGCTCGGCATGCCCCTTCGCGTTCCTCAACACCGCAGATGTGGCCTCGACGATGCCGCCGACGAGCGAAGAACTGCGCGCGTGGCTCGGCAGCAAGACCGAGCCGGGGCCGAGCACGGCCTGAAATTGCACGGAGCCACCGCGCGCCAGCGAGCGCGTCGAGAACTTGCGCAGTTCGAGCTCGAGCTGCTTGAGCGGCACGATCACCGGCTCCGGCCCCGTGCGGTCGACGAACTCCAGGTCGATGCCATTGAGGTCGAGGCGCGCGATGGCGAAGTCGGGGCGCTCGGAAGCCGTCGCCGCGGGAGGTGCGGTCGCGGCGGGCGGCTGGGCGGCGGGCTGGCTCGAGGGCTGCGGCGGCGCGCTCTCGGCCGCTGGAGCATGCGCGATCACGAGCCCGAGCGCGTGCAGGCCCTGCGCGTCGCGCGCGAGGCGCAGGCGCGGCGTCGAGAGCTCGAGCGACTTGAACAGCACATCTCCGCGCTGCGGATCGAGGCGCGCGAGCTCGGCCCGCGCGTGCTGCAGGCCGGCGAGCACCTCGCCATCCGGCTGCGCGCGGAACTCGCAGCGGTCGAGCTCGATCACGCCCTTGATGCCCGTGGCCCAGTCGATCCCGAGCGGCCCGCGGCGCGTGAGCTCGAATTCGCCGTTGACATGCAGGTCGAACTCGCCCGAGGAGAGCTCGCGACCGTGCAGCTTGCCCGCGAGCGACGGCAGGTGCTCGAGCAAGGGCTCGCCGTGCAGGCCGCGCATGCGCAGCGCGAGGTCGAAGCAGGGCGCGCTGGCCCACGGAGCGAGCGTGAGGTCGCACTCCAGCGAGTCGCACAGGCCCGCGACGCTGGCGCGCGCCTCGAGTCGCAGCGGCGGGAGCTTGTCGGTCTTCTGCGCGAGCAGCGCGAGTGGCTCGCGATTCGCGAGGCGCGCGGCGAGCACGAGCGGCTTCGCACCTGCTCCGAGACTCTCATCGTGCAGCTCCAGCCGCGCGAGTTCGAGCGCCAGACGCTCGATCGAGAGCGTCGGCAGCGGACCGAAGTAGGACGGGAGCCGACGCGGCTGCAAGGCAGGGGCTTCCGGCGCGGACGCCGGCGATCTTGCCGGCTGCGGCACGACGCGCAGGCCGAGCGTCTCGAGCGTGCCGTTCGCCTGTCGTCCGAGCGCCAGCTCGATGCCTTCGACGGCGAGCTCGCGTACCGCGAACAGGCGCGCGACTGGATCCGCGCGCTCGATGTCGATCGATGCGCGCCGCAGAGTCGCGAGTGGCCGCGTTGCGTCCGCGAGCGAGACCTGCTCGAGCAGCAGGCTGGCGTCGATGCCACCCGCAGGATGCGCGGCGGCGCGCGCGTGCAGTTGCCCGCTCGCGCTGCCTTGCGACAGCGTGCACTCGAGTCCGGCGGGCAAGTAGCTCGCGAGCGGACCCGCGCGCAGGCCGCGGGCGGCGAGGCTGGCCGCGAGCTCGAGAGCGCTCTGTGCGCCCGTGCGCAGCGCGAGCGATCCGTCGAGCGTGCATTCCTCGACCACGCCCTCGACGGTCGCGCGCAGGGAGAGCTGCGCCGGAGAGCTCGCATCGCTCGCGAGCCCGACCACGCGCGTGTCCAGCGTCAGTGCCGTCGAGACGGGCGGGTCGACGGCCCGGTCACTCCAGCCGATGCGCGCCTGCTCGACGCGTACCTCGCCGATCGCGAGCGCCGGCAAGGCGAGACGCAGCGGCGCGGGCGCAGCTTGAGGCGCCGCTTCCGCCGCCGCGGGCGTCGCGGCGTCGGGCGTCGCGGAGGCGGGAGGAGCGAGCCTCAGTCCGCACAGCGCCAGGCTCCCGTCCGCCGCGCGCTCGAGTTCCAGGCTGACTCCGCGCAGAGAGAGCGCGGCGATCTCGGGGCTTGCGGCGCCGAGGTCGAGGCCATCGATGCGCAGGGACTCCGCCGCGGCGAGCGTGCGCTCGCCTTCCTCGAATGCGAGGCGCTCGATGCGAGCGTCGATGCGCGTCGCATCGTCTTGCGCCGTCAGCGCGAACTCGGCGCGCAGCTCGCCGGCGCCGAGCGCGGGAGCGATTCGAAGCGGCGCGAGGTGCGGATCGAGCTGGCCGAGATCGATGCCACGCACTTGCAGGCTGCCGCCGAGCTCGAGCGCGTGTGGTGCGCGCTGCGCGCGCAGCGTGCCGGCGAGCGCCAATTCCTCGATCACGCCGTCGAGCGCGAGCTGGCACGAGAAGCGCGCGGGGTTGGGACTCGGCACCGTGGTATCGAGCGCCTCGAGCCGCAGCGCGACATCGCGCAGCGCATGTTCGAGCGCGGGAGTGTGCGACTCGTCGCGGAACGCGACCTCGGCGCCGTGCAGGTCGAGCTTGCCGACGCGCAGGGCGGGAATCGAGACCTGCGGCGCGGCGGCGGGCGTGGCCGGCTTGGCGGCGGGGGCCGCGGCCGCCGGTTCGATGCCGCTCGCCGTCGGGGCGCTCCCGATGCGCAGGCCCAAGAGCCGCGGCGCTCCGTCGCTGCCGTGGCGCACGAGCGCGCGGGGGGCCGCGATCTCGAGCGCATCCATGGTGAGCGCGCCGCCCGCGTCCACTTGCAAGTCGCGCAAGTCGAGCTTGCCGAGCGAGGCGAGCGACTCGCCGTCTTCGAGCTTCCAGTCCGCGATCGACAGGTCGATCCTCGGATTGTCTGTGTCGAGCTTGACCAGCACTTTCAGCTGCCCTTCGCTGCGCCCCTGCTCCAGCTCCGGCGCGATCCCGAGCGGCGCAAGCCAAGGTGTCAGGCGCGCGAGCGTGATGTCGGTCGCCCGATAGCCGAGGGAGAGGGTCGCGCGCTCGCTCTCGTCGAGCAGCTCTCCAACGAACGAGGCGTCCTCCACGACGCCCGGCGCTTGCAAGAGCAACGAGTACTGCGCCTTCGCTCCCGCTTGCGGCGGCCAGCCGAAGCTCTGGATCTCGCCATGGAGCGTGCACTCGAGCTCGGGCGCTTGCGCGTGGAGGTCGCGCAGGCTCGCGCGCGCGCCCTCGAGCGTGAAGGAATCGACGAGCAGCGACAGCGGCGCGCTCGCCGGACGCGCGGAAGGCGTGTTCGCGGACGGCGGCGCGCTCGTGCTCGCCGCAGCGCCGACCCATGAGAATCCGGGGACTCCGAGGCGTGCCTTCGCATCGCGCTGGAGCTGGACTCGGGGCTGCACCACCCGCACGGACGCGAGCTCGGCGCGGCCAGGGCCGAGCGAGCGCAGCGCCACGGCAAGCTCCGACAGGCTCGCGATCGACTCGCCATCCGCCTGCAGGTCGAGCGCGCGCAGGGCCAGTCCGCCCGTGCAGCTGAGCTCGTTCTCCGGTGCGGGTGCGAGCCGCGCACTCAGGCTGCCGCGGGTGTCGATGCGGCGAGCGCCTGCCTCGAGGCCGAGCGCCGCGAGCTTGCCCGCGAGCGGCGCGGGCCGGAAGCCTTCCACGCGCCACTCGATGTCGAGTTCCGCCGCGCGCAGTCCGCTCGAGGCGCGACCTTCGACGCGCAGCGTGTCGAGCAACTCTTGACTCGTGGCCCACAGCTCGAAGCGCCCGTCGGCGCCGATGTCCGATGCACTCGCATCGATCGAGAGCGACAGGTCGAGCGCGGGACTCGTGCCGCGATCGATGCAGCGCAGCTCGATGCGCGTCGCGCGCACTTCGCGCACGACGAGCGGCACGCCGAGGTCGAGCGGGGCGGGCTCCGTCGGCTCCGGCTTGCTCGCGGGAACGGCGTCGCGCGGTCCCATGCGCTCGACCCAGTCGATTTGGCCCTGCGCGTCGAGCTCGACTCGCGCGCGCACGCCATCGAGCTCGACGCGCTCGACGCTCGCACTCCCCGCGAGCGTGTCGAGCATCCCCAAGTCGACGAGCAGGAAGTCGAGCTCGAGTGCCGGTTCTGCGCTCGTCGGGTCGCGGAGCACGAGGCCGCGCAGGCGCACCTCGCCGAAGAGCAGCGACAGATCGAGGTCCTCGTATTCGCACTCGAGTCCGACCGCGCGCGCGGCCGCGTCGAGCGCGAAGGGTTGGGCGAGGGCCAGCGCGCCGCGCAGCAGCAGCGCGACGCCGAGGAACTTGAGTCCAATGCGGCCGGCGCGCGAGCGACCGAGGGCGGCGAGGCGCTCGAACAGGCTCACTGCGTGCCTCCCGCGCGCTCGAGCGCGGCCTCACGCGAAGTCTCGTCGGCGAGCGGGTCGTAGCCCTCGGGCGCGGTGCCGCGCGCGGCGAGCCAGTCGTAGGCGCGCACGCGCGCGGCCGGGTGGTTGTCCTCGAGCAGCACGAGATTTTCCGCGATCAGGCGCGTGCGGAAGTCCTCGAGGTCGCGCGCGGCGAGCGTGACATCGAGCAGCGCGGCCGGGTAGCGACCGAGCTCGCCTGTGCGCCGCAGCACGGCCGCGCGCAGTTCGACCTCGAGTGGCTGCGTCGACGCGCGCTCGGCAAGGAAACGCACGCACCCGCGCTCGAGGGCCCAGCCGAGCGTGCCGCCGTCGGCGGCGAGTCGCGCGGCATCCGGCAGTTGCGCCGCGAGCGCCGCGGCCGCTCCATGCAGCAGCGCGTCGTCCGCATCGAGTGCCATGTCGGCGCACAGCTCCGCGCCCGATTCCGCCGCAAGGAACAGCAGCGCAGCCCGCTGGTGCACGCTGTCCTCGAGCGCGCGCAGCGCGATCTCGATCTGGCGCTGGCGCGACTCGCGCGAGCCGAGCCACGCCGTGCGGGTGCGCGCGCCCTGCTCCGCCTCGCGGGCTCGCGCGACGCAGCGCTCGAGCGCGGCGGGCGAGGCGGACGCACGCCGCGTGATGACCAGCACGAGTGCCACGGCGCCCGGCTGTGCGGGCGCGAACGCGAACAGCAGCGACTCACCCTCGGCGGCGGGCGCGTCCTCGAGCAGCAGGCTCTCGCGGCGCACGAGCGCCAGCGGATCGTCGGCCGCGTCGGTCGCTTCCTCGTCCTCGCCGGGCGCGAGCAGGTCTTCGAGCACCAGCGCGATCTCGAGCGCTCCGTCGGCCGTTCGCCCGAGTTCCGCGCGCAGCTCCTTGCGCATGTTCGTGCCGTCCTCCGCGGGCAACTTGTCCTCGGCGAGCAGCGCGAGACTGGCTGTCACTCCGCGCGGCAGCGCCAGTTCCTCCACGACGATCTCGCGCTTGCGGGTTGGGCGCGCCAGCGCGGCCTGCGCCTCGACGCCGCGCAGCACCCGCGCGCCGCCGGCGAGCTGGCTGCGCGGCTCGATGG
>VGYZ01000127.1 GCA_016872795.1 Planctomycetota bacterium
CCGTGGCTGCGCAGCGCGCCCTCGATCGCGCGCGCGTCGGCCGCGGCGAGGTCGAGGCCCGTGGCCCGCGAGAGCGACACCGCCCGCTCCCACCCCGCCGCCGCGGCCCTGCGCAGCACCTGCGCCCCCAGAAACCCGGAGCCACCGAGCACGACGAGCGAGCGAGAGCGCGGGTCCACGCTGCTATCTTCCCTCCCCTCGCCCATGGCATCCAGCGCCCCTTCCCCGTTCCGTCGCGCGCTCGTGGTCGCGAACCCGGTCGCGGGGCGCGGGCGCGGGGAGCGGGCGGGGCGTGAGCTGCACGAGGGGCTTGCGCGCCTTGGGATCGAGAGCGCCCTGCACCTGACCCGGCACCGCGGCGATGCGCTGGCGACGGTGCGCGCGCGGCGCGCGGAGCTCGATCTGGTCGCCTCCGTCGGCGGCGACGGGACGCTGCGCGAAGTGTTCGAGGGGCTCGGAGAGAGCGGGCTGCCCGTGGCGGTGCTGCCGCTCGGAACGGCGAACGTGCTGTCGATCGACCTCGGGTTGCCGCGCGAACCGGCGGGCACACTCGAGCTGGTGAAGGCGGGTCGGAGCACCTGCATCGACGTCGCCGACGTCAACGGGCGGCTCTCGTTCCTCGTCACCGGCGTCGGCTTCGACGCGCTCGTGGTCCACGAGGTCGAGCGCCGTCGCAGGGGCCCGATCACCAAGCTCGCCTACCTGCCGGCCGCCGCGAGCGCGCTGCGGCGCTGGAAGCCCCCGCAGCTCGAGGTCGAGCTCGACGGCCAGCGCGTCGAGGGGCCGGTCGAGAGCCTGTGGGCGAGCAACATCATCCACTACGGCGGCGTGCTGCGGCTCTCCCCCACCCGCGTGCTCGACGACGGACAGTTCGATGTCTACCTGTTCCGCGACGGCGGCCTGCGGGGGCTCGCCGCGGTCGGGGTGCGCGGGCTCCTCGGCCGCCTGCCCGGGGGAAGCTGCGAATTGCGCCGCGCGCGCCACCTGCGCGTCACGTCGAGCGCTCCCGTTCCCTACCATGTGGACGGCGACACCGGCGGCCACACGCCGGTCGAGCTCGCCGTGAGCGCCACCGGCCGCCGCATCCTCATCCCCCACCGATGACCGCACCGTCCCGCCCCAAGGTCCAAGTCGGCGAGCTCGCGCTCGGCGGCGGCGAGCTGTTCCTCCTCGCCGGCCCGTGCGTGCTCGAGACGCCGGAGCTGGCCCACCAGATCGCCGGCCGCCTCGTCGAGATCACGCGCGCGCGCGGCGTCCCGCTGGTCTTCAAGGCGAGCTTCGACAAGGCCAACCGCTCGAGCGCGGCCGCCACGCGCGGGCCGGGCATCGAAGGTGGGCTCGAGCTGCTCACCGAGATCAAGCGCCGCTGGAATGTGCCCGTCGTCACCGATGTGCACCTGCCCGAGCACTGCGCGCCGGCCGCGGAAGTCTGCGACCTGCTGCAGATCCCGGCCTTCCTGTGCCGCCAGACCGACCTGCTCGTCGCCGCCGCGCGCACGGGCAAGCCGCTCAACATCAAGAAGGGCCAGTTCCTCGCGCCCTGGGACATGAAGAATGTCGTCGCCAAGTGCGCGCAGGCGGGCAATCCCAAGGTGATGGTGTGCGAGCGTGGCACGAGCTTCGGCTACGGGCGCCTCGTGGTCGACATGACGGGTTTCGAGCACCTGCGCGCGACGGGCTCGCTCGTCGTGTTCGACGCGACGCACTCGGTGCAGGAGCCGGGCGCACGCGGCGACTCGACCGGCGGCAACCGCGAGCATGTCCCCGCGCTCGCGCGCGCGGCGGTCGCGACCGGCAATGTCGACGGGCTCTTCTTCGAGGTCCACCCCGACCCGGACAAGGCCCCCTCCGACGGCCCCAACATGGTGCGCCTGCACCAATTCCCCGCGATCCTCGACTCGGTGCTCGCCGTGCACCGCGCCGTGCGCGCCCGCTAGCGCGCGGAGAGCGACCCACCTTGGCCGACTCGCGCACCGCGCTCGAGGTCACCGCCGCGGCCCTCGACCGCGACCTCGAGGGTTACACCGTGCTGCGCCAAGTCGGCCAAGGCGCGATGGGCATGGTGTTCGAGGCCGAGCAACGCGGGCTCGGGCGGCGCGTGGCGCTCAAGGTGCTGCCGCCGCAGCTCGCGCTGCGCGAGCGCACGGTCAAGCGTTTCCTGCGCGAGGCGCAGTCGATGGGCAGGCTCGCGCACCCCAATGTGGTCGACGTCTACGAGGTCGGCTCGCGGCGCGGCTACCACTACTTCGCGATGAAGTTCGCGGAGGGACCGTCGCTCGACCGCGTGCTCAAGGCCGGGCCGCTGCCGGTCGAGGAGGTGGTCGCGATCGGCATCGATGTCGCCGGGGCGCTCGCGCACGCGCACGGGCGCGGAGTGCTGCACCGCGATGTGAAGCCGGGCAACCTGCTGCGCGATGGCGAGCGCGTCCTGCTGACGGACTTCGGCCTCGCGCGCCACACCGACTCCGAGGACGGCAGCATCACCGAGTCCGGCGACCTCGTCGGCACGCCGCTCTACATGGCGCCCGAGCAGATTTCCGGCGAGTTCGGCCGCATCGACGCGCGCACGGACATCTGGGGGCTCGGCGTGACGCTGTACGAGCTGCTCTGCGATGCGCCGCCGTTCACCGGCGCCACGCCCTCGGCGATCCTGCACTCGATCCTGCAGCGCGAGCCCGCGCGCCTGCGCAAGCTGCGCCCCGGCGTGCCGCGCGACTTCGAGGCCGTGCTGCACCGCTGCCTCGAGAAGGATCCGAGTCAACGCTATGCGACTGCGGCCGATCTGCGCGACGACCTGATCGCGGTGCGCGCAGGCCGCCATGTGACCGCGCGCTCGCCGCGCTTCTTCGATCCCGCCGTGCGCTGGTGCCGCCGCCATCCGCTGCAGGCCGCGCTCGCCGCGGGCGCGCTGGCGATCACGCTCACGCTCGGCGGCGCGTTCCGTTGGGTGTGGCGGCAATGGGACGAGAGCAAGGTCGATGTGAGCGTCGCCGAGCAGCAAGCGGAGGACGCCGCCGCGCGTCAGGCGCAGGCCGAGGTCGCGCGCGACCGCGAGCGGCGCGAGCGCACCGTCGCCGTGGCGCAGCGCACGATCGCCGACGCGCGCCAGCTGTGGACCGAGGGACAGGCGCAGTCCGATCGCAAGAAGCAGCTCGAGGCGAGCCAGCGCATCCTCGATGTGCTGCGCACTTCGGCGCTCGACGCGCTGCCGGAGATTCGCGCGGAGGCGCTCGAGCTCGCGGCGACGCTCGCGCGCGCGCAGGGCCAAGGCGAGCGCGAGGTGCTCGCGGTGCTCGAGCCGCTGTTCACGGCGCTCGAGCGCGACTCGGCGCTGCTCTACCGCGCCGCGGTGCTCTCGGGCCTCGGACGCTACGAGGAAGCGCTCACGCTGCACGGCCTGCGCATTCTCGATCGCCCCACCGACGCGCGCCCGCCCTACGACGCCGCGCGTATCGAGCGCCGACTCGCGCTCGCGGCCCTCGACCGCGGCGAGCTCGCGCGCGCCGAGAGCGCCTTGCGCGGCTCCGTGTCGCGTCTGGGAGCCTGCATCGACCTCGCTGGCGAGAGCGAGCTCTTGCTCGCGGCGCGCGTCGAGCGCGCGCGCGGACAGCTCGACCTGTGCGAGGCCGCTGCGGCGCGCGCGGAGCTCGAAGCGGTGCTCGCGCGCGAACCCGGCTACATCGACGCACAGGCCACGCTGCTCGCCGTCGAGCGCCTCGAGCGCGAGCCGCGCCGCTTCGGAACCAGCGCAGCACAAGTGCCCGTGCCGGTCGCGACGCCTCCCGCTCCGCAGGGCCTCGAGCCCCAGCTCGAGCCCGTGCTGCGCGCGCTCGAGCAGCTGTTCCGCGGCACGGCCGCGCCGACGCCCCGCCGAGCGCAGTCGGACGGCTAGTCGAGCGCAAGTGCGCGACCGTCGAGGCCGGGCGGCACGGGCAGTCCGGCGAGCGTGAACAAGGTCGGCAGCGCGTCGATCGAGGATGCGGGGCGGTAGTCGCGGCCGGGAGCGACGCCGGGGCCGAAGAACGCGAGCGGAATGCGGCGGTCGTACTCGTGCGGTGTGCCATGGCTGGTGCCGTAGACGAGGCCCGGCAGCGTGTAGACCTTCTGGAGCGTGACGACATCGCTCGTGCGCTCCTCATCGAAGGAGTTGGCCTCCAGCGCGACGAGGCCGCTCGGCGCGCGCGCGCCATCGCGCGCGATCGCGCGCAGTTCGTCCCATGTAAGCGCATGCTCCATCCAGCCCGCTCCGGACTTGCGCAGCTCGCTCGCGTAGGCCTCGCGCACCGCGCGCGCATCGACCTTGCGCTCCTCGAGCGCGCGCGCATCGAGCCGCAGCCCGCGATAGTTGCCCGAGAGGAAGAAGTCCGCCCCAAAACGCTCCGAAATCGCGTTGCGCGCGTCCTTCAGCGCGTCGGCAATCTCGCGGCCGGTGATGCGGCGCGCGGGATAGCCCTGTGCGGCGAGCGTCTCCGGCAGCTCGAGCACGCCGTGGTCCGCCGACAGCGCCGCTACCCAGCGCCCTTTGCCCACGCGCTCGTCGAGCAGCGCGAACAGTGCGCCGAGTTCGCGATCCGCGCGCAGCAGCACATCGGCGACTTCGACGCTGCCCGGTCCATAGGCGTGCCCGACGATGTCGCAGGCCGCAAGACTCAGGCACAAAAGATCCGTGGCGTCGTCGCTGCCGAGCGCGAGCCGCACCAGTGCCTCGCGCGCGAGATCGCACACCATCACATCGCTCGCCGGTCCCTCGTAGGCCCACTGCGACAGCGTCGCGAGGCCCTTGGAGTCGAGCTCGCTCCCGCGCGGCGGCACGGCGTGGGGAAACGAGCGCTGCCCCGGACGGCCCGCTTCGCCTTCCCGCTCATCGGGTGCGGTCCCCGAGCGGGCGAAGTCCTCTGGCAGCTCACTCTTCCAGCCCTCCGCGAACGGCAGGCGTGCCTGCCAGCTCGCGTTGTGCTCGCGCACCCACGCGGGCAGCTCGGTGCCGTACCATGTCGAGCTGCGGAAGCCGCCGCGCTGCTTGTCCCACCACAGCGCGAGATCCGCGCGTCGACCGGACATGCCGATCGCGGAGCGGTCCTTGGAACCGATCGCAACGGTGAGCGCGCCGGGCACCGCGGCCTTTAGATAGTCGGCCATGCCGTCGCAGCGCAGCTGGCGCGGCGACGAGGCATTGGCGGACTGCACTCCGGCGCTCGTGACCTCAAAGCTCTCCGGATCCGCGAAGCAGTAGACCGAGGCGCGCTTGTCGCGGGCGAACCAGTCGTTGGAGATCACGCCGTTGTTGCGCGGCAGGCGCCCCGTGCCGATGGCCGCATGTCCCGGGCCGGTTTCGGTGTCGCCGTGCAGCAGCGCCGCGCGCGCGAACACGCGGCCTTCGCGCACGAAACGGCCGAGCCCACCCGAGAGCCAAGGTGCGAGACGGTCGAGGGACTCGGGCACGAGCTGGTCCACCGAAATCGCGACCACGAGCCGCGCGCGCGGCGCGCTCGCGTCGAGCGCCTGCGCGCCAGAAGAAGCGAGTGCTGCGAGAGCGAGAGGGGCGAGCAAGCCCTGCGCGAAACTCACGCCTCGAGCCCCAGCGACTTGAGCCGGTTGTAGAATGTGCGCCGCGGGATGCCGAGGATCTTGGCCGCCTCGCCGCGTCTGCCATCGGTGAGCTCGAGCGTGGCGCGGATCAGCTCCGCTTCGACATCCTCGAGCTTGCGGCCCACGAGGCCGCGCACGCCGCCTTGCCCGGCGACGCGCGGCGCGTTCGAGAGGTGCGCGACGAGCTCGGGGCCGAGCAAGTCTCCGCCCAGCGCATGCATGCGCGTGATCTCGTTCTGCAGCTCGCGCACATTGCCCGGCCAATCGTGAGCGAGCAGTCGCTCGAGGCACTCGCGCGCGAGTTGCGGACGCGCGCGCCCCGACGCCTTCTGCTCCTCGTGCAGGCGATCGAGGAACACCTCGGCGAGCACGGAAATGTCCTCGCGCCGCTCGCGCAGCGGCGGCACTTCGACCTGCACGACCTTGAGGCGGTAGTAGAGGTCCTCGCGGAAGCGCCTCGCGCTGACTTCGCGCGCGAGGTCGCGGTGCGTCGCGCTGATCACGCGCACATCCACGGGAATTTCCTCGTTGCCGCCGACGCGGCGCAAGCGGCGTTCCTGCAGCACCCGCAGCAGCTTCGCCTGCAGAGCGAGGCTCATTTCGCCGATCTCGTCGAGGAACAGCACTCCGCCGGCACTCGACTCGATCAGGCCCGCGCGGTCGCGCACGGCGCCGGTGTACGCCCCCTTCACGACGCCGAAGAGCTCGCTCTCGAGCAGGCCTTCCGCAATCGCGCCGCAGTTGACGCCCGTGAACGGCTTGTCGCTCCGCGGGCCATTTTCGTACAGCGCACGCGCCACGAGCTCCTTGCCCGTCCCGCTCTCGCCGCAGAGCAGCACCGGGAAGTCGCCTTCTGTGATGCGATCGACCACCGCGAGCATCGCCGTGACCGCGCGGCCGCGACCGACGATCGAGGGGTACTTGTGACGCAGTTCGAGCCCACTGGGAACAAAACCCTCCGAGAGCGACTCGAGCGCCTTCGAGCGCTCCGCGAGGGCGCCCTTCAGCTCCTCGTTGCGCAGCTCGGCGCTGCGCAGCATGCGCGTGTTTTCCTCGAGCAAACGCACGCGCTCGAGGCTCAACGCCGCCTGATCCGCGAAGGCCTCGAGCAGCTCCTGCGAGTCCTCGTCGAAGCGCCCCTGCGCGAAGCGATTGTCGACATACAGGCAACCGCGCATCTCCTCGCCGACGCGCATCGGCACGCACAACACGCTGCGCAGCTTGAGGTCCGCCACGGACTGCTTGGGGTTGAGCGTCTCGTCGTTGAGCGCGTCGTCGGAGCGAAACGCGGTACCGCTCTCGAGCACGCCCGTCGTGATCGACCGCGACAGCTTGCGCAGGGCCTTCTTCAGGTGCTCGCGGTCGAGGTTGCGCGCCGCGACGACTTCCCAGCCCGGACCGGCCTCGAGCGCGTCGAGCGCGCCCCCCTCGACGCGCGCCGCGAGCACGCTCGCCGTTCCAGCGCGCACGATCAGGAAGCCGCGCTCAGCGCCGACGAGCCCGATCGCGGCGTCGAGCACGCGGTCGGGCAGAAGCTCGGGCTTCTCCGCGCGCGCCATCTCCTTGTTGAGCTCGAGGATGCGCAGCAGCGCCGAGCGGGTGACCTCCTCGTGCCCGTCGGGCGCATTGCTCGAGCGTTTCAGGAATCGGAACACGAGGGCGGCCTTTCAGCGAAGAGAGGATAGCCGCGGTCGAACTCCTCGCGAGCCTGTTCGAGAGCGCGCAGGACCAACTCGAGCGCGTGGTGTTGCGTGCGGCCGAGCCCGCCCATGCGCTCGACCTCGACGCGCAGATCGAATGTCCCAAGCTGGGCGCGCGCGCGGCCGTCGAGCGCCGCGGCCGTGTAGCTCGCGAGCGCGAGCGCCGCGCTGCAGCCGCGCC
>VGYZ01000128.1 GCA_016872795.1 Planctomycetota bacterium
GCCCGCCCCGACGCCAGCCTCGATGCGCGCCGCGAGGCTCCGACCGGCGCTCGCGCGGCGGGTCGGCTGGAAGATATTGCGCAGGTTCTTCAGACCCAGCAGGAAGTCGTCGAGCATGCCGTAGCCCGACACGACCGCGTGCTGGTACCACAGGAATCCCAGCTGCGTGACCTCGAACAAACGGTTGCGCGGCAAGCTAATCAGGGCCCGAACCAGCGGCAGGCCGAAGGGTACATAGACCGCGACATTGAAGAGCTTCTGCAGGTTGACGACCTCGCGTACATCCTCGCGGATCATGTTCGAGTCGTGCTGGATCGAAGGCCCGATGTCCTTGTCCTCGTCGAGGCGACCGAGCTCGAAGTCCTCCTTGCCGAGCGCCGTCGAGCGGAACGAGCGATAGATCAACACCGTGCAGCCGTTGGGCTTGATCTTCTTGTTGACGCGCACGGTCTCGAACATGTCGTCGAGCGTCTCCGCCGGCGAACCCATGATGTTGTTCGTGCGGAATGTCAGCTTGTGCTTGCGCAGGAGCGGCGGGATGCCGAACACGACATCGTCGGTGTAGCCCTTCTTGTAGATCTTGAGCCGCACATCCTCGCTGCCGGACTCGAGCCCGAACTGCACCGACACGCAGCCCGCGCGCTTGAGCGCGATGATGTCGTCCTCGTCGAGGTAGTTGATGTTGATGTTGCAGGCGAACGGCAGGCCGACCTTCACCGGCCACTTCTCCGCGAACTCCGCCAGCCAGCCGGAGTACATGTTCAGCGCCGCGTCGCCGAAGTTGATCATCCGGAAGCCCGGGTAGCGCGCGAGCACGTCGTTGATCTCGTCGCACAGGTAGTCGACGGACTTGGTGCGGTTGAACTTCTCGCCCTTCTTGCCGCTGACCCAGTCCTTCTTCATCGTGCCGACCGAGCAGTAGGTGCACGAGTTCTGGCAGCCGCGGCTCGCGTGCACCTGCAGCACGCGCTTGGAGCGCAGGAACGGGTACTTGTAGAAGAGATCGACATCGGGGAACGGCAGGGTGTCGAGGTCTTGGATCACCGGCCGGATCGGGTTCTGCACCGGCACGCCGCCGACACCGCGATAGGCCACATTGGGGATGAGCTCGATGCTCTCGCCCGCCGCCCAGGCCTCGACCAGCTCGAGCATCGCGTACTCGGCCTCACCCTTGACCGTCGCGTCGATCACATCCGCGTGCTCGAGCGGCTCGAGGTCGTGGCTGGGGTGCGGCCCGCCCATCACGACCTTCAGCTTCGGATTGCGCTGCTTCCAACGCCGGATGTACGGATAGGGCCATTCGTGCTGGCCGGTGGTCGCGTAGATCGCGACCACATCGGGCCGGAAGTCCGCGATGGCTTGGTAGTAGTCGCGCTCCTCGCTCGTGATGAAGGCGTCGGTCTGGTGCCCGTGCTGCTTCAGGACTGCCGAGAGCACCTTGACGCCCTCGAACTCATGGCAGGTGGTCAGGACGAATGCGATGCGGGACATGGAAGGCTCGAGGCAGGTCGAGCGCCACGCCCAACCCGCCGCGCCGACAAGCATACTCGGTACAGGCCGCGCTGGGGCAGGGGAAGTGCGCGCGGCCGGCATGCGCGTGCGCGTCGTGGGCCGAGTTGGGCGCGCGGCGCGGTCCATGACAGACTCTGCGATGTTCAGGTTCTACCGCGCCACCGATCTTGGGCGAAACTGGAGCTGTCCCACGAGGCAGCGGCGGTGCGCTCGGCTTCCCCGAAGCGGGCCCTGCACGCGCAGCCTCGTGGCCCCAGCTTTCCAGAGTGCTCCGAACATGGCCTACGACTCCAGCTTGGTTCCGCCATGGACGGCGCTGCCGCCGTGGGTCGTGCTGCACCTGCCCCACGACTCGACCGTCCTTCCGGACTGGACGCGCGAGCAGTTCGCCGTCGATCGCGCCACGCTCGAACGCGAAGTCGCCTTGCTCACCGACCACCACACGGCGCGGCTGTTCGGGACGGGCCAGTCGTGCCCGCGCGTGCGGGCCGAGGCCAGCCGCGTCGTCGTCGATGTCGAGCGCTTCGTCGACGACGCGCGGGAACCCATGGCCGAGCGCGGGCTCGGCGTGATCTATCGCAGGACCTCGGATGGACGCGCGCTGCGCCACCCGATCGACGAGCGCACGCGAGCGCGCCTGCTCGACGAACTCTACTGGCCGCATCACGAGCGGCTCGAAGCGGCGGTCGAGCGCGCGCTCGCCACGCACGGTCGCTGCCTCGTCCTCGACGGTCACAGCTTCCCGAAGGTCCCGCTGCCCTTCGAGGACTCGCGCGCGAAGCGGCCCGACATCTGCATCGGCACGGACGAATTCCACACGCCGATCGCGCTGCGCGAGTCCTTCGTCGCCTCGTTCGAGGCCGAGGGCTGGTCGATCGAGATCGACACGCCGTTCTCCGGCGCGCTGGTGCCGCGCAGTCGCTATCGACGCGACCGGCGCGTGCTGGCCGTGATGGTCGAGGTCCAGCGTGCGCTCTACATGGACGAGGCGACGCTCGAGCCGCGCGCCGACTTCGACGACATGGCAAGGCGCGTTCAGCGAGCCTGCGCTCGGGCCCTGCGCGGCCAGCCACCGGCGAGTGCGCAGCCGCTGCCCGCTCGCGGATTCGACACGCATAAGTAAGGTCGGGTTCTGGCGCCGATACGGCCGTGCGGCTAGGTTTCTCCGCCGCGCGCGGCCCGAGGGTCGGCGCCAACCTCGGAGCCCCGCCATGTCGAAGGACCTCTATCCGGTCAAGCCGCACATCCAAGCCTCGGCGCACATCGCGTCGCTGGCCGACTACGAGGCCATGTACCGCCGCTCGCTCGAGAACCCAGAGGCGTTCTGGGGCGAGCAGGCCATGGCGCTCGACTGGTTCCACCCGTGGACGACGGTCGTCGACGCCGACTACAAGGAGGTGGACTTCGCGTGGTTTTCCGGCGGGCGTCTCAACGCCTGCCACAACTGCGTCGACCGGCATGTCGAGCAACGCGGAGATCAAGACGCGATCGTGTGGGCCGCGGACGAGCCGGGCGTCTACCGCCACATCACCTACCGCGAGCTCAAGCACGAGGTGTGCCGCGTCGCCAATGTGTTGCTCGCGCACGGCGTGAAGAAGGGCGACCGCGTCTGCATCTACATGCCGATGATCCCCGAGACGGTGTACACGATGCTCGCCTGCGCGCGCATCGGCGCGGTGCACTCGGTGGTGTTCGGCGGCTTCTCGGCGGAGTCATTGCGCGATCGCATCGTCGACGCGCGCTGCAAGGTGCTCGTCACCGCCAACGAGGGCCTGCGCGGCGGGCGCAAGATCCCGCTCAAAGCGATCGCGGACCAGGCGGTCGATGGGCTCGCGCTCGTCGAGACCGTGCTCGTCGCGCGGCGCACGGAAATCGAAGTTCCGATGCAGTCCGGGCGCGATCACTGGCTCGATGTCGAGATGCGCCGCCAGCGCTCGACATGCACGGTCGAGTGGATGGGCGCGGAGGATCCGCTGTTCATCCTCTACACCTCGGGCTCGACCGGGAAGCCCAAGGGAGTGATGCACACGACCGGCGGCTACATGGTCTACGCGTCGATGACGCACCGCCTCGTGTTCGACTACCACGACGGCGACATCTACTGCTGCGCGGCGGATGTGGGCTGGATCACGGGCCACAGCTACATCGTCTACGGGCCGCTCGCCAATGGCGCGACGACGGTGATGTTCGAGTCGACGCCGCTGTATCCCGACGCGAGCCGCTACTGGCAGCTCGTCGATGACCTCAAGATCAACATCTTCTACACGGCGCCCACGGCGCTGCGCGCGATTGCACAGGCGGGCGATGCACCCGTGAAGAAGCACTCGCGCAAGTCGCTGCGCGTGCTCGGCTCGGTGGGCGAGCCGATCAATCCTGAGGTGTGGCGCTGGTACCACGATGTCGTCGGTGACGGACGCTGCACGATCGTCGACACCTGGTGGCAGACCGAGACCGGGGGAATCTTGATCACACCGCTGCCGGGCGTGACGCCGACCAAGCCGGGTAGCGCGACGCTGCCGTTCTTCGGCGTGAAGCCGGTGGTGCTCGAGCCCGAGAGCGGCAGGTTGCTCGAGGGCAACGGCGTGTCGGGAGCGCTGTGCCTCGCATCGCCGTGGCCGGGGCAAGCGCGCACCGTGTGGGGCGACCACCAGCGCTTCAAGGAGACATACTTCACGCAGTACAAGGGCTTCTACTTCACCGGCGACGGCTGCACGCGCGACGAGGACGGCTACTACTGGATCACGGGCCGCATCGACGATGTGCTCAATGTCTCGGGTCACCGGCTTGGCACGGCGGAAGTGGAGAGCGCGCTCGTCGCGCACGATGCCGTCGCAGAAGCCGCGGTCGTCGGCTTTCCCCACGACATCAAGGGTCAGGGCATCTACGCCTATGTGCTGCTCAACTCGGCCTACGCGGCGACGAATCCGCGCGAGCTCGAAGGCGCGCTCAAGGAGCAGGTGCGTCAGTCAATCGGCGCGTTCGCGGCGCCGGATGTGATCCACATCGCACCCGGCCTGCCGAAGACGCGCTCGGGGAAGATCATGCGCCGCATCCTGCGCAAGATCGCGGCGGGCGAGTACACGGGCCTCGGCGACACCTCGACGCTCGCCGAGCCCGAGGTCGTCGACAAGTTGGTCGCCCAACACAGCGCGCGCAAGTAGCGCGACGCCGCGCTACTTGCGCCGACCGGCCGCCTAGCATCGCATCAAGTCGAACGACAAGCGCACGCCGCGCTTGCACAGCGGGCAGGCATCCGGGCGCCACAGGTTGCGATCGCGTCGCGCGAGCACATGGAAGGGCACCGCGAGTTCCGCGCCGAGCCTTGCCCCGTCCGTGCCCAGCTCGACCAGTGCGGCGAGCGCGACGACGCTCGCTCCCGCTTCCCGCAGGTCCCCCGCCGTCGAGCGACAGGCCGCACCCGCATTGATCGCATCGTCGAGGAGCAGCACGCGCGCCTCGCCCACGATCGCGCGCAGCGAAGGCGGCACGCGAAAGCGCGAGTCAGCGTCCGAGATGCGCTCCGAGAACACGCACGGAAGACCGAGCTCGGATGCGACAAACTGCGCCACGAACGCGCCGCCGACCAGCGGCCCGCAGACGACCTCGGGGCGCTGCGGGTAGGCAAGGCGCGCAATCTCGCTCGCCCATGCGCGCATGTGCGGCGTGTGCGCGAGCAGACGCTGCAGGTCGATCCACAGGTCGCCGTGGTGGCCGGACTCGTAGACGAAGTGGCCGTTCGCCGTGTGCAGCTCGTGCTCAAGCTGTTCGCTAGCGTCGGGGAGCGGACGCATGGTGCAGATGTTAGCGCGCGCGCAAGCCTCGCGGTGCGCAAGACTTTGCACCTTTCGAGCGCGTGCCGTAGTGTGGAAGCGCTCATCATGGTCCGTACCGCGCTCGTCCAGACCTACCACCGCTACACGCAGTTCACGCACGTCCATCCGCTCGGGATCATGATGATCGCCGCGCAAGCGCGCGAAGCCGGGCACCCCGATGTGCACATCCTCGACATGAAGGTCGAGGATTGGGATCCGGAGCAGTGCGTCGCGGAGCTTGCGAAGCTCGCGCCCGATGTCATCGGCCTCTCGGCCATGACCTACGAGGCGGGCTGCCTGCACGCGCTCGCCAAGCTCGTGCGCGAGCGCCTGCCGCGCGCGGTGATCGTCGCGGGCGGACCGCATCCGAGCGTGGCGGCTGAGGACGTGCTGCGCGACGCCAATGTGGACCTCGTCGTGCGCGGTGAGGGCGAGTTCACCTTCGCGGAAGTGCTCGACGGCGTGGCCGCCGAACGCGCGGACTGGTCGGGCTGCCTCGGGCTCTCGTGGCGACGCGACGGCGAACTCGTGAACGAGCCCGACCGCGCGGCTCCGAAGGACCTCGACGCGCTGCCCTTCCCCGCGTGGGATCTGATCGACCACGCCAAGTACCACAAGGTGCCCCGGGGCGGCGTGATCTACGCGCACAAGGAGTTCGCGACGATCTTCAGCTCGCGCGCCTGCCCGTGGCGCTGCACCTACTGCCACAACAGCTACGGCAAGACCTTCCGCGATCGCTCGGCGGAGCATGTGCTCGCGGAGATCGACCTGCTCGTGACAAAGTACGGCGTGAAGGAACTCGTCTTCATGGACGACATCTTCAACTTCAAGCCGGAGCGCGCGAAGAAGATCGCGCGCGGGATCCTCGAGCGTCGCTACAAGCTCGCGCTGACCTTCCCCAACGGCTTCCGCGGCGACATCCTCGACGAGGAGCTGGTCGTCTTGCTGAAGGAGGCCGGCATGTACCGCTGCATGGTCGCAGTCGAGTCGGCGAGCCCGCGCATCCAGAAGGTGATGAAGAAGAACCTGAAGATCGACAAGGTCGAGAAGATCGTCGGCTTCATCGCCAAGCAGGGCGTGATGGTGCACGGCGCGTTCATGCTCGGCTTCCCTTCGGAGACCGAGGAGGAGATGCAATCGACGATCGACTGGGCCGCGCGCTCGTCGTTCCACACCGCGGCGTTTTTCCGCGTGATTCCCTTCAAGGGCACCGAGCTCTTCCGCCAGGTCGAGAACGCCGGCTTCCAGCTCCCCCACGACTGGTCCGCCTACGAGCCCTACCAGACGCAGATCAACCTCTCGACCGTGCCCGAAGGCACGATCACCCGCCTGCGCAAGTCGGCTTACCGACGCTTCTACTTCAATCCCGCGCGTCTGTGGCGCATCTTCAGCCTGATCCCCAACAAGACCAACATGCTGCCGTTCCTGACGCTCTTGTTCGCGCGTCGTGCCTACGCCCGCTAGCGCGAACTGGGAAACTGCGCGGCGTACTTCGCGGGGTCGCTGTCGAACTCGCCGGGGCAATTGGGGCAGCAAAACGCGAACACGCGGCCTTCGAATGTGCGCGTGTACTTCGGGTTGATCGGCGAGCCCGTGACGGGGCAGGTCGCGTTGACTGGTGCGTTCGGGTCGCCCGCGGGCGGAAGGTCGGGGATCGGAAGGTCGCTGGTGAACTTCGGGGCGTCTTCGACCTGCGCGATCACGGCGTCGGGAGTGTCGCCGAAGTCGACGGCGAGGCCGGGGCGTGAGCGCAGGCGCGCGAGCGACTCGGCGGAGAGAGCGCAGCCCCACAGGTACACATGGCGCAGCCTCGGCAGCGCGAGCAGGCGTTCTACGGATGCGTCGGTGATCGCGGTGCGCGCGAGCACGAGCTCCTCGACGGTCGGATGAGCGCCGAGCAGCGCGAACTCTGCATCCCCCACGCGCGTGTCGCGCAAGTCGAGGCGCGTGAGGCCGGGCAGCGTCGCGCAGAAGGCGAGCGTGCCGGCGCCGACAGGGCTGCGCGCGAGCGCGAGCTCGGCGACCTGCGGACGCAGCGGCGAGAGCAGGTCGGCGACGAACGCGTCCTGCGCGCGCGGCGTGATGGCC
>VGYZ01000129.1 GCA_016872795.1 Planctomycetota bacterium
GAGCTGGCGGCGGAAGTTCGCGGTGTTGGTCGCCGTCGACTCGGTGGGATGCACGCCGGTCTGGATGGCGTACTGCTCGGCCGGCAGGCCGAAGGCGTCCCAGCCCATCGGGTGGAGGACATTGCAGCCCTCCATGCGCTTCTTGCGCGCGACGATGTCGGTGCCGATGTAGCCGACGGCGTGGCCCACATGCAGGCCCGAGCCCGAGGGGTAGGGGAACATGTCGAGCACGTAGTACTTGGGGCGCGAGGCATCGAAGCCCGGGGCGTCCGGATTGGGAGCGGCGAAGGTGCGCTCGGCGTCCCAGCGGGCCTGCCAGCGGGCCTCGCTGGAAGAGGGGTCGTAGACGTTGCTCAAGTTCGTCCTTGGCTTGTTGGGGCGCGGCCCGGAACAACGGACTGCTGCAGTCTGGGAGGATAGGCGATCGAAGAGAGCAAGGCACGCCTCCCAAAGTGGGTGCGGTGTTGACGCGGAGGTCGGCGTGCGTCATTCTCTCGGCCCTTCCGATGCTTCGGAGCGGTGGCGTCCTGCGCCCATGCCAAGGAACAACGGGGGATTAGCTCAGTTGGTAGAGCGCGACAATGGCATTGTCGAGGCCAGGGGTTCGAGTCCCCTATCCTCCACCAGCACCGCGGCCGCTCCGGCAACCTGCCGGGGTGGCCGCGAGCCGTTCCTAGCGCCCGCGGATCGCTGCCCGACGAGTCGGCAGGGTTGTATCGCGCCCGCCGCCGCTATCCTCGTCCTTCGCCCATGACCGAACTCGCCCAGCCCGACCGCCTCGCCAAGGCCACGGCCATGCGCCAGACGGGCGCCGACCCCTTCCCCGCCCGCGGCGTCGCCTCTCAGCCGATCGCCGGGCTGATCGCCGCCGCCGGTACCGCCGCGGCCCCCGGGCCCGCCATCGGCACGCGCGTGACGATCGCCGGCCGCATGCTCATGCCGCGCGACTTCGGCAAGCTGATCTTCGCGCCGCTCGTCGACCGCACGGGGCGCGTGCAGGTCGGCCTGCAGCGCGATGCTCTCCCGGAGTGGTGGCCGCAGCGCAAGTGGCTCGACGCAGGCGACCTCGTCGGCATCCTTGGCGAAGTGGGCTTCACGCAGAAGGGCGAGCTGACCGTGTGGGCCAAGGAAGTGCGCCTGCTCGCCAAGAGCTACGCGCCGCCGCCGGAGAAGTGGCACGGGCTCGCGGATGTCGAGCAGCGCTACCGGCGCCGCTATGTGGACCTGTGGGCCACCGAAGGCGTCATGGATGTCTTCGTGAAGCGCAGCAAGATCGTCTCGGGCATGCGTCGCTTCCTCGAAGCCCAGGGCTACCTCGAAGTCGAGACGCCGACGCTGCACCCGATCTTCGGCGGCGCGACCGCGCGGCCGTTCGTGACGCACCACAACGCGCTCGGCTGCGACTTCTACCTGCGCATCGCGCCGGAGCTGTACTTGAAGCGCCTGATCGTCGGCGGCCTCGAGCGCGTGTTCGAGATCGCGCGCAACTTCCGCAACGAAGGCATCTCCACGCGCCACAACCCCGAGTTCTCGATGCTCGAGCTGTACGAGGCGCAGGCCGACTACCGCCGCATGATGGAGCTCGCCGAGCAGATGATCGAGCGTCTCGCGCTCGAGGTGAACGGGACGACCAAGGTCACCTTCCGCGGCAGAGAGTACGACCTGAAGGCGCCCTTCGCGCGGCTGCGCTACAGCGAGCTCTTCCGCCACCAGAACGGCTGCGAGTTCGACGACCAGCCCGCCGTGCGCGCGCGCGCGGCGGCGCTTTGCATCGAGGACGGTGGCAACTACTGGAAGCTGATGAACGATGTGTTCGAGGCGACCTGCGAGAAGCTGCTCACGGGTCCTGTCTTCTGCGTCGACTACCCGGTGCAGATCTGTCCGCTCGCCAAGTCGAACCCGCAGGATCCGCGACTGGCCGAGCGCTTCGAGCTGTTCCTCGACGGCATGGAGCTCGGCAACGCGTTTTCCGAGCTCAACGACCCCGCCGAGCAGCAGCGGCGCTTCGAGGAACAGGTCGCGAGCAAGGATCCCGAGGCGCCCGGAGTGGTCGACATCGACTATGTGCAGGCGCTCGAGTACGGCATGCCCCCCACCGGGGGCTTGGGGATCGGCATCGATCGACTCGTGATGGTGCTCACCGGTCAGGACACGATCCGTGATGTGCTGCTCTTCCCCGCCATGCGTCCGCTCGGAGGCGAACCCGCGAGCGCGACGGCGCCCACTCACTAGAGAGCTCGCAGCTTGTACCGCGTCTTCCTCTCGTGGCGCTTCCTGCGCAGTCGTCGCACGAACCTGATCGGCGTGTTCGGGATCTTCCTCGCCGTGGGCGCGCTGATCCTGATCCTCTCGATCATGACCGGGTTCCTCGAAGAGACCCGGCGCTCGGCGCGCGGCAGCCTGTCGGACCTCATCATCACGCTGCCGCCCTACAGCGACTCGCGGCGGCCGCGCGATCCCGCGCCCGTGCTCGAGCTGTTGCGCGCCGACGAGCGCGTCGAGGGCGCGAGCGCGCACTTGGGCTGGATGTGCATCCTCACGCGTCAGGACGAGCGCAGCCTGCGCATCTTGGTCGACAGTCAGTCGAGCGAGATCGCGGGCATCAAGCTCACCGGCGTCGATCCCGCGACCGAGGACGACGCCACCGAGTTCCGCCCCTCGCTCGACACCGTCGGTCGCGACGAGAATGGCGACATCGTGGCGCCGCGGCTGCGCGTGGCGAACCTCGCGGATCCCTTCGCCGCCCCGCCCGAGTACGACGCGAGCGTCGGGCGTCCGCGCGCGAGCGTCATCGTGGGAGAGAAGGTGATGACCTACCACGGGCTGCGGCGCGGCTCGTTCATCACGCTCATGACCGCCGTGCCCGATCCCGCGTCGGACACGGGCTGGTCCGCGAAGAAGCGCGAGTTCGTGGTCGCGGGCTGCTTCCGCTCCGGCGAGAACGAGATCGACCTCGAGCGCGTGTACATCGACCGCGGTCAGCTCGCGCGCTTCCTCTCGGGCGTCAGCGAGGACGACGCGCTGCCGCAGGACTCGATCCACTTTTCCGAAGTGCTCGTCAAGCTCAAGGATTATGAGCGCGACGCCGAGGCCGCTCGCGCGGCGTTCGGCGCGCAGTTGTTTCGAGCTGGCCTGATCGACGAGAGCTGCTCGATCCGCACTTGGGAGGAGTTCCGCGAGGCGCTGCTCGGCGCGATCGAGAACGAGCGCGTGCTGATGGGCATCATGCTCTCGCTGATCCTCGTGGTGGCGGGCTTCACCATCTTCGCCATCCTCTCGATGATGGTGACCGAGAAGCGCCGCGACATCGGCGTCCTCACCGCGCTCGGAGCGACTCCGCGGGGCGTGCTGGTACTGTTCTTGCTGATCGGCTTTTGGGACGCGCTCATCGGCGCGCTGTTTGGCGCGGTCGCCGGCACTTGGATGGCGCTCGAGATCGATCCGCTGGAGCGCAAGTTGAGCGAGACCTTCGGCGTGCAGATCTTCAACCGCGAGGTGTACCTGTTCGACTCGATCCCGTCGGTCGTGACGCCGCTCGCGGTCGCGGCGATCGTAATCGGCGCGTTCGTGTGCACGCTGGTGTTCGCCGCGATTCCGGCTTGGCGCGCGGCGAACCTCGACCCCGTGGAGGCGTTGCGCAATGAGTGAGAGCGGCGACATCGTGCTCTGCGCTCGCGCGATCGTGAAGCGCTTCGAGTCGGGCGACAGCGAGCTCGAGATCCTCCATGGCATCGACCTCGACCTGCGCGCGGGCGAGCGGCTCGCGCTGATGGGCCCCTCGGGCGCCGGCAAGTCGACCCTGCTGCACATCCTCGGCCTGCTCGAGCACCCGACCTATGGAACGGTCGATCTCGATGGCCGCGATGCGTGGTCGCTCTCGACGCAAGAGCGCGCTCGCCTCCGCAATCGCTACATCGGCTTCGTGTTCCAGTTCTACCACCTGCTGTCGGAGCTCGACGCGGTCGAAAACGTGATGTTGCCGGCGATGATCGCCCAGTCGCGCGGCGAATTCCGCCTCGACCGACGCGCTCACCTCGCCAAGGCGCGCGACCTACTGTCGAATTTCGGGCTCGCGCACCGCCTGAAACACCGTCCCGCGCAGCTCTCCGGTGGCGAGCGCCAGCGCGTGGCCCTCGCGCGCGCACTGTTCCTCGATCCGCCGCTGTTGATCGCGGACGAGCCGACGGGCAACCTCGACCGCGACACCGGCGAGCTGGTGCTCGATCTGCTCTTCCGCGCGCAGCAGGAGCGCAACCTCTCGCTGCTGCTCGTCACGCACGACGAGCGCCTCGCCGAGCGCTGCAGCCGCGTGCTGCGCCTCGAGGCCGGGAGCATCGTCGGCGCCGTGTCGGGCCGCGGCTAGGCGCGGGCGTCTAGCCGTCCGTCGAACGGTAGCGCGTCTCGCTCCAGCCCAGCCGATCGCGCAGGCGACGATACGCGTCGAGCTTGCTCCACGAGAGCAGCGGATAGGCCTGCGCGTGGCGCTCGATGCGCACCACATCGCCCACCTGCATCGGATGGAAGGCCTGCCCGTCGAGCGCGAGCAGCGTGTCTCCCGAGCTCTCCTTCACCAACACCTCCACCGAGCTGTCGGGGTGCAGCACGATCGGGCGATAGGAGAGTCCCTGCGGGCAGATCGGCGTGACGACCATCCCGAGCATCGACGGGAACAGGATCGGACCACCGGCGGAGAGCGAGTGCGCGGTCGAGCCCGAAGGCGTCGCGAGGATCAGGCCGTCGGCGCGGTAGTCGGCGACCCACTTGCCGCCGACCGAGAGGCCGAGCGCGAGCATCCCCGGCGCCGTGCCGCGCGCGACGAGCACCTCGTTGAGGGCGATGGCTTCGAGGCCTGCCTTGCCTTGGGCGCCCGAGCCCAGACGCGCGACCAGCCGCATGCGTGGTTCGAGCACGCCCTCGCCGCCGAGCACGCCTTCGAGGGCCTCGCGCCAGTCGCTGACCGGCGTCGAGGCGAGGAAGCCCACGCGTCCGAGGTTGATGCCCAGTGTCGGAACGGGCGTGCTGGCGAAGGCGCGCACGGCGCCCAGAATCGCGCCGTCTCCGCCGAGGACGATCAGCAGGTCGGGCGCTCCCGCGAGCGACTCCGCGAGCGAGAGCGCCGAGCGACGCTCGACCAGCGCTCGCACATCCGACTCGAGGTCGACGCGCGCGACGCGCGCGCGCAGCCACGGCACGAGTTCGTTGTGGAGTGTGCGCACGTCCGGCTTGTCCAAGTCGCACGCGACCAGCACGGTCTGCACTGCGCCGCGCGCGGGCACACCGGCGCTCGCAGCGCCACCGGACAAGGAGCGTGAGCCCATCGCTCAGCCGACCTTGGTCGGCGTGACGAGGTTCAGCACGGCGCGTTCGAGGCTGTCCGCATCGAGTCCGCACGCCGCGAGCTGTTCTTCGCGCGTGGTCATGTGCTCGATGTAGCGATCGGGGATTCCGCACAGCCGCACCTGCGCACGAGCGGACGGCAGGCGCGAGAGGCTCTCGAGCACCGCGGAACCGAAGCCGCCGGCGCGCTGGTGGTCCTCGACCGTGAGGATGTGGCGGTAGGCGAGCGCGTGCTGCGCCAAGAGCTCCTCGTCGAGCGGCTTGGCGAAACGCGCGTCGACCACCGAGACCGCGATGCCGCGTCGGGCGAGGCGCTCGGCGGCGTCGAGCGCCTGATGCACGAGCGCGCCGAAGGCCCACAGGCACACCGCGCGCTCCCCCGCCGGAGCCTCGACGAGGACCTCCGCCTTGCCGGGAACCATGGCCGTGCGCTCGTGGGCGTGGATGCGCTCGTTGCCCGGCGTGTTGTCGCGCGGGTAGCGCAGCGCGAACGGGCCGTTCGCGGAGAGCGCCAGCTCGAGCATGCGGCGCAGGTCCGTCGCGTCGCGCGGCGCCGCGATCGTGAAGTTGGGGAAGGTGCGCAGGTACGCGATGTCGAACACGCCGTTGTGCGTCGGCCCGTCCTGTCCGACGAGCCCCGCGCGGTCCATGCAGAAGGTGACCGGCAGGTTTTGCAGTGCGACTTCCTGGAACACCTGATCGTAGGCGCGCTGCAGGAAGGTCGAGTAGATCGTGGCGAACGGGCGCAGGCCGGCCTTGGCCATGCCGGCAGCCATTGCGACCGCGTGCTGTTCGGTGATGCCCGTGTCGTGGAAGCGGCTCGGCAGGCGCTCGGCGAAGGCCTCGAGGCCCGTGCCCGACGGCATGCCGGCCGTGAGAGCATGGATGCGCACATCGCGCTCGGCGAGCTTGAGCAGCGCGTCCGCGAAGGCCTTGGTGTACGCCGGGCCCGCGGGCTTGGGCGCAGCGGAGGGACCGGGCAGCTTGTTCGAGTCCGCACCGGCGAGCTTCGGAGCGGGAACGCTGCCCTTCACGCCGTGTACGCGCTCGGGGTGCGTCGGGGCGTTCGGGTGGCCCTTGCCCTTCTCGGTGAGCACATGCAGCAGCACGGTGCCTTCGAGCTCGCGCACGCGCAGCAAGTTCTCGACCAGGTACTTCACATCGTGGCCGTCGATCGGCCCGACATAGGTCACGCCGAGCTCCTCGAATACATGGCCAGGGACCATCGCGTGGCGCATGACCTCGGCCATGTCCTCGAGCGTGCGGTCGACCTTCTCGCCGATCACGGGGATCGCGGCGAGCAGCTTGTGCAGCTCTTGGTTCGCGCGCTGCACGACCTTCGCGCTGCGGATGCGCGAGAGGTAGCGCGCCATCGAGCCCACCGACTTCGAGATCGACCACTCGTTGTCGTTCAAGATCACGAGCACGCGCTGGCCGCTCGCGCCCGCGTAGTTGAGCGCCTCGAACGCGACGCCCGCTCCGAGGCTCGAGTCGCCGATCACGGCGATCACATGGGGCTGCGGCGTCTCGTGCGCGGTTCCGCGCGCGAGCCCGAGCGCGAGGCTGATGCTCGTGCCCGCGTGGCCCGTGTGGAACAGGTCGTACTCGCTCTCCTCGGGGTGCGTGAAGCCGCACAGGCCGTCGGTCATGCGCAGCGTCTCGAAGCGCTCGCGGCGCCCCGTGAAGAGCTTGTGCGGATAGCACTGGTGGCTGACATCCCACACGCAGCGATCGCGCTCGAGGTCGAACACATAGTGCAGCGCCGTGGTGAGCTCGACGACGCCGAGGTTCGAGCCGAGGTGTCCGCCCGTGCGCTGCACGGACTGCAGCAGGAATTCGCGCACCTCCGAGCAGACCTGCGGCAGCGACTCCAGCGGCAGGCGCTTCAAGTCGCCCGGGCTGGAGATGCCTTCGAGCAGGGGCTGGGGGGCGCCTTGGTCCGAACGGGAGGCACAATCGTGGGTGTCGGACATCGGGGCCCCGCTCTGGGATCCTCATGGA
>VGYZ01000130.1 GCA_016872795.1 Planctomycetota bacterium
GCACGGCTACGCGCGCTCCTGATTCGCAAGTGGGCGCGGGTCGGGAATGGGGGCGCTGAAGCGAGTGGCCGAAGCGTCGGCTTCGGACCCGCTTGGCGTTCCCAACAGGCACCGCAGACTGGGGGGGACGCCGTGGAATGCCAGTGAGCTCGAGGTGGGCGAGGGTGGGCGGCTTGTGGAAAAACCGTGGATGGAACCACATCTGGCGGTTGAACTGGGTCAAGACACCAGATACTGTGGGATCCGCCGCAGCCGGGCCGATTTGGACATTCGTCCAAATCTCGGACGCGGCACCGCAACCGCAGCCGTCCCTGGCAGGACAAGAGGCCGCGTCCGTGATCGACGAGAAGGACCGCTACTACTCCCGTCTCTCCTCCATCCCCGGGATCCGCCCCATGTGGAGTGAAGTCGGCGACTGGATCCTCCTGCGCTGCAAGCGCCCCAACGATGTCGCGCGCCGCCTCCGTCAAATCGTGCCGGAGAGCGTCGTCAGCGTGCCGCGCGCTCGCGAAGGCGTGCTGCGCGTGGTCGTCAGCGACCCGAAGACGAATGAGCGCATCGTGCGCGCGCTCGGCGGCGCCTGACGAACCAAGCCCGGGCGCGCTCGCCACGCATCTGCGCGCTGCGGCGGTCAGTCCGCGAGGGCCGACGGAACTCGCGGCCGCGCGGAGCGCGCGACGCTCCGCGACGACTTCCCTGCGCTGCCCCTCGGCCAACTCTGGACGCGCGGCGCGAGAGACGCGTTCTCTCGCGCGCAGGAAGGCGAGCCGCGCGTTCGCCCTGAGCGAGTCCCGCTCCGCCACCGAGTTCCCTGCCGTGGCCGGCATGGAATCGGCGAGTGCCGCCGCGAGAGCGATCCCTGCCCGCGCCACGACGACATTCCGCTCCTCCACACGATGCCCCGTCGCATTCGACACCGCTATTCGGCCAAGAGCGCCGACAAGTACGAGCTGTACCAGAAGGCGGTGCAGTCGCCCGAGACGGACATCGCGCTGATTCGGCGCATCTTCCGCTGCGAGCGCGGGCGCGAGCCGCGGCATCTGCGCGAGGATTTCTGTGGCACGGCGCTGATCTCGTCCCACTGGGTGCGCCGGCATCGCGAGAACACCGCGGAAGGCTTCGACCTCGATCCCCAGCCGCTGGCGTGGGGACTCAAGCACAACTGCGAAGACCTCGACCTCACGCGCCTCACCTTGCACGAGCTCGATGTGCGCGCGTTCGGCCTGCGCCGTCCCGATGTGCGCATCGCGCTCAACTTCTCCTATTGGGTGTTCCACGAGCGGCCCACGCTGCTCGCCTACTTCCGGGCCACGCGCCGCTCGCTCGCCAAGGACGGGCTGTTCCTGATCGACCTGTACGGCGGTCTCGACGCTCCGGCCGAGCTCGAGGAGCGCCGGCGCTGCGGCGGCTTCACCTATGTGTGGGACCAGCACCGCTACTGGCCGGGCACCGCCGAGTACACCTGCTTCATCCGCTTCGAGTTTCCCGACGGCAGCGAGCTCGAGGCCTTCCGCTACGACTGGCGCCTGTGGACCCTGTGCGAGCTGCGCGACCTGCTCGTCGAGGCCGGGTTCGCCAAGGTCGAGCGCTACTTCGAAGGAGCCGGCGACAAGGGCGAGGGCGACGGGATCTTCCGGCGCGGCATGCGCGGCGAGAACTGCGCCGGGTGGCTCGCGTACCTCGCGGCGTGGGCCTGAGGCGCTGCTGCTAGCGCGGTTGCGGAGCCACGGCCGAGCGCACCACGCCCGCGGCGTCGACCTCGAGCTCCCACGGCGCGGTCGCGTGCCAACGCACCCTATCGGGGAGGTCGACCTGCTCCCCCGGAGGAAGGTGGTCGACCACGCGTCGCTCCTCATCCCCCCGCTCGCGCAGTGCGAGCAGCACGAACACGCGCGGCGCATCGGCGAAGCCGCGGGCGAGCTCGCGCAGGTGCTCGCGGCAGTGGTCGCAGTCGACGCGGTAGAGGACCCACAGCGCGTCCGCCGGCAGCTTGCGCGTGTCGGTCCAGCGCGCGAGCTCAGTGTCGTGGATCGAGCGGCCGATCCAGGTCGAAGGATCGAAGGTCGCGTGCTCGACCTTCGGCGTTGCTCGTTCGGGCGCGCTCGCGCGCTCGCAGGCGCTCGCCGTCAGCGCGAGCGAGAGCAGGGTAGGCACGAGCGCGCGCACGCTAGTCGCCGTGGCGCGTGGCCGAGCGCACCACGCCGCCTTCGAGGACGAGCTCCCAGGGGGGAAGCTCGGGCCCGACGACCCACATCACTTCCTTGGGCAGCGCGGCCTGCTCGCCGGGCGGCTTGAGCTTGACCACCTGCTCGGTCTCGTCCTTGTCCGTCGCGAGGCGCACGAACACATACAGCTTCGGATCGCTCCCGAAGCTCGCCTCGAGCGCCTTCAGGTAGTCGGCGCAGTGCGAGCAGGTCTCGAGGTACAGGATCCATGTGCCGTCCTCGGGGTAGGCGCGCGTGTCCATCCACACCGCGAGGTCGGTGTCGTGGATCGACTTGCCGATCCACTCGGGCGGACGCAGGCGGGCCCAGCGCGGGAGCGTGTCCGGCAGCTTCCACTTGCCGCTCGCATCGAAGCTCGGCACGAGGAAGCCGTCGGCGGAGTTGGGGCGCGCGTTGGCGGCATTCGGGTTGGTCTTCGGGAGCTGGGGCAGCGCGGGCGGCACCGGGAGCTTGGGCTTGGCCGCGGGCGTCTCGCCGGAGGGCGTCGTCTGCGCCTTGCGCGAGCCGTCGATCAGGGGCAGGGCCACGAAGGGCGTGACGACGCCGACGAGCGCGCCGAGCGCGACGCGCGCGAGCGGCAACGCTGCCGCGGGCATCGTCTGCCAAGGCCGAGTGAACAGCAGGAACGCGAACAGCGAGCCGTCGATGGCGAGCATCGCGTAGGGCGAGAGCGAGATCGCGCCACCGAAGCAGCCGCAGCTCGTCGAGCCCTCGGCGATCAGCTTGAGCAGCACGCCGACGAAGATCGTGAGCAGCGCGCTCACGAGCCACCAGCCGATGCGCGGCGCGAGGAGCGCGACCAGCGAGAAGGCGAGCTCGGTGGCGACGATCAGCTGGAAGTTGAGCTCCTCGCCGAGCGCCTGCGAGAGCGGGTTCTCGCGGATGAAGACCGGGATGTCCGCCGGCGAGCCGGCGACCAGCTTGATCAGCGACACGCCGAGGATCCACAGCGCCGGAAGGCGCACCGCGAGGGGGCTGAGCTTGGCGAAAGGGTGGTCGGCGGGCTTCATGGGGCTAGGGTGAGGGCTCGAGGGGGTCGGTGCAAGCTCGAACGCGGAGCGTACGCCGAACGCGGCCCGCGAGTTTGCGGCGCTTCCGGGCCGGGGAGGTGTTGGGGCGTCCTCGACCCGTCGGCGCCGCTCGTGCAGTACCTTGGGCGGCACGATGCAGACGCATGCAGCCGCGCCGCGGGGCGGAGAGCCGGAGGACGAGTGTCCGGGCGAGGTGCTCGAGCGCGAGCGCTGGACTCGCACGCGCGTGGGCCTCGGCGAACCCCGCGTGCGCTTCGACTGGGAAGCGGCCTTCGGTCGCAGTGCGCGGCGCGTGGTCGACTTGGGCTGCGGCAACGGCCTGTTTCTGATCCAGTCCGGGTACGCGCGGCCGGACACGGACCACCTCGGCGTCGAGCTGGTGCCGCCCTCCGTGCGCATGGGCAGCCTGCGCGCCGGGCAGCGCGGACTCACCAATGTCAAGTTCGCGTGGGGCGACGCCAGCGAGTTCATCTGCGAGCGCGTCGAACCGGCCTCGCTGGACGAAGTGCACCTCTACCACCCGCAGCCCTACTACGACCGCGCCAAGATCCCAAGGCGCCAGCTCAGCCCGCGCACTCTGCTCGCGATCTGGCTCGCGCTGCGCGAGGGTGGGCTGTTCGTGTTCCAGACCGACAACCCCGAGTACGCGCGCTACGCGCACGAGAACGCGGGGCAACTGTTCGAGTGGCGGCCGCGCAAGGCAGTGTGGGAGGACGCGCCCGACGGGCGCACGCAGCGCGAGCGCGTCGCGCGCGCGCAGGGGCTCGAGATCTTCCGAGTCGAGGCGCGGCGCCTCCCGCTCGAGCTGCGCGAGGTCGAGCGACGCGTGGCGGGGATGATGGAGCCCGATTTCGATGCCAACAAGAAGGGCTTCGACAGCCGCAGCCCACGCGGCGAGGGCGGCGGGCGGCGAGGGACGCGTCGCAGGGCTTGAACTGCGAGCCACGCGGCGGGAAAGTGCGCGCCTCAGGGGCTCGGAGGGCCCTCTTCCCGATGGTCGATTGCAAGGACTGCCAGTGGTTCCGCTCGTTCCCCGGTGACACGGTCTGGAAGCGCCGCACCGGCTGCTACCAACCGCAGCACATGGACCAGAAGCTCTCCGAGCGCGTGCATCAGGCGCAGGAGATCCCCGGCGACCACGAGAAGCTCAATGTGCGTGGCGATTGCGGGCGCTTCGAGGCGCTGCCGCGCAAGGGATCGCTGCTCTCGCGCATGCTCTCGGCGCTGCGCAGCTGAGGGCTTCGCGGCTCGCGCGCTCGCCTGTCTTGCGTCACGCCTGCGCGGCGAGCGCGCGCAAGCGACCGAGCAGTGCCTCGCCATCCTGCTCGCGCAGCCATGCGAGACGGTGCTCTTCGCTCTCGACCAAGCCGCCGGCCGTCCAGTAGCGCAGGAGCTGCTTCACGCGCGCGGCGATGCCGCCGCCCGGCCAGCCCTTGCGCTCGCGCATCAGGTGCGCGTAGTCGACGAGGAAACGCGCGGCCTCGCCGCGTGTCACGCTCCGACCGCTGAAGATCCACGGATCGGCGAGCGCACCACGGCCGACCATCGCGAAGCGCGCGCCGGTCACGCGGCGCAGGCGCTCGAAGTCACCGTGGGTCAGGATGCCGCCGTTGCCGCACACCGGGATCGACACCGCGCTCGCGGCGCGCGCGATGCGCGTCCAGTCGACTTCGCGGCAGTAGCCCTCCGCGCGCGTGCGGCAGTGCACGGTGAGCATCGCTGCGCCGCCCTGCTCGGCCGCACGGGCGAGCTCCTCGACATGGCTCGCATCGTCGTACCCGGCGCGGATCTTGGCGCTCACGGGCACCGAGACGGCGCTGGCGACGGCGCGCACGACGCGCTCGAGAGCGGCCGGATCCTTCAGCAACGCCGAGCCCGCGCAACCCGCGATCGCGCCCTTGGCCGGACAACCGAAGTTGAGGTCGACGAGCGGCGCTCCGGCCGCCACGGCGTTGCGCGCGGTCGCGGCGAGGCGCTCGAGGTCGTTGCCCATCAACTGCACGCCGACGGGCTGGGGATGGCGCGCGGGACCGATGTGGCGGCGCACGATCGCACGGGGCACGGGGGCGGCGTGGACGCGCACGAACTCGGTGAATGTTCCGCCCAAGTGCTCTGGCTGGTTGCGCGCGAGCACAAGGTCGCGAAAGCAGGGCTCGGTCACGCCTTCCATGGGCGCGAGCAGCCACGGGGCGGTGAACGGCAGCGTGCGGGCGGTGGGGGCTTGCGCGGCGGAGGTCATGACGAGGATCGCTGCCATGGTTGTACCCTGCGCAAGCGTGCTGCGCGCAGCGTAGAGTCACGGCGACGATGGCGGCGGCAATCCTCGGCATCCTGAACATCACGAGCGACTCCTACTCGGACGGCGGGCGGTTCCTCGACCCCGCGCGGGCGCTGGAGCACGGCTTGCAGCTCGCCCGCGACGGTGCGGCGATGGTCGACATCGGCGCGCAGTCGAGTCACCCCGATGCGGCGGATGTGGCCCTCGAGACGCAGATCGAGCGTCTCACACCGGTCGTCGCGGGGCTCTTGGCCCACGGCTTGCGGGTCAGCATCGACACACACCAGCCCGAGGTCGCGCAAGCGATGCTCAAACTCGGGGCACACGCCATCAACGACATCACGGCGCTGCGCGACGCGCGCCTGCTCGCGCTGCTCGCGCACTCCGACTGCAGCGTGATCCTGATGCACTCGACTTCGGGCGCGGCGCGCGCCGAGCGCTCCGCGCCGTCGGAAGCGGACTGGATCGCGCGTCTGCTTGCGTTCTTCGAGGAGCGCATCGCCGCCTGCGAGCGCGCCGGCGTCGCTCGCTCGCGCCTCTTGCTCGACCCCGGCATGGGGTTCTTCCTGTCGGGCGCTCCGGGGCCGAGCTTCGAGGTGCTGCGGCGCGTGGGAGAGCTGCGCGCGCTCGGACTGCCGCTGTGCCTCGGTGTCTCGCGCAAGTCGTTCCTCGGCGTGCGCCCGGTGCGCGGCGTGCAGGAGCGCGGGCCGGCAACGCTGGCGGCGGAGCTGTGGTGTGCGGAGCAGGGTGTCGACTGGATCCGCACTCACGATGTGCGCGCGCTCGCGGACGCGCTCGCCACGCGCGAGTCGATTCGAGGCGAGGCTTGAGCGCGACACAGGGCGGACTCGGTGCGCTGCTCGTCGTGCGGCGCGAGGAGCGCGCGCAGGTGGCTCTCGCGGTCGGCGTGTTCTTCTGCGTGCTGTTCTCGATCTTTCTGCTGCGTCCGCTGCGCGATGCGCTCGCGCTCGTCGGTGGCGCGGAGAGCCTCGTGTACCTGTGGGGAGTGACGCTCGTCGGCACGATGGTCGCGAGCCTTGCGTTCGCGCACGCGACCTCGCGGCTTCCTCGCCGACGCTTCTTCGCACTCACATTCCGCAGCGTGGCCTGCCTCTGGCTGGCTTTCGTGCCCGCCATCGCGAGCGCAGAAGGAGATCTCGCGGTGTTCGTGGCACGCGCGTTCTATGTCGTGCACGCAGTCACCAACGTGTTCCTCGTATCGATCGTCTGGGCGCTGCTCGCCGACTCGTTCGACAGCGCGGGCGCGCGTCGGCTGTTCGGGCTCGTGTCGGTGGGCGGGACTCTCGGCGCGATCGTGGGCTCGTCGACGACCGGTGCTGTGTCGCGCTGGGCGAAGTCGGACACCGATGCCGATGCGGAGCGCATGTGCGCGCTGGTGCTCGTACTGGCAGCCGCGCTGGTGCTCGAGCTCGCGGTCTGGTTCGGACTGGCCCTCGTGCGCCGCTGTGGGGCCGCGAGCGCGGCGTCGGAGCAGCCCGAGCGCTCGCTGGGCGGGACATGGAGCGAGGGGCTCTCCTTGGTGCTCTCGCGACCCTACCTGCAGGCCGTTGCGGCGTTCACATTCCTGCACGGAGTGCTGCAGTCGGTGCTCGCGCTACAGCAGAACTTCCTCGCGGCGCGGGAGTTCGATGGCAGCGCTGCGCGGTCGGAGTACTTCGCGTGGACCGAGAGCGCCGTGCAGGGCACGACATTGTTCGTGCAGCTGTTCATCACCTCGCGGGTCATGCA
>VGYZ01000131.1 GCA_016872795.1 Planctomycetota bacterium
GCGCAGCACGCGCAGCTGCGGATCGAGACCGTCGGTGAAGAGCCCGCAGGCTTCGCTGACGCGCGCGCCGGTGGCGTACAGGACTTCGAGCAAGGCGCGGTCGCGCTGGTCGCGCCAGCCCTCGCCCGCGGGCGCGCACAGCAGCCGCTCGACCTCCTCGACCGACAGCGCGCGCGGCAGTGCGTGGCGCAGGACCGGTGCCGCGAGCAGGCTCGCGGGGTCGGCGCCGATGCGACCCTCGGCCGCCAGATGGCGGAAGAGCATGCGCAGGGCGCACAGTCCGCGCGCCACGCTGGCCTCGGCGGCGCCGGCCTCCCGCCGCGCGGCGAGGTAGGCCACGAGCAGGTCGGAATCGACGGCCGAGAAGTCGCGCGCGCCGCGCTCGGAGAAGCAGCGCGCGGCGGCCTCCAGGTCGCGGCGGTAGGCCTGCAGCGTGGCCCGCGCGAGCCCGGCCTCGACTCGTAGGGCTTCGAGGAAATCCGCCAGCGCGGCGCGGAACGGGGCGGGCAGGGGCGCGGCGGCCATGGAGGAGAGCGTGAAGTGCCGCGCGCGGCGCTGCAAGCCTCGGGCGACGCCGGCTCGCTTGACGGGCGAGGCCGCGGGGATATCCTTTTGCGCCCTTCGGAGTTCCCGTAGGGGGGATTTTCTACCGTCGGAGCACCTGCGCCACCCATGGCTACCAAGAAGCCCGCCAAGCTGTCCCCGAAGGACCTCGAGGAGTTCAAGGCCCTGCTGCAGAAGGCCAAGGCCATCCTGAGCGGGAACCTCTCGCAACTCGAGGAAGAGGCGTTCAGCCAGAACGGCAATGTCGACGCCGCGGAGTCGCGGCCCGGGGATTCGGCCGACGGCTACTACCAAGAGTTCAACCTGCAGCTGCTCGAGAACGAGGAAGAGGCGTTGGCGCAGATCCTCGAGGCGCTCGAGCGCATCGAGCAGGGCACCTACGGCAAGTGCGAGGGCTGCGAGCAGACGATCAACAAGGAGCGCCTGCGCGCTGTTCCGCATGCGCGCATGTGCATCGGCTGCCAGCGGCTGGCCGAGCGTCGCGGCTACTAGGCTCGAGAGGCGCGTGCGTGAGCGAGACGAGCAGCACGGATGTCGTGGTGCGCCCGACGGCGCGACAGGTGAGCCTGCGCTTCGTGATCGTGGCGGCGCTCGTGATCGCAGACCTGTGGAGCAAGAGCGCGGTCTTCGCGTGGCTCCAATCGAGTCCTCTGCCGGAGGGCATGGGCTACGATGACCACGGCCATCACCGCTACAAGATCTGCGGCGAGTGGTTCAGCTTCATGCTGTCGTGGAATCCTGGCATGGCGTGGGGCTTCGACCGGCTGCCGACATGGCTGCTCGTCGGCGGGCGCGGCGGCGCCGTGGCGTTCCTCGCTTGGCTGGTGGCGCGCTCGAGTCCGGTCCAGCGCACGATGACCGCGGCGCTCGTGCTGATCCTCTCGGGCGCGGCCGGGAACCTGTACGACAACCTGTGCATGGCTCCGCGCCGTGTCGGAGCGTGCTTCGGCGAGGTGCGTGACTTCCTGGACGTGTACTTCCCCGTGTGGGACTGGCACTTCCCCACATTCAATGTCGCCGACGCCTGCATCACGGTCGGCGCGGTGCTGCTGATACTCTCGAGCCTGTTCACGCCGCGTTTGAAGCCGGCGGCTTGAGCGGCCCTCGCGCGGGACGATTGCTCGATCGGGACATGACGCGTACGCTCGTCGCCCAATGGCTTCCCTGACCGTGGACTGCGGCGGACTCGCGCTGCGCAACCCGATCCTGTCGGCCTCCGGCACATTCGGGCACGGGCTGGAGATGCAGCACTTTGCGCCGCCGCACACGCTCGGTGCTCTGGTGAGCAAGACCGTCACGCTCAAGCCGCGCCCCGGCAATCCGCACCCGCGCATCGCCGAGACCGAGGCGGGTCTGCTGAACTCGATCGGGCTCGAGAATCGCGGCATCGAGGCCTACCTGCGCGATGTGCTGCCGGCGATGGCGGGCGCGGATTGCGCGGTGGTGACGAACATCGGCGGCGAGAAGATCGAGGACTTCGCCGAGCTGGCGCGGATCCTCGATGGACGCAGCGAAGTCGACGCGCTCGAAGTCAATCTCTCGTGCCCCAATGTGCAGGGCGGAAAGCTGCCGTTCTCGACGGATCCGCGCGTCGCGCAGGCCTTGATCCGCGGCGTGCGTGCGGCGACGAACAAGCCCGTGTTCGCCAAGCTCAGCCCCAATGTCACGGACATCGGCGACATCGCGCGCGCCTGCGAAGCGGCGGGCGCGGACGCGCTCACGGCGGTCAACACGCTGCTCGGCATGAGCGTCGATTGGCGCACGGGAGCGCCCGGCATCAACACCGTGATGGGCGGCTACTCGGGCGTCGGCATCAAGCCGGTGGCGCTGCGCTGCGCGTGGCAGTGCGCGCGGGCGGTCAAGATCCCGGTGATCGGCTGCGGCGGCATCGGCAAGGCGAGCGATGTGCTCGAGTACTTGGTGGTCGGCTGCAGCGCGGTCCAAGTGGGCACGAGTTGCTTCAGCGATCCTTCGAACATCGCGGAGCTCGCTGCGGAGATCGAGAGCCTGCTCGACGCGCGCGGAATCGCCGATGTGCGCGTGCTGATCGGTTCAATCCGTGCCGGCGCTCCGACTCCCGCGTGCGCGACGGCGCCCAGCTCGTCGGGGGATGCGGCGGCGGTGGGGAAAGCCTGATGCGCCTCGACGCCCTCACTCCGGCCCACTTGCGCAGCGCGATCGATCTCTATCTGCGCCACGCCTATCCGCCGGGCATGGGCGGACGGCCGCGCATCACATCCGCGGACTTCGCGGGGCACGAGACGATCGGCTCCGCGCTCGAGGCCATGGATCGACTGCGGGCGATTGATGTCGAGGGGTGTCGGCGCTACTCGCTGCAGGTGGGAAACCACCGCTACCCGTTCATGAAGCTCGTGGTGCAGGAGTACCTCGTCAACGGCGAGTACTTCTTCGCGGTCGACACCCACGACGACCTCGACGTGCGACCGCACCACCCCGACTACCACGCGTTTCAGGAGCTCAAGGCGCACAACCGCGGGCTCAAGCTCGAGGTCGAGAGCGCGTGGCGTTCGGCGGGGCTGCCGACGCTCGACGACCTGCGCAGCCTGTGCGAGGAGCTGGTCGGGCGCGAGAGCGAAGTTTGCAACGGCCTCTCGATCCTGCTCGTCGAGGACGATGTGGCGGTGGCGTTCGCGCTGCGCACATGGCTGCGCGCGAAGGGCTATGCAGTCGAGCTCGCGCACACCGGCGAGCGCACGCTGGAGCGCCTGCGCGAGGGGCCGCTGCCGGACCTCGTGATCCTCGACTTCGAATTGCCCGGACTCGACGGGGAGAGCGTGCTCGGCGCGATCCGCGGCGACCCGCGCACGGCCGCGGTGCGCGTGCTGATGGCCACGGCCTCCAAGATCGACCTCGCGCGGCTCGCGCAGGTCAATGGCGTGCTGCACAAGCCCTACCCGCGCGAGCTCTTGTTCACGACCCTGCGCCAGATGCTCTCCGGCCGGCAGGGCGCGCTCGCTGGCTCGGGCCGCTGAGACGCGGCCGCGGGCACGGGCCGCACGGCCCTGTCGGCGCCGTCGGGAGGCTCCTTTCGGGGGCTCGGCCTTCCATCGGGGCGTTCGAGGGCTTTCAATGTGCGGCTCGCACGGCTGACCGGGGGCCCAAGGCGGCCCGAGCCCTTCCAGACTGCACTCCTACACATGGCTTTTGACTGGGATTCGTTCAGCGACAAGTTCTCGATCTTCGGCGAGGGCTTCGGCCGTTGGCTCAAGGGCGCGTTTGGCTCCCAGAACGAGCGCGTGGTGCGGGCCATGGTGCCGGTCGTGGCGCAGGTCACCGAGCTCGAGAAATGGGCCCGGAGCCTCTCGGGTGAGCAGTTCAAGGCCGAGTCCGCGGCCTGGCGCGAGCGCCTCAAGGGGCTCGAACTCGAGCAGCAGCGCGCCATCCTCGACGAGATCCTGCCCAAGGCCTTTGCCCTCGTGCGCGAGGCCAGCGTGCGCACCCTCGGGCTGCGCCACCACGATGTCCAGATCGTCGGCGGCATCGTGCTGCATCAGGGTGCGATCGCCGAGATGATGACCGGCGAGGGCAAGACGCTGGTCGCGACCTTGCCACTGTACCTGAACGGCCTGACCGGGCGTCCGGTGTTCCTGGTCACGGTCAACGACTACCTCGCGCGGCGCGACTGCGCGTGGATGAAGCCGATCTTCGACTACCTCGGGCTCACCAGCGGCGCGATCCAGTCGAACATGGGCTCGTGGGAGCGCAAGCCGATCTACGCCTGCGACATCGTCTATGGCACGAACAACGAGTTCGGCTTCGACTACCTGCGCGACAACATGAAGACGCGCGCGGACGAGCAGGTGCAGAAGAACCTGTACTACGCCATCGTCGACGAGGTCGACAGCGTGCTGATCGACGAGGCGCGCACCCCGCTGATCATCTCGGGGCCGGCGCAGGAGTCGAGCGGCAAGTACCAGATCGCCGACGCGGTGGCGCGCAAGCTGCAGCGCGAGACGCACTTCGAGGTCAAGGAGAAGGAGCGCAGCGTGACGCTGGTCGAGGCGGGCATCATTGAGGCCGAGAAGCTCGTCGGCGTCGAGAGCTTCTACCTGCCGGGTAACGAGGACTGGCCGCACTACATCGAGAACGCGCTGCGCGCACACAACCTGTACGCCAAGGACGACCAGTATGTGGTCGAGCCCGGCGAGGACGGGCAGCCCGAGGTGATCATCGTCGACGAGTTCACGGGTCGAAAGATGACCGGACGGCGCTGGTCCGAAGGCTTGCATCAGGCGGTCGAGGTCAAGGAAGGACTCAAGCCGCGGCAGGAGAACCAGACGCTCGCGACGATCACATTCCAGAACTACTTCCGCCTGTTCACCAAGCTGGCGGGCATGACGGGCACGGCGCTGACCGAGGCCAACGAGTTCTGGAAGATCTACAAGCTGCGCGTGGTCTCGATCCCGACCAACATGCCCGTGGCGCGCGACGACCGACGCGACATCGTGTACCGCACGAGCCCCGAGAAGTGGAAGGCGATCGTCGAGGAGGTCGACGGCGTGCACAAGCGCGGCCAGCCCGTCCTGATCGGCACGACCTCGGTCGAGAAGAGCGAGCACATCTCCAAGCTCCTGCGCCAGCGCGGCGTGAAGCACGAGGTGCTCAACGCGAAAAACCACGAGCGCGAGGCGAACATCGTCGCGCACGCCGGCGAGATCGGGGCCGTGACTGTCGCGACGAACATGGCCGGCCGCGGCACGGACATCAAGCTCGGCGGCAACTACGAGTGGCGGCTCGCCCGCGCGCTCGAAGAGGCCGGGTTGCAGCAGGGCGATGTCGAGAAGCTCGACGAGATCGCGAAGGTGCGCGAGCAGGTGCGAGCGGACTGCGAGCGCGATCAGGCCAAGGTGCTCGAGCAGGGCGGTCTGTATGTGCTCGGCACGGAGCGCCACGAGGCGCGGCGCATCGACAACCAGCTGCGCGGCCGCTCGGGCCGTCAGGGAGACGCGGGCGTGTCGCGCTTCTACCTGTCGCTCGAAGACGACCTGATGCGGCGCTTCTATCGCGAATGGGTGAAGAACGCGATGGAGAAGATGGGCATGACGGAAGGCGTGCCGATCGAGTCCGGGATGGTGACGCGCGCGATCGAGAAGGCGCAGCGCAAGGTCGAGGACTACAACTTCGAGATCCGCAAGTCGTTGCTCGAGTACGACGATGTGATGGACCAGCAGCGCAAGACGATCTACGCCGTGCGGCAGGATGTGCTGGAGAACAAGGGGCTGCGCGAGCGCGTCGAGGAGTTCCTCGTGCAGTCGATCTCGCGCAACGCGGGCGTTCACGCGAAGGACCCCGACGGATTCGGGGCGTGGTACCAGCGCGCGTTCGGGCTCGAGCTCGACAAGGCTGCGGCCGCCGCGGCCACCGAAAAGACGTCGGAAATCGGTGCGGCGGTCGCGCTCGCGAAGCGCGCCTACGACGAGCGCGAGACGAACATCGGCGCGGAGATGATGCGCCGCGTCGAGCAGTACCTGCTGCTCAACACGATCGACTCGCGCTGGAAGGACCACCTGTACGCGATCGATGCGCTCAAGACGGGCATCGGGCTGCGCGGCTACGGCCAGCAGGACCCGAAGAACGAGTACAAGCGCGAGGGCTTCCAGCTGTTCCAGAACCTGCTCGCGGCGATCGAGGACGAGGTCGCGAGCCTCGCGCTGCGCATTCGCGTGCAACCCGAGGGTGAAGCTCCGCGCGCGCCGCCCAGCGCGGTCGAAGCTCCGCGTCCCGCACCCGTCGATCCGGAGACGGCCGCTGCGCGCCAGCGCGCCGC
>VGYZ01000132.1 GCA_016872795.1 Planctomycetota bacterium
CGGCGGCGGTCGCCGCGGCTTCGGCGGCAAGGGCGGTCCGCGCGGCGGTCAGGGCGGCGGCGGAGGCGGTGGTCGTCCCGGCGGCGGTCGCTCGCCGTCCAAGGACGGCGAGCGCGGCGCGGGTGGCGAGCGCGAAGAGGGGCTCTCTCCGCAGGAACTGCGCGCGCTCGGTGCCAAGAAGGCCATCAACAATCCGTTCGCGGGCTTGAAGAACCTCGTGCGCGGCGAGGGCGAGTCACCCGTCGGCCAGTGAGCACGCGCGGGGCTGCGGCAAGCCACCAGTGCGCGGGGGAGGGCGACTTCGCAGTCGACCTCCCCCGCGCGCGTGTCTTCGGCCAGCACTCGCCCTAGCGCGGCTTGCCCTGTCCGAAGAACGCCCGCAGCGCCGGGTCGGCGAGCAGCGCTTGCAGCGTCTGCAGCTTGTTCGCGAGGTCGGTCACGCCCGGGACCCAGTCGACATCGTTCGTCGCTGGCGCGGTGGGCGCGTCGAGGTGCTGTCCAGCGCGCGAGGCGCGGTCGAGCTCGCGCGCGAGCTCGTCGCTGTTCGCGTCGAGCGTGTCGAAGTCGAGCGTCGCGTCGTGCGTCGGCTCGCACGGCGTCGGCCCGGCCTGTGGGAGCGCCGGGGAGACCGCCGTGTCCTCGAAGCTGTCGAGCAGGCCGAGCGATCCCAGCGTGCCGGTGCTCTCGCGCTCGTGCCCCTGCTCCAACTCGCCCAGCGTGCCGTGGATCTCGGTGCTCTCGACCTGCGGAGCGTTCCAGTCACTCGGATTCCAGCTGCCGTCGGCGAGCGCGAGCGCCGTGTCGTCCGCTGTCGCGTCTGGCGTCGTCGTGTTCGTGCTTGTGTTCGGCGCGGTGTCGGTGTGCAGCGTGCCCGTCGCTTCGAGAGCCGCGAGGCGCGCGTCGAGAGTGCGGCGCGTGTGCGCGAGTGTCGCGCCGAGCTCTTCGAGGCTGTCCTGCAGCGAGGAATGGTGGACCTTGAGCCGCTGGTCGATGCGGGCGCCGAGCTTGTCGAGGCCCGAGGCCAGCTGGAACAGCGCTTGTGTCGACGAACCGGCGCTGTCGCTCGTCGTGCTCGCGTTCGCGACTTCGGCGCGCAGGGCCTGCACGCAGCAGGTGTTTTCCGCGGCCTGAGCCTGCACGAACTCGAGCGTCGCGCGGGTCTGCGCGAGATCCGTGGCGAGCTGTTCGAGCAGCAGGTTCGCGCTCGCGTCCTGCGCGCCGCGCGCCTGCGCTGTTTCGAGGCTCTGACGCATGCGGCCGAGGGCGAGCAGCAGCGTGCCACCCGTGAAGACGCTCGCGCCGATCACGCCGTGGATGCCCAAGCCACTCAGCAGCTGGGCGGCCGTGTACGAGACATGCGGCAAGGCAGCGATGCCCGCTCCCATGCAGCAGGCGGCGATTCCAAGCAGCGCGAGTGTCTTGCCTCCGCTGCTGATGGTCGAGTTCGTGGTGTGCGAGGCGTCGGTCGAAGTGGCATTGGTCATCAGTGGCTCGTGTGCAGCGGAACGGGGGGGCGGCTCTGGAAATAGAGTTCCGGCCGGAGGGACTTTTTCGGCTCTCGACCCGACGCTGCTTGAAGCTCCCCGCCGGATCCGCCTCCGTGGCCGTCTCGACCGCGCCCACGCTAGAGTGACCCGCCCCATGGCCCGCGCCCGCACCATCCACGGCACCTCGGTCTCCCCCGGACTGGCCCTCGGCCCGGTCCATGTGGTGCGGGCCGCCCCGGACGCCGTGCCGAACTGGTCGATCCCCGAGGAGGAGCTCGCGGCCGAGGTCGAGCGCCTGCGCCGCGCCATCGCGGTCGCGGGCGACGAGCTGCTGCGTCGGCAACGGCTCGTGGCCGAGCAGTCCGGCGAGCGCGATGCCCAGATCTTCGCGGTTCACCGCATGATCCTGCAGGACCCCGGCGCCGTGGAGGAGGTCGAGGAGGCCCTGCGCGCCGAGCGCGTCAACGCGGAGACGGCCGTTCACCAGCTCATCCTGCGGCTCGAACGGACCCTGCGGCCGCTCGAGGGCAACAGCGTGCGCAGCTACTCCGCCGACCTCTCGGACCCTTGGCGCGAGGTGCTGCAGGCACTGATGAACGTGGCGCAGCCCGGCTTGCCCGTCGACGGCAAGGTGATCCTCGCCGCGGCCGTGCTGACGCCGCAGGTCGTGACCTCGGTCGAGCGCGAGCGCCTGCTCGCCATCGTGGCCGAGGCCGGAGGCCGCTTCTCCCATGCTGCCGTGCTCGCGCGCGCCTTCGGCGTGCCCTGCGTGGTCGGGCTGCCGGGACTCCTGCCGCGCCTCGAGCAGGGCATGCAGCTCGCGGTCGACGGCGGGCGTGGCACGGTCGAGCTGCGGCCGGGCGAGGAGCAGATTGTCGACTTCGTGGAGCGCCGCACGCGCCTCGAAGAGCGTCGCGCCTCGCTCGCCGAGCGCGCCGCCGAGCCCGCGCGCACATCCGACGGTGGTGCATTTGGCGTGTCGGTCAACATCGAGAGCCTGCGCGACTTCGACATCTTCGATGTCTCGCACTCCGACGGCATCGGCCTGTGCCGCACCGAGTTCCTCTACATGGAGCGGCCGCAGTTCCCGTCCGAGGACGAGCAGTTCCGCATGTATCGACGCGTGCTCGAGCGCATGGCGCCCAAGCCCGTCACCCTGCGCACGCTCGACATCGGCGGGGACAAGCAGCTCTCGTACTTCCAGACCCCGCGCGAGGAAAACCCCGCGCTCGGCTGGCGCGGCCTGCGGGTGAGCCTCGAGTGGCAGGACCTGCTGCGGGTGCAGCTGCGCGCGGCCCTGCGCGCCGGCGTGGGCCGCGACCTGCGCATCCTCCTGCCGATGGTGTCCTCGCTCGAGGAAGTCGATGCCACGCGGCGCATCTTCGACGGTGTGCGCGCCTCCCTGCTCGAGCAGGGCTGGGAGGTCGAGGCCGATGTCCCGGTCGGGATCATGGTCGAGGTGCCCTCGGTCCTGTTCTGCATCGAGGCCCTGATGGCCAAGGTCGACTTCGTCAGCGTCGGGACCAACGACCTCGTGCAGTACATACTGGCGGTCGACCGCGACAACCCGTGGGTCTCCAAGTTGTACGAGCCACATCACCCGGCCGTGATCCGCGCGCTGGCGCAAGTGGCGCGGGCCGCCCGGGCCGCCGGCAAGCCGTGCTCGGTGTGCGGGGACATGGCCGACGATCCGGCCACGGCCGTGCTGCTGCTCGGGCTGGGCTACGACTCGGTCAGCGTGGCGCCTTACTTCCTGCCGGAGATCAAGTTCGCCATCCGCCGCACGACGCTCGCGGCCGCGCAGGAACTCGCCGCCGAGGTACTCGCCGAGACTTCGGTCGAGGCGGTCAAACAGGCGCTGGCGACCATGCGCGAGCGCCTGCACTTCTAGCCCGGAGCGCTCAGGAACGCCCTTTTCGGGGGGCGAGCGGCTGGCGCGGCTGAACTCCGGACAGGAAATCCCAGGGAAACCGCACAATTCATTCACCCATTCCGTCCGAAAGTCTGGGGCGCTACGCTGGCAGCCGCATCTAGGTCTGCGAGGAGGAAGGAACACAACATGGCACGGCTGCATTGGAGCGGAGATGAGGCAGTGCGAGGCACTCGCAAGGGGCGCTGGACGCGTGCCGAAGTCGACCGTCTCAAGGACATGTACGGGCTGCGGCCCGAAGCCTCGATCGCCCGAGATCTCGGCCGCTCGGTCGCCAGCGTGCGCAAGATGGCCGACGAGCTCTTCCGCACCGCGTCGCGCCGTCAGGGCCCGTGGACCGCGGGCGAGATTCAGGAGCTCAAGCGCTACCTCGGAGTCTCGGGCCCGGAAGTGATCGCGCGCATCCTCGGCCGCGATCCCGAGGAAGTGAAGCAGCAGGTGTTCGAGCTCGGCCGCATCCAACACAACAGCCGCTGGAACCGCGAGGAAGTCCACGAGCTGCGCCGGCTGTTCGGCACGCGCACCGACGCCGACCTCGCCGTGATTTTTGGCCGCAGCATCGATGCCGTTCAGCGCGTCGCGAAGAAGTACTGCCTCGCCAAGGACAAGGCCTTCTTGAAGCGCCAGAGCGGCAAGGGCGCGACCCGCATGCCGCGCTGGGCCGAGGCCGAGCTCACGATCCTGCGCGAGGTCTACCCCAGAATGCCCAACCTTGAGATCGCCCAGCGGCTCAACCGCTCGGTGAAGAGCATCGTCTCCAAGGCTCACTACATTGGTATCAAGAAGGAGATCGATCGCCTGCGCGAGATGGGGCGCGAGAATGTCGGTCGCCGCTACAGGTGACGCGGGAACCACGCGCGAAGCGAGCGCGATGCGCGAGGGCGGTCCACGAGCGGGATCGCCCTCGCGCCGTTCAGGCCAGCAGCTTCATGCAGAACACGCTGCCGCCGGACTTGAGGAACTCGCTCGTCTCCAGCTCGCGCACCGTGAAGCCCGCGGCTCGCAGCGCCGCGCTCGTGCGCTCGCAGCCCCGCTGGAGCAACACGGTGCGGCCGTCGGGGCAGCATGCGTTGCAGGCGAGCAGCGCGCGCGCCTCGCGCGGATCGGCTGCGATGCGGCGTGGCACGAGCCGCTCGACGAGCGCCCGCGAGCGGGGGCTGAGCGCATCGGGCAACCACAGGCACGCGTCTTCCGCGAGCAGCGCGAGCGCCGTGTCGAGGTGGTAGAAGGCGGGCTCGATGAGCTCGAGCAACACGACGGGCGCCGTCACGTGGCGTGCGAGCGCGCTCCAAGCCTCGACGCTCGAGCGCGGACCGACTCCCGCCCACAGGAGCGCTCGACCGGGATGCCACAGGCCGTCGCCCATGCCCTCGAGGCGCTCGCTCGTTTCGAGCACGAGCTGTTCCAAGCCCGCCGCGGCCAGCGCGCGCGCGACATGCGGCACTTCGCCGCGGCGCTCGGGCCAGCGCATGTTCGAGCGCACGAAGCGCGCGCGCCCGTCGTGCGTCGCCGCGCTCGGCAGCGGCAAGGCCTGATTGGCGCAGAACACGAGGTCGGGATGGCCCGCGAGGGGCGGAATCGTGCGCACCTCGAGCCCGAGTCGCTCGAACTCGGACCTCAGCGCGCGCCACTGTTCTCGCGCGAGTGCGCGATCGACGCGCTTGAGCGTCCCGTCCTCCGCGCGCATGTGCGGATTGATGTCGTAGGCGACGTCGAACTCGGCAGGATCCGCCATCCACACGCGCTCGGGTCGCGGCAGGGGCGCAAGCTCGTGCAACTCGAAGTCGATCTCGCGCGCGGTTCGGTACACAGCCATGCGCGCGATGCTAGCGCACGGGCACCGTCGCTCCGCCGTCGAACAGGCTCCCGCGCGCGCCGCCGCTACTGCACGAGCTTGGGATACGAGCTGTTCAGCGTGGCGCGCAGCACACTGAGCGCGCCGAGAGCCTCGGGTCCCAGCGGCGGTGCGCCGCCGAGGAGCAAGTCGTGCGACTCGTTCCAGTCGGGTGCTCCGTTGGCACCCTGCTCGAAGTCGAAGAACTGCTCGGTCAGGATCGGCGGAGCTCCGTTCGCGGCGCGGCGCCACTGGCGCACGAGCTTGAAGCGCTCGTCTCTCAGGGCCTGATCGTGGCGCCAGCAGATGTACCCCACGGGCGGCAGGCCCGTGATCGGGTCTGGCGCGAAGTTCGGGTCGAAGCGCTCGGCATACAGACAGTCGCGCGTTGCAGCCTGTGCACCACTGAGGATCGGCAGCAGCGAGCGCGAATCCTCGCCGTGCGCCGCCGCCGGAGCGCCCGCGAGCTCCCGCACCGTGGCGAAGATGTCGACGACCGACACGAGCGCGTCGCTGCGCGTGCCGCGCAAAGTTGCCGGAATCGCCGGCGAGCGCACGAGGAACGGCACTTCGAGCCCGCCTTGGTACACCGTGTTCTTCGCGCGCGAGACGAGGTAGGGCGGCACCAGCGAGCGCGCGCTCCAGCCGTTGTCGGCGATGAGAATCACGGTCGTGTCGTCGAAATCGAGCGAGCACAGCAGTCGCCCGAGCTGGTGGTCGAGCGCCTCGAGCATGCAGCGGCGCTGCGACTGCGGCAGGCCGACTCCCGGATAGGAGCAGGACGAGCCTGGCGCCGACACGCCGCGGCAGGGGTCCGCGGGCATTCCGTCCGGCAGCGGATGCGCCGGAAAGTGCACCGCGTGCGGTGCGACCCACAGGAACCACGGCTCCGGCAGCTCGTTGGCGAGCGCCAGCGCATCCTCGACCGTGTCGACGCTCGGGTAGTCGAGCGGCGTGATGTTCACGTTCATGTCGAGAACGCACGGCGGCTCGCCCGCGGGGCAGGGGTTGAACGCGAGCTCCACGCGAGTCGAGTAGGCCTTTTCCC
>VGYZ01000133.1 GCA_016872795.1 Planctomycetota bacterium
GGCGGACCGCGGCGGTCTCCATCCGGCGGCGGCCCGCCCGGCGGACCGCGGCGGTCTCCATCCGGCGGCGGCCCACCCGGTGGACCGCGACGACCGCCGGGACCACTGGGTGCTTCCGTGCCGACATAGGGGCTCAGGAACTCCCAAGCAACCTCGCCCTGCGGCGTGAACTCGATCACGCGCGCGGTCTCGCCCGCGCAGAGGAGCGTGTTGCCGTTGGGCAAGCGCTGCGCGCCGGAGATGTGACCGCAGAAGTCCGGCGAGCGCTGCGTCGAGACGAGCTCGACCTTCACACCGCCGGCGGCGGCGAACGCGTCTTTCAGCGTGTCGGCCGTGAACGGCATCGCGAGCTCGTCGGCACTCGACCACTCGCGCTCGTCGCGCTCGCCGTTGTTGAACACGAGGATGTTCCCTGCGCCGGGCAAACCGGCGGAAATCCACTGCGCGTCGTGCTGACCGAACAGCGTGCGCTCGCCCTGCGCCTTGCTCCAGCGCGGATTGCCCCAGCGGAAGAGCAAGTCGCCGCCGCGGCCCCAGCGTCCGCCGCTCGCGCCGCGCGCTTCCTCCGTGGTCGTCGAGTGATCGAAGAACCACAGCTCGGAGAGCTCGCGCGAGCTGAGCACGATCATGTCGAGCTCCGGCGAGTAGTCGATCGAGTTGCAGTGGAACCAGTCCGCACCACGCCCCGGAGGACCGCCGCGATCGTCACCGCGCGGCGCATCATCGCCGACGTAGCCGAGCTTGCGCAGCTTGTCGAGCTCCTCTAGCTCTTCCTTGGTCGGCTCGGGCGCGAGCGTAGAGATGTTGACGTCGATGCGCTGCGGACTCGCGGCCACATCGCCGAAGCCCGGCAGCTTCTCGTCGCGATCTTGCACGAGGTGATCCCACGCGTGCCACTCCCACACGACCTTGCCGCCGCTCGGCCGCACGGGCTCGATCTCGAGCACCATGTCGGGCCACAGCTCCTTCGCATGCAAGAGCTGCGGACTGCGACCCGCGGCGAGACACTCGGCCTCCGTCTTGAGCTCCCACGCGATCACGAGCACATTGCCGTTCGGCATGGGCTCGATGTCGTGGTGATGCAGCTTCGTGGCATCCGCGCACACATACTCCCACACGAGCGCGCCGTCCCAGTCGTACTCGCGCACGCGGCCGCCCTGCCCGCCGCCCGAGAACACCTCGCTGTCGACGCGCTCGCAGCGCAGCAAGTGACCGTTGGGAAGGAGATACACCGACTGGCCCGGAGGCGCATCGCTCTTCCACTCGTGCACAGCGGTTCCACTCGCGTCGACGAGGTAGGTCGACTTCGAGCGCAGAGGCGCGAAGAGCGTGTAGCCGGGCGACATCGCGTCGCTCTTGTTCAGGAGGCCACGCTTCTCGCTCGCGCCATTGTCTTGCGCGGGCGGCGGAGGAGGCGGGGCTTGGACGAGGGCCGCGAGGGCGAAAGCGAGGATCGTCATGGCGCAGATGTTGTACTGCGCTCGAACCGCGATTCCGTCCTTGGGTTTGGCGAATTCCGCGGAAGCGCGCGCTGTGCCATGCTGCGCGCCGAGGAGACCAGGCATGATCCACATTCTGTTCGCCACGGCCGCACTCGTCTTCGCGGGCGATCGCATCACCGGCAAGAGCTTCGCGACGCGCTCGGAGGTCATCGCGCGACACGGCATGGTTGCGACCAGCATCCCGCTGGCGAGCGTCGCCGCGCTCGACACGCTGAAAGCCGGCGGCAGCGCCGTCGACGCGGCCATCGCGGCCAACGCCGTGCAGGCCCTGCTCGAGCCCACGGGCTGTGGACTCGGCGGCGACCTGTACGCGCTCGTCTGGGATCCGACAAAGCGCGAGCTCGCCGGTTACAACGGCAGCGGCCGCTCGCCCGCGAGCCTGACTCTCGCGGAGTTCGAGCGTCGCGGTCTCAAGCGCATTCCATCGCACGGTCCGCTGCCGGTGTCCGTGCCCGGCTGCGTCGACGGCTGGTTCGCACTGCACGCGCGCTTCGGCAAGCTGCCGATGGCTCAGGTCCTCGCACCGGCGATCGCGCACGCGCGCGAAGGCGCGCCGATCACCGAGCTCGTCGCTTATTACTGGGCGCGCAACGCCGCGACCCTCAAGGACTTCCCCGGCTTCGCGGATACCTTCCTGCCCGGCGGGCGCGCGCCGGCGAAGGGCGAGCTGTTCAAGAATCCGCGCCTCGCCGCGACGCTCGAGACGCTCGCGAAAGAAGGCCGCGACGCGTTCTACAAGGGACCCATCGCGGCCGAGATCGGCGCGTACATGGCACGCAATGGCGGCTTCCTCACAGCCGAGGACCTCGCCGCTCACTCGGGCGAGTGGCTCGCGCCGGTTTCGATCGACTACCGCGGCTATCGCGTGTGGGAGCTGCCGCCGAACGGGCAAGGCATCGCCGCGCTGCAGATGCTCGAACTGCTCGAGGGCTTCGATGTGCGCGCCAGCGGCTTCGGCTCGCTCGAGAATGTGCACCGCTTCGTCGAAGCGAAGAAGCTCGCGTTCGAGGACCGCGCGCAACTGTACGCGGATCTCGGTGCGATGACGGTGCGCGTCGAGGACTTGATCTCGGACGAGTACGCGGCGGCGCGGCGCAAGCTGATAGGCGAGCGTGCGGCGAAGTCGGTGCCCGTCGGCAATCCTGCCGTCGACGAGGGCGACACGATCTACCTCACCACCGCGGACTCGAGCGGCATGATGGTCTCGCTGATCCAGAGCAACTACCGCGGCATGGGCTCGGGCATGACGCCCGGCGAGCTCGGCTTCATCCTGCAGGATCGCGGCGAGATGTTCGACCTCACACCCGGTCGCGCCAACAGCTACGCGCCACGCAAGCGGCCGTTCCACACGATCATCCCCGGCTTCGTGACCAAGGACGGCGAGCCGTTTCTCTCCTTCGGCGTGATGGGCGGCGCCACGCAGCCGCAGGGCCATGTGCAGATCGTGATGAACATCGTCGACTTCGGCATGAACATCCAGGAGGCCGGCGATGCACCGCGCATCCTGCACGACGGCTCGTCGGAGCCAACGGGCGAGCGCATGCAGGACGGCGGGCGCGTGTTCCTCGAGTCGGGCTTCGAGCAGGAAGTCGCGCGCGAGCTCGTGAAACGCGGCCACGCGCTCGGCACGAACATCGGCGACTTCGGCGGCTACCAGGCGATCCGCTGGGATCCGGTGCAGCGCGTGTACTACGGCGCTTCGGAGAGCCGCAAGGACGGCTGCGCGATCGGCTACTGACGCTTCGGTTCGAGCGCGCGGCTTGCGGAGTGCAGGTGCTCGCACGAGAACCGAGAGAGCCCGCAGCGGGTCAGGGCGACCTGCCGCACGCTCTAGCAGACCGGCTAGCCGTGCGTTGTCTCGAGCAACGGCAACCGCGCGACGATGAGCGCACCGAGCGCCGCCCCGCAACAGACGGCCGCGACCTGCATGGGCGCGAAGTCCCCGCAAACGAGGCTGATGGTCACGCCCAGCGCGAGCCCCAGCCACGCCACGCATCTGGTGCGACGGCGAATGCCGTGGTGGAGGTTCCAGTCCGCGAGTGCGGGGCCGATGCACGGCAGGCGCTGGATCCACGCCGCCAGCCGCGGCGAGCTGCGCGCGAAGCTCCAGCTTGCGAGCAACGCGAACGGCGTGGCGGGCACGAGCGGCAGCAGGACGCCAAGGACGGCGAGGAGGAGCGCGACGCCGCCAAGCAGCAGGTGCAGGGCGCGCATGGTTGGTTCCGATGTGCGACGGCGGACTTGGGATGCGAAGGGCCGCTGGAAGGTCCGGCGCAAGGCTCGGCGCTTCGGCTGGAGTCGAAGGCCGAGATCTCGCGCGGGACGGTCCTGGCGATCGGCGCTCGCAGGTGCGCCGCTCGCCGCGGTGAGAGAGGGCGCCGCGCGGACTCGCGTCCGCGCGGCGGTGCTGAAACCGGCGCTCTCACGCCCCGCCGGTCTCAGATCTTGAACTTGCCAACCAGCTCGTGGAGACCGGTCGCCATGCGCGCGAGCTCAGCGGCCGCGCGCTGAGCATCGCTCGCGCCCGTCGCGGTGCTCGCCGCCGCGGTCGAGACCGCACCGATGTTGGTCACGATCTCGTGTGCGCCGCGCGCGGTTTCCGCCACATTGCGCGCCATTTCCTGCGTCGTCGCGCTCTGTTCCTGCACGGCGCCGGCGATGGTCGTCTGCGTCTGGTGGATGTCGTGGATGATCTTGTCGATGCGACCGATCGCGTCCACGGCGTTGCGCGTGTCGCCCTGGATCGCCTCGATGCGGCGGCCGATGTCCTCGGTCGCCTTCGCGGTCTCCTTGGCGAGCTCCTTGACCTCGTGCGCGACCACCGCGAACCCGCGGCCGGCCTCGCCAGCGCGCGCCGCCTCGATCGTCGCGTTGAGCGCGAGCAAGTTCGTCTGCTGTGCGATGCCGGTGATCACCTTGATGACCTGACCGATCTCCGCGGACGATGTGCCGAGCTTCGAGACCGTCGTGTTCGTCGTCTGAGCGACATCGACGGCTTCGCTCGCGACGCGCGAGGCACGCTCGGCGGACGTCGCGATCTCCTTGATGCTGGCCGTCATCTCCTCGGTGCCCGCGGCGACGACCTGCGTGTTGTGGCTCACGCGCGTCGACGCCTCGGTGACGACCTTCGACTGCACCGCCGTTTCCTCGGCGTTGGCGCCCATCTGGCTCGACACCGAAGTGAGCTCCTCGGCCGCGCTCGAGAGCGCGTTCGAGACATCGGCGATCTGCGAGATCGAGCCGCGCAGCTCCGACATCAGGCGCGCGAGGCCGCTGCCCATCTGACCGATCGCATCGTCGCCCATGACCGTGACCTTCTGGGTCAGGTCGCCCGCCGCGGCGGCGTTGACGGTCTTGAGCATCGCGTCAACCTTGTTGCGCAGCTCCTCGGCCTGCGCCCGCTCGCGCTCCGTCGCTTCACGCACCTTGCGCTCGTTGGCCAGCTTGTCGGTGATCACTTCCCAGGTCACCATCGCGCCGATGAACTCACCCTTGCCGCCGAGCATCGCGGAGACGTTGAGCTGCAGCGTCTCGGTGCCGAGCTGGATCTGGGCGGAGTGCGGGAGGTTGCGCTTGTCCCCGAGCAGGCGGCGCTGGTGGCTCGGATTCTTGTGGAAGATGTCGATCGACTGCCCGACGAGATCACGCGCCTTGATCGGCAAGAGGTGCTCGATCGACTTCAGCGTCTCGATCGACTTCGGGTTGGCATATGTGACCTTGAAGTCGAGATCGGCGCACATGATGTTGATCGGCATGTTCTCGATCATCGAAGTCGTGCGCGCGATGTCGGCCTCGCGGCGGAGCTTCTCCGTGATCACTTCCCATGTGACCATCGTGCCGACGAAGGTGCCGGAGTCGTCGCGCATCGCCGTCACCAGCAGATCGAGCGACTCCGATCCGAGCTGGATCGTCGCTCGGTGCGGGAGGTTGGCGGGATTGGAAAGCAGCTTGCGCTGGTGCGCCGGGTTCTTGTGGAAGATGTCGATCGACTGGCCGAGGATGTCCTCCGGCGCGATCGGGAGCAGATGGCGGATCGAGCGCAGCGTCTCGAGCGACTTGGGATTCACATAGGTGATCTGGAAGTCGCGGTCGGCGCACATGATGTTGACCGGCGCGTTCTCGATCATCGCGCGCATGCGCGCGTTGTCGGCTGCGGCGGTTTCCTGACGGGCCGTGGCAGCGAGGGAAGGGGCGACATCGATCGGGTTCTGCATGGTCGAAGGGGAATTGCTCGAGGCGTTGCGCGGTGGGGAGTAGTGGGGAGAGCGAGCGTCCGCGCTCCCCGGTCTGCGGGAACGAGCGATCGATCGCACCGCGAGCCTTTCGGAGCCCAATGTTTCAGACTTGAGACATATTTGGGTTTCGAGGGCGTGCGTACCGCCGGCGGGCAGTGCGCGTGACCTTCGCATGTGGGCCAAGATTCGACACAGAAATCGTTCATCGTTGTCCATGTGCTGCGTTTCACGGTGACCGTGATGTAGACAGCCGATTTCTGGGTCGATTCTGCGCGCGCCCGCGCCGATCAGAAAGCGTCCAGAAAGCCGCGCGCTTGAACCACGGGTGGTGGTCAGTGAGGGTCTGTGCCTCTCGCGGCCGTCGCAGGAGCGGCTCGGCGCGCGGCTCGAGCTCGTCGACCACGGCCGGCCGGGGCCGGCACGCTCGCGCGCGACGGTGGGCTCGTCGCCGAGCACGCCGCGC
>VGYZ01000134.1 GCA_016872795.1 Planctomycetota bacterium
GCGCGCCGCTCGTAGCCCTCCTCGCGCGGCGCGCGATCTTCCTGGCGCGGTGCACGGTCATCGCCGTGCGAGCGACGCCCGCCGCGGTCGTTTCGTCCGCCGCGCTCCTCACGCCGACGCGACGGGCCGTCGCCGCGTTCGCCAATGTCGGGGCGCGGCTCGTAGCCGTCGTCGCCCTGCTCGAGTACCTGCAGGTATTGGGTCGGGATCTGCTCGCACAGATACAGCGTGCGGCGATCGTAGAAGTTCACTCCCTCTTCCCAAGCGTCCATCGAGAACACCTGCAGGATGGCGTACTCCTGCGCGGCCCGACGGCCAGCCTCGCGCGCGTCCTCGGCCGAGAGCGCGAGGTGCAGGAAGCGGCGGCGGCCGCCGCGCAAGCCGTACTGCTTCGCACGGTCGAGGTCGCGAGCGTCGATGCCGACATAGAGGAACTCCGGCGGCTGGCTGGGCTCGCCCGGTTCGACCGGAATCGAATGGCCGTACAGTGCGCGAATCCTGTCTCCGCGCAGCTCGTAGCGCGGACGATCACCACCTTCGACGGCGGCCATCACATCGGCGGGCTCCACCGCCTCGCCGAGGCGCTCGCCGAGTGCACGAACCACACGCTCGAACTCTCCGAAGCCCTCCTTGTCGAGCTCGAGGTCGAACTTCTCCGGCTGGTGGCGGAGCATGTAGGCGAGCGAGCGGGTGATGCGTTCGATCAGGGCGGGGTGCGTCATGCTCGTGGACGAGGAGAAAGTTGGCACTCCGGGGTCTGCGGGATCGACCGATGCCGACCCTGCGCCCGCGACGAGAGTGCGGTTGCGTAAGGGGGCGAGGAGTCTAGCAAGCCCGGCGAGCCTTCCAGAAGCGCGCCCCGTGCGTCGATTCGCCGCGCAACGAGCCCGGCGCGAGTGGCGCCGCGGCCTCGGGTCGGCCGAGCCCCCTTGCTCCCTCGCTGGAGGGGCGACGACTCGGGGCTCCCGACCACGAATTTTGGACATGCCTCGGCAGCCCGGATAGGGCCCACGACCCAGCGCCCAAGACCGCTCGCGCGGGAGCCGGCGTGCAGGACCACCCGCGCGCAGGATCAAATGTCGAGCAGGCGCCGCTGTGCGCGCTCGCCCCCGGGACGGAAGAGGGAGGCCTCGTCGAGAGACGACGCCTCCCCCAAGAGGTGCGCGCCCGCAGCCCCCGCCGCAGGCGCGCGAATTGGCGGGTTCCCACACCACCAACTCTTGCCGCCCTCTTCTGGGCCCGCGCGGCGGGCCCTCCAAGGAGGCGGAATGTCAATGTCCTGTCGCGGGCCGAAGGGCCTCCCCCCAGGCCAGCGACTCCTTCCCGATCACCGACTCAAGCCCCCTACTGACTCAAATCCCCCTCTTGTGACTCGAACTCCCGGCGGGCGAGAGCCGCTGCCAGGGCGCGAACGAAGCAGAAATTCTCAGGCCACCAACAGCCAGTTCGTTCCACTCCGTGGTCGCGCACGCCGCCACGCCAGCCTCACGCGCAGGCGCGCGGCTCGTGGCGTTCATGTCCCGTACCAGAACGAGTGCACAGCCCGCGCACATCCCGTGCCAGCACGGCGGAGGGCGCGCGCGGATCCGCGCTGCTCGCCGGGACCCGAGCCAGCGCCCAGCTGAGACGCCGCGCCGCTCTCGAGAGCCGCGGCTCGAGGCGCGATCGTGCGCGCACGCTCGGAGGACGAGCGGGCTCGAACGCAGCGCGCCGACGGGCGTGTCGGACTCAGGCGAGCGAGGGAGCGTGACGCTGGGGCGGCTCGCGGGCGGTCGAGGCTCGTGAAGCGAATGGACTAGTAGCGCGTCATCGCCGGGTCGGCGTCCTCGGCCCAGCGGTCGATGCCGCCGACCAAGTTGAGCACACGGCCGAAGCCCTGTGCGACGAGCCAGCCCGCGACGCGCGCGCTGCGCACGCCGTGGTGGCAGATGCACACGATCTCAGCCTGCGGATCGAGCTCGCCGCGCCGCGCGGGCACGCTGCCCATCGGCATGCTGAGCGAACCTCGGATCGAGCACAGCGCCACCTCGTCCGGCTCGCGCACATCGAGCAGCACCAGCGCGTCGCCGCGGCGGATGCGCTCGGCGAGCTCGCGCGGCTCGATGCGCTCGAAGCTCACGGGCGCACCCCGAGCGGCGCCCGGTCCAGCTCCGCAGGCAGCGTGACTCCGAGCAGCGACAGCACCGTCGGCGCGATGTGCAGCAGGTCGACGCCCTCCGCCGGCAGATCGCACTTGCGGTTCGAGAAGAAGATGCCGCGCACGAGCTCCGTGTCGACGGACACATGGTCTCCCGACCAGTCCTTGTCGTTGGCGACCACGAACGGACCGGGAGCGCCGGCCTTCATCGAGAGCGAGCCGCTCGAGGTGGCCCACGAGACGCGGTAGTTGGCGGCGAAGCCCACCGAGATGTCGGCCTCGAGGTCCAGATGCGGTCCGGAGTGCACGTCGCTGACGAAAGTCGCCGTCGAGCAAATGCGCTCGCCCGTGCGCGGGTCGCGCGCGTCCTTCAGCTTGGCGATGATCTCGCGCGCGAGCGCCTCGCGCTCCGCGGGCTCGACGCTGCCGACCTCGGACACGGACTCGACGCCGCCGACGCGCGTGCGCGCGCCCTTGGTGTTGATGAAGATCGTGCCGAGGCCGAGCGCGTAGGCGCGCGTCTTCGACCAGTCGACATAGCTCGAGAGCACCGTGTGGCTCTTCGCCTCGGGCCGCACCGCGAGGTAGCCCTCGGAGAGCAGCCAGTTGTTCAGGTGCACCTGATGGCGGAACGACTGGAAGCCGTGGTCGGCGCACAGAAGCAGCGTGTCGCCCGGCTTCACATACTCCGCGAGCACCTTGCCGACGATCGCGTCGATCTTGCGGAACACCGCGGGAATCGCCTGCGCGAGCGTGATCTCCTCACCGTAGAAGCGCACCTTCGCCGCGGCCTTCTCCGCGTCGTACAGCGGATGCTGCGGATCGTAGAACTGGTACAGCATGTGCTGCACGCGGTCGCACTCGCTGAAGATGCCGACGAACAGCCGCCAGTCGTTGCGCGCCAAGCCGTCGTAGACGAGCTTCTCGCGCCACTGCGTGGTGAACTCGATGTCCTGCAGGAAGGTGGCCGCGTCGATCACCTTGTCCTTGAACGGGTGCGTGAGGCAGGCCCAGCCCACGGTCTCGAAGCTGCCGCAGGAGGTGGCGAGCTCGCTGGCGAACTCGGGCGGTTGCGAGATCGGCTGCCAGAACGGAGGCCGCGCGGGGTCGATCTCGACCGTGTTGAGGTACAGCTCGAACTGGCCTTCGGAGTACTTGACCAGCTTGGCGCGCGTGAGCGCGTGCACCTTGAGCAGCGGGTTGAGCTCGAAGGTCAGGTGGTACCACTCCGACCAGCCGCCTTCGGCGAGCACCTGCGCCTGCGCGCCGATCACGACTTCGGCCTTGCCGTCGGCGAGGCGCCGCACGCGCAGGGGCAGCGTCACCGGCGTCTTGAGCGCGGTCTCGAGGGCCTGCGCGCGGTCCTCGAGCTCCATGCTCTTCTTGAACGGCATGTTGGGCTGCTCGTCGCGCACGCGCGCGATCTCGGCGAGCTCCTCCTGCTGTTCCTTGACGGCCCAGAAGTTCATCGGACCGTAGACCACCGACTCGACGATGCCGTCGACCTCGTCGACGCGCAGCTTGTAGCCACCCGAGCCCGTGTCGACGCCCGCGTCGAGCAGCGTGCGCCCGAAGAACAGCTCGTCGCTCGTGTAGACCGTGAAGTTCATGTAGCTGCCGCGCGCGTCGGGCACGCCGAGCCCGCACAGCACCTTGGCGCCCGAGACCGGCTCGCGGTCCCACACCTGCTGGCCGTCGATCACGCGCGCGCTCACGCCGGCCTTGGCCGCGAGCTCCCAAAACGGCGCGGCCTCGAGCGGGTTCTTCACCACCGGGATCGTCGCCGGCAGATAGCCGCGCAGGGTGTAGCCGCCCCAGGCGCCGACCGCGCCGAGCAGGCCCGAGAGCACCAGCGTCGGACCGCGGCGCAGGCGCAGCAGCGCTCCGAACACGAGCACGAACAGGAGGAAGCCGCCGCCGCCGACCGCGGCCGCGAACGCGAGCGGGCTCCAGGTCGGGATCGGCGCGGGGAGCTGCTCGATCGGCACCTGCACGCCATCGAGCGCGAAGCCCTTGGTCGGGCTGGGAGCGAGCTTGCCCTTGTAGGGATTGTCGCCGCTCGAAGAGGTCGGCGAGAACGAGCGCACCACGAAGCCGGGGATGGCGGTCTCACCCGGGTTGCGGCCGGAGTTGAGCGAGGCCCACGCCACCGGCGACTCGGCCGGGTCGGTGGTGCCAAGCGGCGCGAAGGTGCCTTCGGCGGCGAGCCGCGCGAGGTTCGGCAGCTCGCCCTTGCGCATCATCTCGGCCACGGTGCGGCCGTCGGCGCCGTCGAAGCCGAGCACGATCACGCGGCCGTCTTGGGCCACGGGCTCGGCGGAGGGAGCGAGGACGGCGAGGGCGAGGCTGAAGGCGAATTGGAGCATGGTCAGTGGAGGACTCCGCTGGCGCGGCGGCCTTTGCCGGTGCGAGTCGGCGCGGCTAGGATCCGCGGCCTGCAGCACGGGCGTCACGCCCGCCGCAAGCACGGAATGATCAAGGATTTGGGATCGATCCCTCGGCAGGGTAGGGGCCAGCGTGGAGCGAAGTCAACGCGCGCGGGAGCCGCGCGCGCCGCCCTCGCCAGCTGGCTCTTGGTACTGCTCGGGGCGCTGCTCGTCGGCTGGTTCGCGCTTGTTCCTGTAGAGACCGAGGTCGCCCCCGCGGCGCTCCCTCCCACCCCTGAGGCCACCCCGGCCCTCGAAAATCCCGAGGCCACGCGCGTCGCGAGCGGCTTGGGAGTCGAGGGCCCGCGCCCGCTGCCCGCCTACCCCAAGGAGCTGGCGGACCCCACGCGCTTCGTGGGATTCGGTCGGATCGAGGCGCACCTCTCCGCGCCCAGCGGAATCACGCCTCCGACGCACTGGACGCTGGTGCTCGAGCCCGCCCCCTTCAAGATCGGCGCCGAGCACGCGCGCGCGCGGCGCATCGAGGTCAGGGGCGGGCTGTCGCTCGTCGCGGACGATGTCGCGCTCGGCAGCTACACCGCCCGCGCCGAGGCCGGCGACTTCGAGTGCAAGCCCATCGACTTGGAGCTGCGCAAGCCCGAGCTCATCGACATCGTCTTCCCGCTCGAGCTCTACGAGCGCGGCACGCTCACCGGCCGCATCGTCGACGACCTCGGGCTCCCCGTGCGAGGCATGCCGGTGTTCGCGCTGTCGCGCGCCGGCAAGGCGGAGCGCGAGACCCGCACGGGCCCCGACGGCGTGTATGCCTTCGAGCGCCTGCCCGACGGCGACTGGCGCATCCGCGTCGCGACGCGCGAGCAGCCGCTCGTTTCCGCGGAGGACGTGACATTTGCGGCGCCGTCGCTGCACCTGCGCGATTTCAGGGTTCCGCGCGTCGGCTCGATCCAAGTGCAGGTCGTCGACGAGCTCGGTGTCGGGCTCGTCGGCACGCTGGTCGAGGCGCTCGGCTCGCGCGCCGGCCCCCTCTCGGTCACCACCGGCCCCGACGGCTTCGCCGAGCTGGGGCCCGCGATCGCGGGCGAAGTGCGGCTGTTCGCGACCGACGCGCGCGCGGGGCAGGCCGAGACGCGGCTGACCTTCGACCCGACCGCGGACAACCCGACCCCCATCCAACTTCGGCTGCGCCCCTAGGCGCTGCGCCCCCGCACCCCGGTCGAGCTGTTAGAAAACATGCCCTCCCAACCGCTCGTCGACCTCTCGACCCTCGACCTCTCGCGCGTGCTGGTCGGACCCGACGAGG
>VGYZ01000135.1 GCA_016872795.1 Planctomycetota bacterium
CGCTCGTAGGCCCGCACCCACGGCGCCTCGAGCGAGCGCTCGGTGAGCGCGGCACCCTTGGCCCAGCCCGCGAGCACCGCGCGCAGCCCCGCGCCTTCCTCGCTCGCCGCGAGCTCGCCCACCAGCGGCCAGCGCGCATCTCGCTCGGAGAGCGTGGAGGGGTCGAACTCCGCCACCCACGCCGCGCGCGCAGGCGCGTCCGCGAGACCCGCGTGCAACGCGAGCACATCGAGTCGCTTCAGCGCCGCCGGCCCAAGGCCCGTGCGCGTGAGCTCGAACAACGCTCGCAGTCGAGCTCGGTCACCGAGCAGGGCGCGCACGCGCAGGCGCTCGCCGAGCACGCGCTCGTCGCGCTCCGCCGCGAGCCAGTCGCGCGTGAGCGTGGCGGCCGCCTCGAGCGTGCGCGCGTCGAGCGCGAGCCATTCGACGAGCAACGCCACTTCGGCGTCGGAAAGCAGCGGCACCAGAGCGGCCGCATCGATCGCGGGCACGGCGCGCGCGCCGAGCGACCACGCGAGCAGCTCGTGGTCGGCGCGCTCGCGCAGCGCGAGCGACAGCAGCGGCTTGCAGAGCGAGAGCGCGACCGGTGGCTCGTCTCCGCGCGCGACTCGCGCGAGCAGGCGCAGCGCGACGAGGCGCTCGAGCGCGGCGCTCGGGTCGTCCTCGGGCAGGGCCGCGGCCAGCGACGCGCGCAGCTGCGCGACGAGCGGCGCGGACGCGTGCCCCATCCCTGAGAGCATCGCCAGCCGCGCGAGCTCGCCGTCGAGGCCGCCGAGTGCGCTCGCCTCGACGAGCGACGCAAGGTCTTCGCCGCGCATGCCGTAGCGCGGCAAGCGCGAGACGGCGACGAGGACCTGCCGCGAGCGTGCGTCGAAGCTCCCGTCGCGCTCGCGCTGGGTGCGCGCGGACTCGAGCAACGCGCCGACCGCGCTCGTAGTCGTCAATGTCGATACCACGCGGCCGCGAGCGGCCGCGAGGAGCAAACCGTCGAGTGCGTTGGCATCGCGCGTGCGCTCCCAGCGTCGCTCGAGCCACTCGAGCGCCGCTGGCCAGCCGCAGCCCGCGAGCGCGCGCGCCGCACCGGAGCCGCGCGGACGCTCCGGATAGCGCTCGACATCGCGGCACCAGTCGACCACGAGCTGGTGCGTCTCCTTGCCGCCGAGATCGGGCTGCCAGCCGATGCGCACGAACGGATGCAGGCCTTCGAAGCCGTGGCCCTCGAAGCTCACGCGCAGGTCGACGAGCGCGCGCGCGAGTACGAGATCGCAGGGACCGCTGCGCACGGCGCCGCGCTCCGAACGACAGGGAACCTTGCCCGCGAGCATCTCCGCGTACAGCGCAGGCTCGACCGCGATGCCGAGCTCGACGTCGCGCGCGCGATCCGTGTGAAACATCGGCGCGTGGCGCGCAAGTCGCTCGATCAGCGCTTCCGCCGTCGTCGACCCGGGCGCTACAGAGACGATGCCGCGAGAACGACCCGCGATCTCGCGCATCACGCGCTCGTCCTTCCACGGCGCGAGCTCGTCACCGAACCAGCGCACCGCGAGCGCCGTGAAGGCCTCGTTGCCGAGCCGCGCGAGCTCGGGATCCGCATCCGCACCGAACAAGAGCGCGAGTTCGAAGTGACGCTCGTCGGAACCGAGTGCGCGCGCGAGCCGCGTGCGCTCCTCCGCCCCGCCGTTTCGGACGGTCTCGGCCGCCAACGCGAAGTCCTCGGGCCGCAAGTGCGCCGCGAGCCAACGCTCGGCCGCGAGGCGCTCCTGCGCGGCGCTCGAGGAGAGCCGGGCCAGCGCCCCGGACACATCCTCGGGCGCGCCGAGACAAGCGAGCGCGGCTAGCACGATCTGCGGGAACATCGGGCGCGTACCTTAGCGCATGGAGCCTCGCTCCCGGGCCAACCGCGGCGCCGGCGGAGCACCCATTCCAGTCTCTCGGCCGCTGCGGTCGAACTCCGACCTGCCAGCGGCCCCGGGCGCATTCCGTTCGCGCCGCTGCTAACCTCCCCACGCCATGTTCCGACGCCTCCTGATCGCCAACCGCGGCGAGGTGGCCGTGCGCGTCGCGCGCGCGTGCCGCGACCTCGGCATCTCCCCTGTCGGCGTCGCGTCCGAGTCCGACCTCGGCGCGCGCTGGCTTGGGTGCATGGACGATGTCGTGTGCCTCGGGCCGTCGGCGTCGCGCGAGAGCTACCTGAAGATGGAGCGCGTCGTGCAGGCGGCGCTGCAGCAGGGTTGTGCGGCGCTGCACCCCGGCTGGGGCTTCCTGAGCGAGAATCCGCGCTTCGCTGCGCTGTGCGAGCAGCACGGCGTCATGTTCGTCGGTCCGCCGAGCTCCGCCATGGAGGTCATGGGGCGCAAGGCGCCCGCCAAGGCCGCGATGCGCGCCGCCGGCGTGCCGGTGATTCCGGGCTCGGTCGGGCTGCTCGCGTCGGTCGACGAGGCCGTGGCCTGTGCGCGCGAAACAGGCTATCCCGTGATCCTCAAGGCGGACGCCGGTGGCGGCGGTCGCGGCATGCGCAAGTGCTTCGACGAAGCCCAGCTACGCGCGGCCTTCGTGCAGGCCTCGGCCGAGGCGGAAAGCGCCTTCGGCAGCGGCGCGCTGTACCTCGAGAAGTACCTCGAAGGCGGACGCCACATCGAAGTGCAGGTGATGGCCGATCGCTTCGGCGCCTGCGTGCACCTCGGAGAGCGCGAGTGCTCGGTGCAGCGCAACCACCAGAAGCTCGTCGAGGAGAGCCCGAGCCCCGTGCTCGACGCGCCGACGCGCGCGCGCATCGGCGGGATCGCCGTGCGCGCGGCGCAGTCGATCGGCTATGTCGGCGCCGGAACGGTCGAGTTCCTGCGCGCGGACGACGGCGCGATCTACTTCATGGAGATGAACACGCGGCTGCAAGTGGAGCACGGCGTGAGCGAGCTCGTCGCAGGGCTCGATCTCGTGCACCTGCAACTGCGCGTCGCAGCGAACAGTCGGCTCGCGATCTCTCAGGAGGATGTGAAGCTCTCCGGCAGCGCGGTCGAAGTGCGCATCAACGCCGAGGATCCGGCCAACGGCTTCCGCCCGTCTCCCGGCACGCTCGCGGCCTTCGACTTCCCGCTCGATCGCGGCCCCGGCGCGATTCGCGTCGACACGCACATGCAGGCCGGCGACTCGGTCTCGCCGCACTACGACTCACTGATCGCGAAGGTGATCGCGCATGCGCCGACGCGTGAGAGCGCGATCGAAACGCTGCTCGCATGCCTGCGGCACGCGCGCGTCGAGGGCGTCGCCACGACCTTGCCGCTGCACCTCGCGGTGCTCGACTCGCGCGAGTTCCGCGCCGGCACCTACGACACGCGCTCGATTCCCGGCTGGCCTGCTTCCGCACGCTAGGAGCCCCAAGATCCCATGGCCAAGGTTCCGCTCTTTCCCATCGGTCGCGCGCGCGAGGCTTTCCTCGACGGCGCTTCGTTCGAGCGCAACCGCACGGCGCTCGGCGCACTCGACGCCACGCTCGCCGAGCGACGCGCGAAGATCGCCGCGGGCTGGGGCGCGGAGTACGCCGAGCGCGTCCACAAGAAGGGCAAGCTCACGGCGCGCGAGCGCATCGAGCTCCTGAAGGACGCCGATTCGCGCGTCTTCGAAGTGCTCGCGTTCGTCAACCACGGTCGCAAGTTCGGCAAGCTCGAGTCCCCCGCCGCGGGCGTCGTCACGGCCTATGTGCGCGTCGGCGGCCGCTGGACGATGGTGATCGCCAACGACAACACGGTCGCCTCGGGCTCGTGGTGGCCGCTCTCGCCCGAGAAAATAGAGCGCGCGCAGCAGATGGCGCTGCGCTTGCGGCTGCCGGTCATCTACCTCGTCGACTGCAGCGGCCTCTACCTTCCTGAGCAGTCCGCGACCTTCCCCGCTCGCACGGGCGCGGGCCACATCTTCAAGATGAACAGCCTGCTGTCGGCAGCGGGCGTGCCGCAGATCGCCGGCGTGTTCGGCGACTGCATCGCGGGCGGCGGCTACATGCCGATCATCTCCGATCGCGTGTACATGACCGAGCAGGCCTACATGGTCATCGCGGGCGCCGCGCTCATCAAGGGCGCGAAGAGCCTGCACCTCTCCAGCCTCGACATCGGCGGACCCGAGGTGCATGTGCACCAGTCGGCGTGCGCCGATGTGCGCGTGCCGGACGACGAGACGGCGATCGCGATGATCCGCGCGGAGATCGAGCGGCTGCCGTCGAGCGGCGCGGCGTACTACCGCCACGGCGCACAGCCCGCGGCGCCGCAACAGCCGAATCACGAGCTCGCGGGCCTGTTCCCCACCGACCATCGCATGACCTACGACGCGGACGAGGTGCTCGCGCGCCTCGTCGATCGCTCGCTGTTCTGGGAGTTCTGCCCGGAGCGCGGCCGCGAGATGGTGGTCGGCGTCGGGCGCGTCAACGGCCTCTACATGGGGTTGGTCGCCAACCGCCAAGGCGTGATCGACGATCCCGAGCACAAGGGCAAGAAGAAGCCCTGCGGAATCCTCTACAAGGAAGGCATCGCCAAGCTCGCGGCCTTCTCGCGCGCCTGCAACGACGACGGGATTCCGCTGGTGTGGCTGCAGGACATCTCGGGCTTCGACATCGGCGTCGAGGCCGAGCGCCTCGGCCTGCTCGGCTACGGCTCGAGCCTGATCTACTCGAACAGCACCAACAGCGTGCCGATGTTCACGGTGCTGCTGCGCAAGGCCTCCGGCGCCGGCTACTACGCGCTCGCGGGCCTGCCCTACGAACCCGTCGTGCAGCTCTCGACCGTGCTCGCGCGCCAGAGCGTGATGGAAGGTCGCACGCTGGCGATCGCGGCCTACAACACCAAGCTCGACGACGACTTCGAGATCCTCACGCAGGATCCCAAAGAACGCGCGGAGATCGAGGCGGGCATGCGCGACACCGAAGCGCGCATCGAAGGCGACATGTCGCCCTACAAGTCGGCGGCGCAGATGGACACCGACGAGCTCGTCAGCCCCCTCGAGCTGCGCGCGTGGCTCGAGCTGTTCGCCGAAGCGAGCTACCAATCGATCGGCTACCGGCGCATCAAGAACCCCCGCATCTGGTCGCTGCACGACGCGGCCGCGCTGTGGGAGGCCCGCGGATGAGCGCCGAGATCCTCCACCTGCGAGCGCGAGCGGAAGGCGAGCACATGCTGCTCGAGTGTCCGAGCGTGGGATTGTTCACGAACGCCGTGCGCGCTGGCATGGCACTCGTCGCCGGTGCGCGCGCGGGCACGCTGCTCACGCTCGGTCGAGCCTGCGAGCTGCGCGTGCCGGACGAGGTCGCGGGGCTCGTCGATGGGGACCTGCACGAGCGCGTCCAGGCGCCTGTCGGCTACGGAACGGTGCTCTACCGCCTGCGGCCCCTCGCGGGCGCGACAGCCAGCGCGAGCAAGAACGCCGCAGGCTCTGACTCGAGCGGCGCGCCACTCTTCCGCTCGCCATCGGCCGGTCGCTTCTGGCACCGCGCGGCTCCCGGAGAGCCTGCGCTCGCGAGCGTCGGAGGCATGATCGAAGCGGGCCGCGCGATCGGGCTGGTCGAGGTGATGAAGACCTTCACGCTCGTCCACTACCAGCCGACTGGCGGTCTGCCGGCGCGCGCGCGCGCGGTGCGCGTGCCCGCCGC
>VGYZ01000136.1 GCA_016872795.1 Planctomycetota bacterium
GGCATCGAAGGACTGGTGCACAACACGCAGGCCGAGCTGTGCGGCGAGAAGAACCTCTCGCGCCAGTTGCAACCGGGCGAGCGCGTCTCCGTGCGCGTGCTCGCGATCGACGAACAGGCCGAGCGCCTCGAGCTCTCCTTGCTGCACGAGGACGGCCGCGCCATCGGACCCGACGAAGCCGAGGCCAACGCGACCTTCGCGACGCTCAAGCTCGACGCGCGACCGAGCGCGGCGTCGACCGCGCTCTCGCGCGCGCTCGCGCAGGCGCTGCGCGCGCGCAACGAACGCGCCACTACAGCCCGACCCGGCGCGTGAACGGCTCGAGGAACTCGCGCACATTGGCGCGATCGCGCGCAAACAGCCCGCTCGTCTCCGAGCGCACATGAATCGTGGCCGACGGGATGCCTTCCGGGCCCTCGACGCGCAACATGATGCGCGCGGTGCCGCCGAACAAGCCGCCCTTGCGTTCGCACTGCAGCACGAGCGCTGCATCGTCGGAGCGCACGAGCGTCCAGCCCGCGAGGTCGGCGACCATGTCGCGGGCCTCCGAGTAGAGCTCCTCCCTGCGCTTCGCCACGGAGAGCGGCCGCAAGAGCGGGGAACTCTGCGCGGCGTCGGTCTCGAAGGAGCCCATGACGGGTTTCGTGCCGACGACGACTACTTGGCGGCGGCGAGCTTGTTGAGCGCCTTCATCAGGCGGCTCTTCTTGCGCGCGGCGGCATTCTTGTGAATCACGCCGACCTTGGCCGCCTTGTCGATCATCTTCATGCTCTCGCGGAGCATCGCGGGGCGCTCGGAGGGAGCGGAGGCGACCGTGGCCTTGGCCTTGCTCTTGACCGCGCTGCGAACGGCGCGGTTCTTGTTGCGACGGCGGTTGCTGGTACGGACGCGCTTGGCGGCTTGCTTGGAGTGAGTCATGGCTTAGCGAAATCGTTCCATCTTGGCGGCTACATCACGGTAGCCGATGTCCACTTCGTAGATGCGAGCGTAGCTCGCGCGAGCCTCGTCGGTCCGGCCTTCGCCTTCGGCGATCTCGCCGAGAGCATAGAGGACTTCCTTGGCCCGTTCGTCGATCTCCTGCACGCCCTCGAGGACGCGCAGGTACTCCTTCTTGGCGAGGTCGCTGAAGCCCTTGCGCTGGAAGCAGTGGGCCATGCCCATGCGGGCCTCGCGCTGGACGCGGGCGTCGGCCTGCGCCTTCTGGAACTCGGACAGCGCCGCGTCGAGGTCGCCCTTCTTGGCGAGCCGCTTGGCGAGCTGCAGGCGCAGGCTGGCGTCGCCCGGATGCACGGCGACGCGGCCGCGGTAGTCGGCCACTTCGAGGTCGAGCAGCTCGGCCTCGAAGCGCGAGGCGAGCTCGGCGTGGCCCTCCTTGTCCGCGCGCGCGATCTTCTTCTTGAGCACCTTGGCGCGCAGGTCGCCGACCTTGGTGAGCAGCTCGAAGCTGTCCTTCTTGTACTGCGCGGCGCGCTCGGCGAAGTCGAGCGCCGACTCGTAGTCCTTCAGGCGCTCGCTCACATCCGCGAGCTGCAGCATGAGCTCGGGGTCCTTGGCGTTGTCCGCGAACAGGCCTTCGAGGCGCTCGCGCTCCTTGGCGAGGTCTTCCTCGGTGAGCACGCGGCGCCGCGAGCGCTCGAGGTCGGCCGCCTGCTCCTTGTCGCGAATCTGCTCGCGGCTGTGGGCGACGGCCTCGAAACGACCGGCCTTGAGGGCGCGCTCCGCCGCGAGGTCCTTGCGTGCCTTGAGCGCATCTTGGTCGCGCGGGTCGGCCTGCAGGGCGCGCTCGTAGAACTCGAGCGCCTTGCCGTGCTCTCCGGCGCGGTAGGCCATCGCCCCCGCGCGCTTCAGTCCCTCGGGATTGCGCGGCGCGATCTCCGCCAGAAACTCGTACACCGCGAGCGCCGACTTGGTGAAGCCCGCGGACTCGAGCGCACGGCCGAGCTCGAGGTTGGCGTCGGGATCGAGCGGGTTGAGCGCGAGGTACTGCTCGTAGGACTTGGCCGCGGCCGCGTGCTTGCCCGCCTTCGCGAGCCCCTTCGCCACCGCCAGCGGTCCGGCGCCGGTGAGCACCTTGAAGAGCCTCGCGCCCCCGCCGCCCTGTTCGGCGCGCTTGCGCAGCGCCTTGCGCAGCCCACCGCGGGCCTCGCCCAGATCGGGGTCCATCTCCAACAACTGTTGGTAGACCTCGATGGCGAAGTCCCAGCGCCGCTGACGCAGGGCCTCTTCCGCCTTCTGGAGATGCTTGGAGTAGTCCACGACGAGGGGATGCTCGCCAGCGCGACCCGCCGCCCCCATGGCGCTCGACAGGGCGGTCGAGCCGGGCGGTACGGGGCGGAAACGAGGGGCGCAGAGGCTAGCGGCGTGGTCAGAAACCGTCAACGCAGGCTATTCTCCGCGGCCCCGGCGCGGATCAAGAGCCGGGCCCCCCAACGCCCATGTCCGTCCCGCTCGATTTCCGCGTCGTCTATTACCCCGATCCGGTGCTCCGCAAGGTGGCCAAGCCGGTCGAGGCCTTCGATGACGAGCTGCGCGCCACCGTGGCCGCCATGTTCGACCTGATGTACCGCTCGGAAGGGTGCGGCCTCGCCGCCCCCCAGACCGGCTTGGAGCGGCGCATCCTCGTGCTCAACCCGACCGGCGATCCGGCCCAGAAGGAGCACGAGCTGGCGCTGGTCAATGTGACCATCGTCGAGCGCTCCGGTCCGATCACGCCGCACGAGGAGGGCTGCCTCTCGTTTCCGCAGATCTACGCCGAGATCAAGCGCCCCGAACGCTGCCGCGTGGTGGCCTTCGACCCCGCGGGGAACAAGCACGAGACCGAGTACTCGGGCCTCCTCGCGCGCGTGGTTCAGCACGAATACGACCACTTGGAAGGCGTGCTGCTCGTCGACCGCATGTCGCCCGCCGACAAGGCCCGCAACAAGGCCGCTCTGGCGCAGCTCGTCGACTCCTACCGCCGCTCCCAGTCCGCCGGCGCGCGCTGAGGGCGCCCGCGAGCCGCTCCGGAGCGATGCTTGAAGACCACGCGCTCCATGACGGCGCTCGAGGCCGCACCCGCGGGCGGATCCGTGGTCTCGATCGGAGTCTTCGACGGCGTGCACCTCGGCCATCAAGCGATCCTCGCCGCCAATGTGGCCCGATCGCGCTCGCTCGGAGCCGTCCCGACGGTCGTGACCTTCGCCGGGCACCCCAAGGAGGTGCTGCTCGGCCGCGCGCCGCGCACGCTGACCACGCTGGAGCACCGCCTCGCGCTCTTCCGTCGTGCGGGGATCGAGCACGCCGTGGGAATCGAGTTCGACGCCGAGCTGCGCGAGACCACGGCCGAGGACTTCGCCGAGCGCGTGCTCGTGCGCGGCCTCGCCACGCGCGCGCTGGTGCTCGGCTTCGACAGCAAGTTCGGCCGCGAGCGCCGCGGCACCCCGGAGTTCCTCACCGCCCGCGGCTTCGATGTGACCGTGGTCCCGCAGGTGCAGGTCGGCCCCTACGGCGTGTCGAGCACCGCGATCCGCGAGGCGATCGAGCTCGGCGACCTCGCCCGCGCGCAGGCCATGCTCGGGCGACCCGCGAGCGTGCTCGGCACGGTCGTGCATGGCGACGCCCTCGGACGGCGGTTGGGCTTCCCGACCGCCAACCTCGACCTGCACCACGAGCTGCACCCGCCGCCGGGCGTCTACTACGGGCGGGCGCGCTTGGGCGCGAGCGTGCTCGAGGGCCACGACGGCCCCGAGCGCGCGGCGGTGGCCAACATCGGCTTTCGTCCGACCGTTGCCGGGGGCGCGCGCGAGCTGCGCATCGAGGTGCACCTGCTCGACTTCGCGGGCGACCTGTACGACCAGGCGCTCGAATTCACCTTCCTCGGCCGGCTGCGCGGAGAGCAGCGCTTCGACGGAGTCGACGCGCTCGTGGCGCAGATCCGGCGCGACATCGCCGAGGCGCGCGCGCGACTGGGCGCGGCTTCCGCGGCGTTCCCCCGTTGACCGAGTCCCTTCCCGCGGCCACAATCTTCAGCCCTCGTGCACGCCGCGAGGCGTGGTTGGGCAGGTAGCTCAGTCGGTAGAGCAGCTGATTGAAAATCAGCGGGTCGCTGGTTCAAGTCCGGTCCTGCCCACCACCTTCTTCTCTCCGCGACCTTCTTTCTGCGACAGGGCGCGCCGTGAACACATACCAGCCGCTGGTCATCCGCCGCAGCGATCCGAGCAAGCTCGAGGTCGAGTGGGCCGACGGGCACCGCACGAGCTACTCGGCGGCCGAGCTGCGCGGCGTGTGCCCCTGCGCCGGCTGCATCAACGAGGTCACCGGGGTGCGCATGCACGACCCCTCCTCGGTGCCCGCGGGCCTGACCCAGAGCGATGTGCGCTTCGTCGGCAACTACGCCATCGCGCTGCAGTTCTCCGACGGCCACAACACGGGCATCTTCCCGTTCCGTTTCCTGCGCGACCACGATCCGCGCGCCTAGGGCGGGGTCCATGGACGCGCCGCAAGAGGGACTGTTCGTGCGGCCGGGGCTGGTGCTCCCCGAGGCCGAGCTCTCCCACACCGCGCTGCGCTCCGGCGGACCGGGCGGCCAGAATGTCAACAAGGTGTCGAGCGGCATCCTGCTGCGCTTCGACCTCGAGGGCAGCGCCAGCCTGACCCCGGCCCAGAAGGAGCGCCTGCGCTCCAAGCTCGGCGCGCGCCTCACCAAGGCGGGCGAGCTGCTGGTCAAGGCCGTCGAGCACCGCGAGCAGGGCCGCAACCTCGCCGCCGCCCGCGAGCGCCTCGCCGCCCTGCTCGCCGGCGCCCTGCACATGCTCCCGCCCCGCCGTGCGACCCGCCCCACGCGCGGCTCCGTCCGTCGGCGCATCAGCGACAAGCGCCAGCGCTCCGAGCGCAAGCGCGAGCGCGGCGGCGGCTGGGACTAGGGCGGCCCGCGCGCACGCGGCGCTCGCGCAACCAGCGAACGGCCGCGAAAACCCGCGCTTTTGGGCGCGTTTTCCAGCGCAAACAGCCCCCGCACGCCGCCGGCACCGCGGGCCATCTCCGCGGGCCACAGCCGCGGGCCATCTCCGCGGGCCACAGCCGCGGGCCCTCTCCGCGCCCGTCAGGTCCGCGCCCGTCAGGGTGCCGCTCGCCTGCCAACGGGGTGCCGCCGGGCCTCGCTCTCGCCCCCTCTCGGCGGCCGCCAACGGTCCGAAAACGCCCCCGAGGCGGCCTCGTCACCAAAAAAACAACCT
>VGYZ01000137.1 GCA_016872795.1 Planctomycetota bacterium
GCGCGCGGAGTCCGAAGCGCGCCTCAGGGCGTTCATCGCCGCCGTCGATGCGACCGCGCGTGCGCACGGCGCCGCGCTCGTGGGAGGCGACACCACCTGCGCGGAAGGTCCGCTCGCGCTGACGGTGACAGCGCTGGGCGAGTTCGTCGCGCGCGGCGTGCCGCCCTCGCGCGCCCGCGCGCGCGCAGGTCAGGTGGTCGTCGCGACCGGAGCCTTCGGCGGGAGCCTGCTCGGTCGGCACCTGCGCATCGAGCCCCGTTTCGAGGCCGCGCGCTGGCTGCTCGGACTGGGTGCCACGGCGATGATGGATGTCTCCGACGGGCTCGCGCTCGACCTCGCGCGCATCGCGCGCGCCTCGAAGGTTGCGATCGACATCGGCGTCGTTCCGATCCATCCCGATGCGCGCAGGCGTGCGCGAGCAAGCGGGCGCTCAGCCCTGCGACATGCCCTGCACGACGGCGAGGACCACGAGCTCGTGGCCACCCTGCCGGCCCGCGCGGTCCTGCGCGCGCTGCGCGAAGCGCCGCGGCACTGCCCGGGCTTCGCGGTGCTCGGCAATGTGCGCCGCGGCAGAGGCCTGCGGGTGCCGCGGGACGAGAGCAGCGAGGTACTCGTGCCCTTCGCCGGGGAAGGCGGCTGGATCCACGGCAGGTGAGCGAGAGCTTGGAATTCGAGAGCGCCTCGGCGCGCGACACCGAGGACCTCGGCGAGGCGCTCGGACGCCTGCTGCGTCCGGGGGATGTCGTGGCGCTCCAAGGCGAGCTCGGCGGCGGCAAGACCTGCTTCGTGCGCGGGCTCGCCCGCGGCTTGGGAGTGAGCGCGCAGGTCTCGAGCCCGACCTTCCAGTTGATGCACAGCTACCCCGGGCGCATCCCGCTCTACCACCTCGATGCTTGGATGCGAGAGCGCGGGGAGGGCTTCCTCGACGAGGGGGGGGCCGAGTGGTTGCGCGCGGACGGCGTCGCGGCGGTCGAGTGGGCGGAGCATGTGCTGCCGTGGCTCCCCGAGCAGCGTTTCGAGGTCGAACTGGCGCACACCGGCCCCGAGCAGCGGTCGGTCTCGCTGCGCTGGACTGGGCCGGGGGCGCGCCTTTGGGCCCTGCGGGACCGGAAAAAGGGCTGAACCATGGCCGTCCTGCTGCGTTGGGGGAGTGCTTGAAGGACTCCTGGGACGACGAGCGCGATCCGCTCGCGGCCCTCCGTGGAGGTGACCGGGAGCCGTTCGAGCAGTTCGTACGCAGCGAAGCGGCCACGCTCCTGCGCTTTTTCCAGCGGCACGGGGCGTTGCTCGGGGAGGCGGAGGATCTGGCGCAGGAAGTGTTCCTCAAGTTGTACCGATCCGCACCGACCTACCGCGCGCAGTCGCGCTTCTCGAGCTATGTGCTGCGCGTCGCGCGCAACGCATGGATCGACCATCGACGGCGGCGCGCGGTGCGAATGGAGGGGCCATCGCTCGACGAAGCCACGGACGGCAACGCGAGCCTGCTCGAGCTCCTGCCGGGCTCCGACCCCGAGGTGAGCCGCGGCGCGGAGCGTCTCGAGGAGCGCGAGCGCGTGCAGGCCGCGCTGGCGCACCTCCCCGAGTCCCACTCCGTCGTGATCGAGCTGGCGCTCGTGCAGCAGCGGCCCTACGCGAGGATCTCCGAGCTGCTCGGCATCCCGGTCGGCACGGTCAAGTCGCGCATCTTCCATGCGCTGCGCAGGCTGCGCGAGATCCTCAGCGAGGAGCAACCTCCGTGAACAAGCATCGGCACTTCGACGAGCCGACGCTGCTCGAAGCCGCGCTCGATCCCGAGGCCCGCGCGTTGCGCGCGCAGGTGCACGCGTGCGCGCAGTGCACGGCGGCCCTGCGCAAGTTGGGCGCTTTCGCCGACGACCTGCGCCTGCAACTGCTCGCGGAACCCGCGGCGCAAGCGCGCACGACGCGCCGTCTCTGCGAGCGCGTGCTGGCCCGGACGACGCGCGAGGATCTCAGTCGCGGCGGCGACCTGCGACTGGTCGTGCGCTTCGCGCTCGAGCGCGTGCGCTCGTCGAGTGCGCTGCGACTTGCGGCCGCGCTGCTCGTCGCGCACCTGCTCGCGCTGCCCGTGCTCGCGTGGATCGTGCTGCGCGCTCCGCGCCGCACGGGCGAGTTCCAGGCGCGCATCGAGACGCCGGCCGAGCCGTACTTCTCGGGGGAGAACGAGCGCGAGCCCGAGCTCGTGCCGAACGCGCCGCTCCCCGAGGGCGAACCGCGCGCAGTCGAAGTCGGTGGAGGCACCGATGGCCCGGACTGGCTCGTCAGCGCGCGTCGCTCGGAACACGCCGCGCTGCTCGCCCTCGCGCCGAAGCCTTGGAGCGACAGCGCCCCCGCAGAACCCCTCGCGCAGATTCTGTGGCTGCGTGCAGCGCGTCTCGCGGGCCGGGGCCTGCCCGAATGGGTACTCTCGCGCGCTCCGGACGGAGCCCCGAGTCGGATGGCGATCTGGACCGAGATCCTGCTCGACGAGTGGGCGCTCTCGGGAGCGCGACCTGTGTACCTCGACGCCGCGCTCGCGCGCCTCGCGGCCCTGCCGGACTTCCAGCGCTCGCGCCTCGTCGCCTGCGCGCTCCAGCGGGCGGCCGCCGGCGGCGCACTCGAGGCCGCCACGCTGGTGGACTTCGCTCGCCCGAGCGCCGACGCGCGGGAAATCGCTGGGCGCTCGGCCAAGGAACCCTTGGTGCTCCTTCAGCGCGAGTCTCTCGGAGACCACCGCGAAACGGGCTCGAGCGAGCGCGAGGCGGCGCTGGACGCCTGGGGCGCGCCCTAGCGGCTCTCCGGAAGGTCGGAAACCTCCTCCTCGAGCCGCTGTAGGCAGCTTTCGGCGCCCCGACCCGGGCCCGCCGTGGTCCCCGCGCGCGCGCGCGGTTACCCTCCTTCGCCCATGTGGTCCGTCGCCCTCGCTCTGACCTTCACGCAGTCCGCCCCGCTCGCCTCGGCCCCGCTGGGGCAGGAGTCGGCTGCCGCGCTCGAGCTGACACTCCTCGAGGCGGCCCGCACCGCGCTCGAGAATGACCTCGGGCTCAAGCTCACGGAAAACTCCGCGGAGGTCTCCCAGTACGCCTACGAGGGCAGTTGGGGCAGCTTCGACCCGACCTGGCGCGCGAACGCGGGCTACACGGACAGCGAGAACCGGAACAACAACCCGTTCTTCAACATCAACAGCATCAACTCGCAGACGCTCGAGATCGACACGGGCTTGAACCTGCCGCTGCTCACCGGCGGCGCGGTCGACCTCTCGTTCAGCCAGTCGAACACCGACTCGAACTTCGCGTTGTTCCAGCGCTCGGTGTCCGAGCGCGTCGCGCTGAGTTTCAACCAGCCGCTGCTGCGCGGGGCGGGGACTGCGTTCGCGACGAGCACGCAGCGCGAAAACGAGTTCCGACTGCGCCGGCAGCTCGAAAATGTGCGACAGGCGCGGCAGGACCTGCTGCAGCGCGTGGCGCAGACCTACTGGGATCTCGTCACGGCGATCGAGCAGGCGCGCGTCGCCGACGAGACGCTCGCGCTCGGACGCGAGCAGCTCACGCAGAACCAGCGCCGGCTCGCGGCCGGCGTGGGAACGGAAGTCGAAGTGCTGCAAGCGGAGACGAATGTCGCTCAACGCATCGAGCAGAAGCTCGCGCGCGAGGTCACCGTTCGCGCGGCCGCGGACAAGCTCAAGGGCCTGATGTACCCCGGCACGGAGGCGGCGCGCTGGGAGCGCGAGCTCAAGCCCGTGACGGAGCTGCCCGAGACCGACCCGGCGAGCGTGCCGAGCTGGAGCGCCGCTTTCGCCGTGGCGCTCGTCGAGCGCTCGGAGCTGCGCCAGCAGCTGTTCCAGATCGACGAGAGCGAGGAGCAGCTCCTGCGCGCGAGCTCGCTGCGTCGCTCGCAGCTCGACTTCTCGTTCCAGACCTCGAGCTTTGCCATCGAACAGAACGAGGGCGACGCGCTCGAGTCCGCGTTCGGCTGGGACTACCCGACCTATGCGGCGCAACTGAGCTTCAGCGCTCCGATCGGGAATCGCACGGCGCTCAGCGCCGAGAAGTCCGCGCGCGCGGCGGTGCGCGCGGCGCGTCTCACCTACGACCAACTGGAGTCCCAGATCGTCGAAGAGGTGCGCGCCGCAGTGCGCAACACGAATTACTCGATCGAGGCCGTGCGCGCGGCTGCAGCCAGTGCTGAGCTCGCGTTGCGACAGCTCGTTGCCGAGCAAGCGCGCTACCGCGAGGGCCTCTCCACGAACTTCCAAGTACTGCAATTCCAGCAGCAGCTCGGAGAGTCTCTCTATTCGCAGACGCTGGCGCGCGCGAATCTTGCCAAGGCGCTGGTCGCACTGCGCCGCTCGCAGGGCGTGCTCGATCCTGAGCGTTTCGGGCTCTAGTTCCCCATACGACGAACATGCTGGCCCATGCAGACCTGCAGCGACGACGCGCGCCGTGAAGTCAAGGGGCGAAAACGCCGCGCTCTCGCGTTGGCAGCCGTGGCGTGCGCCATGGCAGCTTGCATGGCGAGCTGCAGCGAACACGAATCGGACCAATCGGGGAGCGTGCAGACGAGCACCCTGCCGATCGAGCAAGACGCGCGTATCGCGTACCTGCTCTCGCCGGGCACGCGCAACGAGCACTACGACATCGACGCCTCCGACACGCTCGGCATCCTGACTGAGACGCTGGAGCGCGGGCATCGCGATCCGCTGCGGCGCACGCGCGAAGAACTCGCCGCGCGCGGCGACGAGGGACTCGCGGTCGCGAGTCGCACGATCGACGCGCACTTCGAGAGCCTCGACGGCGGGTCGCACCTGCGCAACGCGCTCGAGATCGTGCAGCGCAGCGACGCGCCTGGCGCGCGCGCGCTGTGCCTGCGGCTGCTGCGCCATCGCGACGTCGGCCTCGCCGCACTGGCCGCCGCGGCGCTCGAGAAGCATGGCCAGCCGCAGGACTACGAGATCCTGATGGCGTGCTTCGACGCGGCGAATCCCGAGTTCAAGCTGCGCTTCCTGATGGCGGCCGCGAAGCTCGATCCGGTG
>VGYZ01000138.1 GCA_016872795.1 Planctomycetota bacterium
ACCTCCTGCGCGCCGACCACAAGATCGCGATCGGGCCGAGCAAGGACGCTCCGCAGCACGAGTACCTCGCGCGCCACAAGCCGCGCTACATGCTGCAGAGCCGCATGCGTGTCGACGCGCCGCTCGAGCAGGTGTTCGCCTTCTTCTCGCGCTCGGAGAACCTCGGCACGATCACGCCGCCCAGCATGTCGTTCTCGCTCGATTCGCCCCCGCCGATCGAGATGCGCGTCGGACGCGAGATCGACTACAAGATCCAGATCGGACCGATCGGCCTCGACTGGCGCTCACGCATCGACACATGGCAGCCCGGCGAGGTCTTCTCCGACAGCCAGCTCGCGGGCCCCTACAGCTCGTGGTGGCACGAGCACCGCTTCGTGCGCGACGGCCAGCGCACGATCATGGAAGACCGCGTGTGGTACTCGCCGCCGCTCGGCCCCATCGGAGCCATCGCGCAGAAGCTGATCGTCGCCCCCAAGCTGCGCACGATCTTCGGCTACCGCGCCCGTGCCATGCAGCTGCGCTTCGGCGCCGAGCCGCTCGACATCGCCTGACCACCTCTCGGCCGCGCGTCGCTCGCACGGCGCGCTAGCCTCGCATCCCGATGGCCCGTCGCGCGTCGCCTGACGAGTCGATTGCAGCGCTCGCGCGCGACACGCTCGCGTGCGAGCGCTGTCCGCGGCTCGTGCGCTGGCGCGTGTGCTGCACCGCGAAGGGTCCGCTCGCCGTGCGCGGCTCCGCGTACCACTCGCGCGGCGTGCCGAGCTTCGGCGACCCGCGCGCGCGACTCTTGATCGTCGGACTCGCGCCCGGGGCACACGGCGCGAACCGCACCGGCCGGCCGTTCACCGGCGACAGTTCCGGCGACTTCCTGTTCGCCGCGCTGCATCGGGCGGGACTCTCGAGCCTCGCCACCTCGCGCAGCATCGACGACGGCCTCGAGCTGCGCGGCGCTCGCATCACCAACGCCGTGCGCTGCGTGCCGCCCGAGAACAAGCCGTCCGCCACCGAGTTCGCGCGCTGCGCGCCCCTGCTCGCGCGTGAGCTCGCGCTGCTCCCGCGCCCGGCGACCGTCCTGTGCCTCGGCGGCGACGCGTGGCGCGCCGTCGGACGGCTCCTGCGCGAGCGCGGCGAGCTCGCGCGCCTGCCGCGCTTCGCCCACGGTGCGCGCTACTCCCTCGACGGCCTCGAGGTCGTCGGCAGCTTCCACCCCAGCCGTCTCAACACCCAGACCGGTCGCCTGACGGAGCGGATGTTCGACTCCGTTCTCGCGCGCGCCACGAAAAGCCTGTCTCGATGAGCTCCCCCGCCCCGATCCCCGCGCTGCGCCTCGCCACCAAGAACGACCGCTCCCTGCGCTCGAAGGGTGACCATGTCCTCTACTGGATGACCTCCGCGCGCCGCGGCCGCTCGAACTTCGGCCTGCAGCACGCGGTCGCGCGCGCGGCGCAGTTGGGCGTCCCGCTGCTCGTTCTAGAGGCGCTGCGCTGCGACTACCGCTGGGCGAGCGCGCGGCTGCACAAGTTCGTGCTCGACGGCATGCGCGACAACCAGCGCTGGTTCGCCGAGCGCGGCGTCGCCTACCACGCCTATGTCGAGCCCGTGAAGGGCGCCGGCAAGGGCCTGCTCGCCGCGCTCGCCGAGCGCGCCTGCACGGTCGTCACCGACGAGTTCCCGTGCTTCTTCCTGCCGCGCATGCTCGACGCCTTCGCGGCCGCGAGCCCGGCCTGCGTCGAGGCCGTCGACTCGAACGGCCTCCTGCCGTTGCGCGCCTCGCCGCAGGACTTCCCCAGCGCCTACGCGTTCCGCCGCTTCCTGCAGAAGGAGCTCGCGCCGCACCTCTCCGAGCTTCCGCTCGAAGACGCGCTCGCGGGCGTGAAGCTGCCGCGCGGCGAATTTCCCGCGAACATCGCGAAGCAGTGGCCCGCCGCGAGCGGGAAGCTGCTCGCGGGCGACGCGGCGGAACTCGCCAAGCTGCCCGTCGACGCCACGGTCGGCGTGGTCGCGACCGAAGGCGGCGCGAACGCCGCCGCGCGCACCCTGCGCGTGTTCCTCGACCGCAAGCTCGTCGACTACGCCGACAAGCGCAGCCAGCCCGAGCCCGAGGTCGCCAGCCGCCTCTCGCCCTACCTGCACTTCGGCCACATCTCCGTGCACGATGTGTTCCGCGAGCTCGTCGCGCGCGAAGGCTGGACGCCCGCGCGCATCGGCCCCAAGGCCCACGGCCGCCGCGAGGGCTGGTGGAACATGAGCCAGCCCGCCGAGGCCTTCCTCGACGAGCTCGTCACATGGCGCGAGCTCGGCTATGTCTTCTGCTTCCACCGCCCCGACTACGAGCGCTTCGAGTCGCTGCCGCAGTTCGCGCTCGACACGCTCGCCAAGCACGCCTCCGATCCGCGCCCGCACATCTACTCGCTCGAGCAGCTCGCCCGCGCCCAGACCCACGACCGCATCTGGAACGCCGCCCAGACCCAGCTCCTGCGCGAAGGCACGATCCACAACTACCTGCGCATGCTGTGGGGCAAGAAAATCTACGAGTGGTCCGCCACGCCCCAGCTCGCCCTCGAGCACCTGATCGAACTCAACAACCGCTACGCCCTCGACGGCCGCAACCCCAACTCCTACAGCGGCATCTTCTGGACTCTCGGCCGCTTCGACCGCCCCTGGCCCGAGCGCAAAGTCTTCGGCACCCTGCGCTGCATGACCTCCGACTCCACCGCAAAGAAACTCGACCTCACCACCTACCTCGCCCGCCACTCCCCCGAAAAATCCCTGTACTGACGGACTTTCATCCGAGCCCCCGCCGCTTCGAACTTGTGGCATCCGCGCATGCGATCCTCGGCGCCGCTGACTCGCGCGCGCGTATTTCGCGGCGGTCGTGCGTTGACAAGTCGGGGGTGGGGGCACAGCCTTGGGCGGAGTCGGTCGATGCGGAGCTACACGGAACTACACGGAGCTGGAGAGAAGGAGCGGCGCATGGAGATGGGTGGGATTGGGGATGGGTCGAGGCGGCAGTTCTTGGTGGGCAGTTCGGCGGTGATCGCGGGGGCGACGCTGGCGAAGGGGGCGCTGGCGCGGGGGTTGGGCGAGCCGGAGCTGCGGGTGGCGCTGGTCGGGTGCGGCGGGCGCGGCACGGGCGCGGCGGTGCAGGCGCTGTCGACGGCGGGGCCGGTGAAGCTCGTGGCGATGGCGGATGCGTTCGCGGATCGGCTCGAGGGCAGCTTGGCGGAGATCGAGCGCGCGCGGCCGGGACAGGTCGATGTGCCGAAGGAGCGGCGCTTCCTCGGCTTCGAGGCCTACAAGAAGGCGATCGATGTCGACTGCGATGTCGTGCTGCTCTGCACGCAGCCGGGCTTCCGGCCGTGGCACTTCGAGTACGCGGTGTCGCGCGGGCGGCACGTGTTCATGGAGAAGCCGGTGGCGGTCGATGCGCCCGGCGTGCGCAAGGTGCTCGCGGCGGCGGAAGAGGCCAAGAAGAAGCAACTCAAGGTCGGCGTCGGCCTGCAGCGCCACCACGACGCGCGCTACCTCGAGACGATGCAGCGCCTGTGGGACGGAGCGATCGGCGATGTGAACTTCGCGCGCTGCTACTGGAACTCGTCGGGCGTGTGGGTCAATCCGCGCCAGCCGCAGCAGACCGAAATGGAGTACCAGATGCGCAACTGGTACTACTTCAATTGGCTGTGCGGCGACCACATCGTCGAGCAGCACATCCACAACATCGATGTGGTCAACTGGCTGAAAAAAGGCCCGCCGGTGCGCGCGCAGGGCATGGGCGGCCGTCAGGTGCGCACGGGCGTCGACTTCGGCGAGATCTACGACCACTTCGCGGTCGAGTTCACCTACGCCGACGGCTCGGTGTGCCAGTCGCACTGCCGCCATCAGGCCGACACCTGGTCGAGCGTCAGCGAGCACGCGCACGGCTCGCAGGGCAGCGCGAACATCTCCGGTGGAACGATCACGCTCGCGGACGGAACGCGCTGGCGCTCCAAGGCCGAGGGCGGCGATCCTTACCAAGTCGAGCACGATGTGCTGTTCCGCGCGATTCGCGAGGGGCGCGAGCACGACGAAGCCGGCTACGGCGCGACCTCGACCATGAGCGCGATCTTGGGGCGCATGGCGGCCTACTCGGGCCGCGAGATCAGCTACGCGGAGGCGCTCGCGTCGCCGCACGCGCTGTGGCCGGCCGCGCCCGGCGAGCTCACCTGGACGACCGAGCCGCCGTCGATGCCCGATGGCCAAGGCCGCTACGCGATTCCGACGCCGGGCGTCACGCGCGTGCTCTGAGATGCGCGAGTGAGCGGGCCTGCGCGAGCGAGCGCGGGCCCGCTGCCGTTGGGCTGAGCGCGCGCGAGGAGCGACAAGCAAACGGGCCGCAGCGTTGCAGCGCTGCGGCCCGCGAAGCCCTGTGCGGCGTGCCCGGCCCCGGCTGGGGCGGAGCGTGGCGCAGGTACAGGCCGCGTCGAGTCCTACCGAAGACGCGCCCACGCCCGCCGCACAGTGCGACGATCCCCCGAAGCGAGGCTTCGCTGATCGCGCCGCCCGGCTTCGCACGCTCCAACCCCGGCGGCCGAGGCCGGTAACCGCGCGCGAGAAAATCCGCGCGCTTCGAACTCAGTGCTTACCGAGCGCCGGCGCCGCGTAGCGCACCTCGCGCTCGCGGCCGCGGGCGTCGCGCACGCGCAGCACGAGCGCGTCGCCCGGCTCGTAGCGCAGCCGGAACCACGCCATGAAGTCGCGCGCGGCGAGATCCGGCGACTCGCCCCCGACGGCCACGATCACATCGTCGTCGCGCAGCCCAGCCTTCCACGCGGGCCAGTCCTTGGTTTCCTTCCCGAACCACGGCGTCACCGCCATCTTTCCGGCCGGGATGGCGAGCTTGCGGCGCAGCTCGGGCTTGGCGGCCATCGGCCACGCGAAGCCTGGCTGCGCGCCGATGTTGCCGTCGGCGATCGACTTGCGCCACGAGAGCTCGGTCGCGCGCCAGCCCGGGGCGAGCGCGAGCCGCGCGCTCACGAGCTCGCTGCC
>VGYZ01000139.1 GCA_016872795.1 Planctomycetota bacterium
CAGAGCCTGGCTCCGTACTACTCGCGGAATTCGAGTGGAGTTTCTCCCCGGAGGAAAGGGGGAGAGTTGCATGACACTTCGCCAATCGTTTCGCCGCATCGTGGGCGACCGCGCGCGCGGGTCGCGGCTCGCGTACGGCGCGCTCAAGTCGCTCGAGAACCGCGTCGAGCTCTATCGCCATGCGGCGGCGAGCATCGTGCCGGCGCTGATCAAGCCACGTCCGTACAAGATCATGATCGCGGTCACCGCCGCGTGCAACGCGCGCTGCCAGGGCTGTCGCTACGAGCGCGACTTCATGGTGGGCGAGCAGCTGCCGTACGAGATGGTCGACGGCGTGCTCACCGACGCCGCCGAGGCCGGCTTCTACTCGATCCGCTTCTACGGCGGCGAGCCGCTGCTGCACCCCGACCTGCCGCGCATGGTCGAGCGCTGCGAGACGCTCGGCATGCGGCCCTACGTCACGACCAATGCCGCGTTGCTCGACAAGAAGATCGACGCGCTGGTCGCCGCCGGCCTGCGCGACGTGACCGTCGGCTTCTACGGAGTGGGAGCGGCCTACGACGAGTACACCCAGCGCCGCGGGCTGTTCGCTTCCGTCGAGCGCGGCATCGCCGCGACGCGCGAGCGCCACGGCGACCGCGTGCAGATGCAGATGAACTGGCTCTTGATGCGGCCGAGCGCCAACGTGCGCGCGCTGCACGACGCGGTGCAGTTCGCCGAGAAGTACGCGATGACGATGCGCATCGACCTGGTGCACTACTCGTTGCCGTACTTCCAGGAAGGGAACGATCGCTGCCTGCAGTTCGGACCCGAGCACCGCGGCCAGGTCGAGCGCATCGTCGCCGAGCTGGTCGCGCTCAAGCGCGCCAAGCCGCACTTGCTCGAGCACACCGTCGAGGGGCTGCGCTCGATCACCGACTGGCTGTTGCTCGGGCCGGAGATGAAGGTGCCGTGCACGGCCTACGAGATGATCTGGGTCGGCGCGGACGGCACGGTGCAGATGTGCTACGTGACCTTCAAGCTGGGCAGCCTGAAGGAGAAGCGCTTCCGCGACTTGCTGTTCACCGAGGAGCACCGCTGCGCGGCGCGCGACGCCTTCAAGCTCGCCTGCCCCAACTGCCACTGCAGCTCGAACGAGCGCGTCATGCGCCACGCGCCGAGCCGCCGGCTCTACGGTCGCGAGGGTGCGCCGGCGCTGGGGGCCGACGCGGCGCTCGCCGACGGAGGCGCGTGACGTGGCCCTCGTCGATCGCTCGCGGGCACTCCAGGTGCTGCGGCCGCGGCTCGCCGGGCACCCCTGGCTGCGCGGCGTCCTGCGTCAGACCGACACCAGCCTCAGTCGCGTGCACCACTCGCTCGCGGGCTCGTTCCCCGGGCTGATCAAGCCGCAGCCGCGGCAATTGACGGTGGCCATCACCGCCGCCTGCAACCTGCGCTGCATCGGCTGCCGCTACGGGCGTGACTTCATGCTCGGCGCGCGGCTGTCGCTGGAGATGGCGAAGCACATGCTCGACGACGCCAAGGCGGCCGGCGTCAGCCGCGTGCGCTTGTACGGCGGCGAGCCCCTGGTCCACCCCGACGTCACGGAGATGATCCGGCACTCGACCTCGATCGGCCTGGACACCTACATCACCTCCAACGCGCTCCTGCTCGGCGACAAGATCGACGAGCTGTTCGAGGCCGGCCTGCGCCTGACGACCATCGGCTTCTACGGCGTGGGGGCCAAGTACGACGAGTATTCGCAGCGCAAGGGGCAGTTCGAGAAGCTCGAGCGCAGCTTGAGCGTCGTGCGCGAGAAGTACGGCTCGCGCTTCGACCTGCAGCTCAACTACGTCATCCTGCGGCCGATGTGCAACCTCGAGGCGTTGCACGGCGCGTGGGAGTTCGCGCGGCGCTTCGACATGCACGTGCACGTCGATCTCTATGCGCCGACGTTCCCGTACTTCACCGACGGCCCGGACAAGTCGCTGGCCTTCGCCGAGGAGGATCGCGGCGACGTGCAGCGGGTCGTGGACGAGCTGGTGCGCCTGAAGGAAGCGCATCCACAGCGCATCCCGCACTCCACGGCCTTCCTGCGCTCGATTCCCGACTGGGTGATCCTGGGCCCCGACATGCGCGTGCCCTGCGACGCCTACCAACTGATCTGGGTCGGCGCCGACGGCACCGTGCAGCTGTGCGACGTGCACTTCAAGCTCGGCAACCTGCACGACAGGCGCCTGCGCGACATGCTCTTCAGCGCCGAGCACAAGCAGGCCTGCGTCGACGGCTTCCTGCTCAAGTGCCCCAACTGCACCTGCAAGGTCGACACGCGCATCCAGAAGCACGCGCCCAGCATGCGTCGCTACGGCTGACAGCTCGTCAGCGCGCGAGCGCCGCGCGGTAGAGCTCGACGTAGCTCGTCCACTCGCGCTCGGCGGAGAAATCGGCAGCGCGCGCTCGCCCGCGCCGGGCGAGCGCGGCGCACGTCGCGGGGTCGCCGGAGAGCTCCGCGATCGCGCGCGCGAGCTCGGCCGGCTGCCGTGGGGGAACCAGTCGACCGCACGCGGCACCGGCGGCGTCGACGAGCATCTCGGGCACGCCGCCGACCGCGGTCGCCAGGCACGGCCGCTCGCAGCTCATGGCCTCCAGCAGCACGCGCGGCATGGCCTCGTGCTCCGAGCACAGCACGAACAGCTCGATCTCGCGCAGGAAGGCGGCGACGTCGACGATGCGCGGCACGAAGTGGACGTTGGTGAGCTGGCGCGCGCGCGCGTGGATCTCGTCCTCGAGCGGCCCTTGACCGACGAGCACGAGCTGCACCCGCGGAGCGAGCTGCGCCAGCAGCGCGGCCGCCTGGAGCAGGTCGATGTGGCGCTTCACGCCGTCGAAGCGCGCGATGTGAGCGACGACGAAGTCCTCGCGCGCGAGCCCCAGGCGCTCACGCCAACCGCCCAACGGGCCGTCGGGCGAGAACTCGCGCAGATCGATGCCGTTGCGCACGACTTCGCAGCTCCGCACCCAGCCCTCGTCGACCACCAGGCGCGCCATGTCCTCGCTGACGGCGGTGATGGTGCGCGCGCGCCGCGAGACCAGCCGCGTCGACCAGCGCGCCTTGGTCGTCGCGTGCCGCGGCCGCGTGTGGAACGTCGCGATCACCGCGGGCCGGACCAGGCCCAGGCGCAGCGCGGCGACGCAGCCGTAGAAGATCGCGGTGTCGTTGTGGGCGTGCACGATCTCGCAGCGCAGCTCGGCGAGCAGCTTCGCCAGCGCGCCGGCGAAGCGCAGGTCCACGCCGGGGCCGCGCTGGATGAAGTGCACGGGCACGTCCCCCGGGTCGAGGTCGAGCTCGACGCCGCGGAAGGGCGAGTCGTAGAGCACGATGCGGTGATCGAGCCCTTCGCGGCGGCCGCGCTGCGCGAGCTGCACGACCACGCGCTCGCGGCCTCCGACCTCCAGCCCGTTCATCAAGTGCACCAGGCGCTGCATCTGGGAGTGCGCGGCAGTCTAGCCCCGTCGTTGCTTATGCTGCCGAGCCCGCGCGATGCCCTGGAAGAAGCACGGATACATGGCCTGGTTCCCGAGCCTGTTGTGGCAGGCGCGGCCGAAGGTGCAGGCGCTGGTGGAGCGCGCCGGCGCGCACGGGCGCGTGATCGACATCGGAGCGGGGGGACGCCGGCTCGCTCCCCACGTCAGGTGCATCGACTTCGTGAAGTTCCCCGGCACGGACGTCTGCGGGGATGCGCAGTGCCTGCCGCTGCGCCCGGACTCGATCGACCTGGCGATCGCCACGGGCTTGCTGGAGCACGTGGCCGACGACCGGGCCGTCTTCGCCGAGCTGGCGCGCGTGCTGCGTCCCGGCGGGCTCGCGCACGTCGAGATCCCCTTCCTGCAGCAGTCCCACGACGATCCCATCGACTGCCGGCGCTTCACTGCCGATGGCTTGAGGCGGGAGCTCGTGCGCGTGGGGCTGGTCCCCGTCGACTCCGGAGCCCACATGGGGCCCAGCGTCGCCGTCGTCAACGTGCTCGCGTACTACGCGGCGACGCTGTTCGAGGGACGCAGCGCGCCGCTGCGCGCGCTCTCGACGCTCGTCTTCTTCGCCGCCTCGGTCGCCCTGTGGCCGCTGAAGTTCCTCGACCGCTTCCTGATCGACCGCCCGACCGGGCGGCGGCTGGCCTTCGGCGTCTACTGCACGGCGCGCAAGCCCTGAACGCGGCGCGCGGATGCCAGGGACTCCACCTCGGCGGGCGCATTCGTCGATGGAGGCGTGGACCCCGGCGATCCCTGGGCGCATCATCCACAGCCGCATGAAATGGAAAAAGGAGCAGGTCGTGATCCTCAGCCGCGGCGAACCTCCCTATCGCGGTCGACGCCGACCGCCTCCGGCGGATGTCATCCGCTTGGAGTTCCTATCCCCACCCCCGGGGTCGGGACCGCTGGGGCGGGACCGAACCGATGCAAACGGCGACCCGCGGGTAATGTCGATGTGCCGGGCTGCCCGAGTTCGAGCGTGCCGACCTTGAAAGCCGGTTCGATCAGATCCGAATGATCGCATCATGAACGCCACCAAAGACCCCCGCCGCCGTCTTCGCCGCCTCGCCATCTGGACGGCCTGTGCTGGCCTCGTCGCCACAGCCGCCATCACGCTCTCGGGCGGGTGTTCGCGCTCAGCTTTCA
>VGYZ01000140.1 GCA_016872795.1 Planctomycetota bacterium
GCCGTAGTGCGTACCGTCGACCTGCCAGCGCTCGACGCACTCGAGATCGCGCTGGAACTCGAGCGGCAGGTCGTCCGACGGCATGATCCCGCCGGTGAAGAAGTTGCGCCCCATCCAGTTGTCGTCGCCCTCGGCCTGGAACAGATAGGCATGACGCTTGTGGGCAAAAATGTGGAAGAAGAGCCTCCCCTCGGGCTCGAGCGCGCGCGCGACGAGCGCGAACAGCTGCTCCCAGTTGCGCAGGTGCTCGAACATCTCGACTGACACGACCCGGTCGAAGCGCCGCTCGGTGCTCCAACGATTGATGTCGCAGGTCTCGATCTCGAGGTTCGAGAGCCCGCGCGCCTTGGCCGTGGCGAGGATGTGCTCGCGCTGCGTGCGCGAGTTCGACACGCCGAGGATGCGGCTCTTGGGGTAGCGAGCGGCCATGAACAGGCTGAGCGAGCCCCAGCCGCAGCCGAGCTCTAGGATGTCCATTCCGTCGACGAGCCCGGCGCGCTCGCAGTACAAGGCGAGCATCGCCGCCTCCGCCTGGCCGAGCGTGCGCGCGCCCTCGTTCCACAGGGCACCGGAGTACTTGAGGTGCGGCCCGAGCGCGAGCTCGTAGAAGCGCGTCGGCACCTCGTAGTGCTGGTCGTTCGCCTCCGCGGTGTGCAGCGCGATCGGGCTCGAGCGCATGTTTTCGAGCAGCGCCGCGCGGCGCGCCCTGCGACCTTCCTCGCCGCCCCTCTCCTCCTCGCGCAGGCGCTGCGCCAAGAGGCGCCGAATGCCCATGCGGAGCGCGAAATCCGGGACCTTGCCCGACTCGATCAGGGTCTGCAGTGCCATCGAAATCACCTCGCCGATGCTGCGTCGTCCTTGGGGAACCACGGGAAGAACGCGCTCGTGGTGCGCTGGTAGGCGCGGTAATCGTCGCCGCGCGAGCGCAGCGCCTGGGCTTCGGTCGGCGGAATGCCGGTGACGAACAGGATCAGGCCGAGCATGGCGAGCGGACTCGCGAAGCCAAGCCAGCCCCAAGGCGCGGAGAGCGCGAAGCACGCGTAGCCGCACCACAGGAGCCACTGGAAGAAGTAGTTGGGGTGCCGCGAGAAGCGCCACAGGCCCGCGCGGCAGGTGCGCCCCTTGTTGCGCGGCTCGGCCCGAAAGCGCGCGAGTTGGCGATCGGCGAGCGACTCGCCCGCGATGCCGACGGCGACGAGCGCCACGCCCGCCGCGTCGAATGCGCCCCACGGCTCGCCCGAGCCCGCGGCGAGCAGGAACGGCAGCGCGAGCAACACATCGAGCAGCGCCTGCGCCTGAAAGAACACGAAGAACTTCGCGTTGGCCGTCGCACCCCACGACGCGCGCAGCGCCGCGTAGCGACCGTCCTCGACGCCCTTGCGGCCGCGGTCGAGGTACAGGTAGAGGGCGAGCCGCCAAGTGGCGAGCGCCACGAGCCCGCCGACCAGCCAGCGGCGCTCCGCGAGCCCCTCGGCGCGCGCCGCATACAGGAGCGCGAGCACGCCCAAGTTCGCCGCCCACGCCACGTCGACCTCGGTCGCGTCCTTGGTCCGCAGCTGCACCAGCCACAGGACGAACATCACGCCGGCGGCCACGGCCCAGCCCCAGAGCGACAGCTCGAGGCCCTGAGCGGGGCTCATCCCGCCCCCCACAGCACCCTCGGCGAGCACAGGCGAGGTCATGGAGAGGCTCAAGGCGGCGGTGGACATGTCCAAACAGGCCGTTCCGGCCTTCTAGACATGGTTTCGCAGCATCAGCTCCCTTGGATGCGGAGCGAGGTAGACCTGATCGCGCAGGTAGGCGACATCGCACACACGCACATGGTGGCGGATCAAAGTCATCGGCACGACGAGCGGCACGAGCCCGGCCCGGTAGTCGTGCAGCGTCTGGCGCAGCTCGTCCCGCGAGGATGTGTCGAGCTCCTCGCGGAAGTAGCCGGCCATGTGCTGAAGCACATTGAAGTGCCGGCGGCGGCTCGCGTGCTCGCGCATGGCCGTCATCAGCCCGGCACCGTAGCGTTCCGCGAGCTCCGCACGCCCGAGCTTCTTGCCCGTGGCAACCAGGCGGCCGAGCACGGCGTAGTGCTCGGGGCTGTGGGCGAGCAGCAGGTACTTGTGGATGCGGTGGAAGTCCACGAGCCGCGCCATGCTCAGGCCTTCCTCGAGCAGGTTGCGCCAGCGCCAGTACGCGAACACGCTCTCGATGAATGTCTCGCGCAACTTGGCGTCGTTGAGGCGCCCCTCCTCCTCGACCGGCAGCAGCGGGAAGCGCGCCATCAGCGCCGCCGCGAAGATCCCGCGCCCCTTCTTCGAGGGCGTACCCTTGTCGCTGTAGACCTTGACGCGCTCCATGCCGCAACTCGGGCTGTCGCTCTTGAGCACGAAACCGCACAGGTCGAGCCGCTCGAGCGCCGCGAGCTTGATCCGCGCCCACGCCTCGAGCTGCGGCGTGTAGTCCTCGCCGCTCTCGCCGAACACGAGCCGCGGAGCGCTCTCCTCCCCCGCGAGGCGCAGGGTCGGCCGCGGCACCGGCAGCCCGCTCTCCACCTCGGGGCAGACGGGCACGAACTCAAAGTACGACGCGAGCGTCTCCGTGAGGAAACGCTCGCGCTTGTGACCGCCGTCGAAGCGCACCTGCGAGCCGAGCAGGCACGCGCTCGTGCCCACTCGGATTGGTCGCACGGTCGCGGCCTGTGGCTCAGCCATGCAGGGAGTTTAGCAGTGCGTGCAGCTCCCTGAAGTCTTGGACGCGGTGGAAGCGGGGCAGATCGGAGGCGTGCTCGGGCCACGGGGCGTGGCCGCCGAGAATCAGCTGCACATCGTGCTCTTGGCAGGCCGAGCCCACCACGCGCACTTGCTCGCGCAGCTTCGATGTGTCCTTGAAGCTCCCCGCGGCCGAGACCGCCACGAGGTCACAGTCGCCGCGCACGACGCGCCCGACCACTTCGGTCGAGGGCATCGAGCGGCCGCCCCACAGGACATTCCAGCCGCACTCGCGGAAGACGAGCTCTGCGAGCTGGAGACCGAGCGTGTGCTCGTCCCCTTCCGCACCGACGAGCAAGGCACGCGGGCCTTTCGGCGGCACAGCGATGGACTCCGTGCAGCGGGCGAGGCCGCGGGCGAGACGCTCGCTGGCCAGATGCTCCTGCAGGATCCCCATCTCGCCGCGCTCCCAACGCCGACCGATCTCGGCCAGCACCGCGCCGACGAGCTCCGACACGCGCCACCAGGCGTCGAGTCGCGAGCGGTCGAAGAGCAGCGCGCTGTGGACCTCGTAGGGGCCGCACTCGGAGTCGATCAGCTTGATCCACGCATCGATCTGCGCCGGATCCGGCTCCCGCACCTCGTGCTGCGCGAGCCGGAACTTCTCGACCTCCGGCCGCGAGAAGCGGCGATGGCGTCCGGGGGTACGCAGGCAGGGCAGGAGGCCGGAATCGGCCCAGCGTTTGACACTGGTCGGCCCCACTCCGAGCACCCGAGCCACTTCGGCACTGGTCATGAATTCGTCCATAGTGGGAGCAGCTTCGCCCCGAACCGAGCGCTCCTCAAGCAGAAATCGTCTAAAAATATCTAGAAACCGTCCGTAGCTGCCCTAAAAGAGCGCCCATGAACGATTCGCGGACGGTATTCCTGACGGGTGCGAGCGGTTTCCTTGGACGACTTTTGGCCCTGCGCCTCGCCCGGGAGGGCTACGAGGTACTGGCCTGGGTGCGCTCGCCAGAGCGTGCCCGAGCGGTGCTGGGCACCGGCCCGCGCCTGTGCCGCACCGACATCTCCGACAGCGGCTTGCGCGCCGAGCTGTCCCGCGTCCACGCCGTGATCCACCTCGCCGGCGAGCCGCTCTTCGGGCCGCGCTGGAACGAGCGCCGCCGGGCGGAGCTGCGCTCGAGCCGCGTCGACACGACCGCGCGCCTCGCCCGCGCGCTCGCCGCCGCCGCACGCAAGCCCAAGGCCTTCGTGGTCGGCAGCGCCGTCGGCTTCTACGGCCCGCGCGGCGACGAGCTCGTCGACGAGCGCAGCGCCGTCGGCTCCGACTTCCTCTCGCACCTCTGCCGCGACTGGGAAGAAGCCGCCGAGCCCGCGGTCGCCGCCGGCATCCGCACCGCGTGGATCCGTACCGGCATCGTGCTCGGCCCCGAGGGCGGCGCGCTCGCCAAGATGCTCCCGCCGTTCCAGCTCGGCCTCGGCGGCAAGCTCGGCAGCGGCAAGCAGTGGATGCCGTGGATCCACATCGACGACTGGATCGAGCTCGTGATGCGGGCGCTCGCGGACGAGCGCTTCTCCGGCCCGCTCAACGCCTCCGCGCCGACGCCCGTCACCAACGCCGACTTCACCAAGGCGCTCGGCCGCGCGCTCTCGCGCCCGACGCCCTTCCCCGCGCCCGCCTTCGCGCTCAAGCTCGCGCTCGGCGATGTCTCCGACCTGCTGCTCACGGGCGCGCGCGTCGTGCCGGCCCGCGCCGAGTCCCTCGGCTTCCGCTTCCGCTTCCCCGACATCGACTCCGCGCTCGCGAACCTCCTGCGCGCCGGCCACAAGATCGCGATCGGGCCGAGCAAGGACGCTCCGCAGCACGAGTACCTCGCGCGCCACAAGCCGCGCTACATGCTGCAGAGCCGCATGCGTGTCGACGCGCCGCTCGAGCAGGTGTTCGCCTT
>VGYZ01000141.1 GCA_016872795.1 Planctomycetota bacterium
GCTGGCCGCGCTCGGCGGCCTCGTGCCCGCCGCGCTGCTCGACCTCGGCTACTCCGCCGTGGCCCGCGCGCGCCGCCGCCTGTTTGCGGCGCCGAAGGACACATGCCCGCTGCTGCCGCCGGACCTGCGCGGTCGTTTCGAGGCCTGAAGGGCGGAGGGAATCCGCGAAAAGCGCGAGCCGGCGCGGTTTCGGCGCTTGAACCGCGGGCGCGCTGGGGTCCAATCGCCGCTAGGGGCGATGGGGACCGAGCTGCTCGAACGTGAAGAAGGCATGGAGGCGCTGCGCGAAGTCGTCGCGCGCGTTTGGGGCTACGCGGAGTTCCGGCCGCTGCAGGCCGAGGCGATGCTGGCCAGCCTCGAGCGACGCGACGCGCTCGTGGTACTCGCCACCGGCGGCGGCAAGAGCCTGTGCTACCAAGCGCCAGCCCTCGTGCGCGACGGCCTGACCGTGGTGCTGAGCCCGCTGATCTCGCTGATGCAGGACCAGATCGCGGGACTCGCTGAGAGCGGCGTGCAGGCGGCGATGCTGACGAGCGCGCAGGAGACGAGCGAGAAGCGCGAGGTCTTCCAGCGCCTGCGCGCGGGAGCGCTCAAGCTCCTGTTCGTCTCGCCGGAGCGTTTCGTCGTGCCGGGTTTCATCGAAGAACTCGCGCAGCTCGGGCTCGCCACGCTGGTGGTCGACGAGGCGCACTGCATCAGCCACTGGGGCCACGATTTTCGCCCCGAGTACCGCCGCATCGGCGAGCTGCGCTCGCTGCTTCCGAATGTCCCGATTCAGGCGTTTACGGCGACCGCGACGCCGCAGGTGCGCGCCGACATCGTCCGCCAGCTGGGCCTGCGCGCGCCCGAGGAGCTCGTCGGCAGCTTCGACCGCGCCAACCTGACCTACCGCTTCCTGCCGCGCGCCGACGAGGTCGAGCAGGTGCTCTCGGTGATCCGGCGCCACCCCGGCGAAGCCGGCATCGTCTACTGCCTGCGCCGCACCGATGTCGACTCGCTCGCGCCCGAGCTCGCGCGCGCCGGGATTCGCTGCCTCCCCTACCACGCTGGCCTGAGCGCGGAGACACGCGAGCAGAACCAGTCGCGCTTCCTCGCCGAGGAAATCGAGGTGATCGTCGCCACGGTCGCCTTCGGCATGGGCATCGACCGGCCCGATGTGCGCTTCGTCGTGCACGCCGCGTTGCCCAAGGGTGTCGAGCAATTCGCGCAGGAAACCGGCCGCGCCGGACGAGACGGAAGCCCCAGCGAGTGCGTGATGCTCTACAGCGGCGCCGACTACCACGGCTGGCGCAACCTGCAGGAACGCAGCCACTCCGAGGCACGCGCCGCGGGCGTCGAGATCGATCCAACACAGGCCGCAGCTTCGCTCGCGCGGCTCTCGGAGATGTACGGCTTCGCCACCAGCGCGATGTGTCGCCATCGCTTCCTCGTGCGGCACTTCGGGCAGGAGTGGAGCAGCGGCGCGAACTGCGGCGCATGCGATGTCTGCCTCGGCGAGCTGCGCGCGGTCGCCGAAGCGCAGCGCGTCGCGCAGATGATTCTCTCTTGCGTAGTGCGCTGTGAGCAGCGCTACGGGGCCGGTCACATCTCCGATGTCCTGCGCGGAGCCTCCACCGAGCGCATCCGCGCCGCGGGCCACGACCAACTCACGACTTTCGGTCTCCTGCACGAGCGCCACCCGCGCGAGATCCGCCACTGGATCGAGCAACTCGTCGGCCTCGATCACCTGCGCGTCGCGGCCGGCCAGTATCCGACGCTCTCGCTCACGCGCTCCGGCGTCGAAGTGATGAAGGCGCAGCGCGAGGTGCAGCTCTACGACCTGCCGGTGCCGCCGCGCATGCGCCGCTCGGCTCCGGCGCGCGTGGTCACGACGCGCCGCGGCAAGCTCACCTTCGAGCCCGAGGGCGCGAGCGAAGGACGCAGCGCCATGACGAGCGACGGCGCCGAGATCGAGCTCGCGGTCGACGCCACGCTGTTCGAGCGCCTGCGCAACCTGCGCCGCCGCCTCGCGCGCGAGCGCGGGGTCCCGCCCTACTTGATCTTCGGCGATCGCACCCTGCAGGAGCTCGCGGCGCTGCGCCCCACGACCCTCGACGAGCTGCGCGGCATCCGCGGCATCGGCCAGACGAAGCTCGCCGACTTGGGCCCCGTATTCGTGGCCGAGATTGCCGCCTACCGCGCCTGACGCGCCCGACGGCCGCCGCTTCGCTCTGGGAAGGCGGTTACAGGCGCGGCGAGCGCACCTGCGGGCTTTCCTCCGGCCCTTCCCGCGGCGACAATGCGCGCCGTGGGTGAGTACCAACTCGAGGTCAACGGAGACGCGCAGAGGGTCTCCGCGCCGGACCACTGGACGCTGCTCGAAGTGCTGCGCTACCGCCTCGGCCTGACGGGCTCGAAGCAGGGCTGCGACAAGGGCGACTGCGGCGCGTGCACCGTGCTCATGGACGGTCGGCCCGTGCTCGCGTGTCTGACGCTCGCGCGCGCGAGCGAGGGCCGCGCCATCACCACGATCGAGGGCTTGATGCCCGCTCACCTGCGCGCCGGCGGCACGGGGGCCGATCCGCTGCAGCAGGCCTTCGATCGCTGCGGAGCGCTGCAGTGCGGCTTCTGCCAGAGCGGCATGATCCTCTCCGCGCGCGCCCTGCTCGAGCGCTGCCCGCAGCCCTCGCGCGAAGACATGCGCGACGCGCTCTCGGGCAACCTGTGTCGCTGCACGGGCTACACGCAGATCTTCGAGGCGATCGAGTCCGCCGTGGCCGAGAAGCTCGCGCTGCAACCCAGGCTGCGCTCGTGGGAAGCCCAGCGCGCCGCGCAGGAACCTTCCCGATGAGCGCCCGCGACCTCCACGGACCGGGAGCGCCCTGGGGCCCGGCGGAACCCGGTTCCAAGTCCAATGTCGACTTCCAGGTCATCGGCCGCGCGCACTCCAAGGTCGACGGACTCGCCAAAGCTACCGGCGCCGCCGTGTACGCCGACGACATCGTGCTGAGCGGCATGCTGCACGCGAAGACACTGCGCAGCCCGCACGCGCACGCGAAGATCCGGCGCATCGATGTGTCGAAGGCGCGCGCGCTGAAAGGCGTGCACGCGGTGCTCACGGGCGAATCGATGCCGATCAAGTACGGCGTGATCCCGTGGACGCCCGACGAGAACGCGCTCGCGGTCGACAAGGTGCGCTTCATCGGCGACCCCGTCGCGGCGGTTGCGGCGATCGACGAGGACACGGCCAACGCCGCGCTCAAGCTGATCGAGGTCGAGTACGAGCCGCTGCACGCGTTCTTCGATCCGCGCGAGTCGCTCGTGCGGGCCGAGCCTGCGATTCACGAAGGACGCAAGGAAGGCAATGTCTCGAAGAGCGTGCAGCTCGAGTTCGGCGCCGTCGACGCGGCCCTCTCGAGCGCGGATGTCGTGGTCGAGGACGACTACTTCTTCCACGGCTCGACGCACGCTCCGATCGAACCGCACTGCGCGGTCGCGACCTATTCGCCCGAGGGCGTGCTCACGCTCTGGTCGGCGACGCAGATCACGCACTATGTGCACCGTGCCCTCGCGCAGGTGCTCGAGCTGCCCGCGCACAAGATCCGCGTGATCCAGCCCTGCCTCGGCGGCGCCTTCGGCGGCAAGTCCGACCCGTTCAGCCTCGAGTTCTGCGTCGCGAAGCTCGCGCTGCTCACGGGCCGCGCGGTGAAGATGCTGTGGACGCGCGAAGAGGTCTTCTACGCGCACCGCGGCCGCCACCCGATGCACCTGCACTATCGCAGCGGTGCGACGAAGGACGGCAAGCTCACGGGCGTCGACGCGAAGATCCTGATCGACGGCGGTTCCTACAGCTCGTTCGGCCTCGTCACGACCTACTACTCGGGGCAGCTGCTCACGGGGCCCTACCACTTCCCCACCTACCGCTTCGACTCGACGCGCGTCTTCACCAACAAGCCGCCCTGCGGCCCCAAGCGCGGCCACGGCTCGGTGCAGCCGCGCTTTGCCTTCGAGGTGCAGCTCGACCAGCTCGCCGAGAAGCTCGCGCTCGATCCGATCGAGATTCGCCGCCGCAACTTCCAAGGCGACTTCACGCGCACGGTCAACGGCCAGCGCGTGACCTCCAACGGCTTCCTGCAATGTCTCGACGAAGTCGAGCGCGCGAGCCGCTGGAAGGAACGCCGCGGAAAGCTTGGGCCAGGCCGCGGCCTGGGCGTCGCGGGCTCGATGTACATCTCGGGCACGAACTACCCGGTGTATCCCAACGACATGCCGCAGTCAGGCGTGCAGCTGAAGGTCGACCGCTCGGGCCTCGTCACCGTCTTCACCGGCGGCAACGACATCGGTCAGGGCTCGAACTCGATGTGCGCGTACATCGTGGCGGAAGAGCTCGGCATCGGAATCGAGCGCATCCGCGTCGTCGCGGCGGACACCGATCTGTGCCCTGTCGACCTCGGCGCGTACTCGAGCCGTGTCACCTTCATGGTTGGCAACGCGACCATCGACGCCTGCCGCAAGCTGCGCGAGAAGCTCGTCGCCGCCGTGGCGGAGAAGTGGCAGTGCGCGCCCGCGCGCGTGCGCCTGATCGAAGGACTCGTCGTCGACCTCGACGATACCTC
>VGYZ01000142.1 GCA_016872795.1 Planctomycetota bacterium
GCGCGCCCGCGCCGCCGGTCTCGCGCGCAGTCCGCGGCCGCTCGCACTCGCCGACGAGGCCGCGGGCTGGGCTTAGCTCGCCCCCCTCGCGCAGCACCGCCGCGCACCTCGCCTCGCTCGCTCCGCGCACTCCAGATTCAACGCAAACGCCCACGCCAGCCCCGTGCGAGGCCGGCGTGGGCGCTGATTCGGTCGCGCTCGGCGCGGACTACTTGGCCGGCGGCGTGCCGCCCGCGTCGCGCAGCTCGAGCATCTCCTTGCGGATGTCCTGCGCGATGTTCTTGACATCCTGCATGGCCTTGCGGACGCGAGCGCAGGCGGCCTTGTTGCCGGCGGCGGCCTTCTCGACATCTTCCTTGGTGGCTTCGATGGCCTGTGCCAGCTTGTTGAAGTTCGCGGTGGTCATGGTTCTTGAATCTCCTGTTGGACTGGACACGCTGCGGCGAGGGCAGCGCTGGATCGGTTCGGCGCTGCTGCCCGCGGCGAGCGGGCCGAGGGCAGCCACCGAGACGCGGAGTCTAGGCCAGCTCCGCGGGGATGGTGCAAGCCTCCAGCCACCCCCCGCGCCCCGCCGCGCAGGATGCCGGAACGGCAGCGTGTACTGTTAGGTACGGACCGCAACCTTGCAAGTCCATTTTCGACAAGACCTTACGACGCCTTCCGGGCCTCGATCAGGAGCCCGGAAAGCCGGCCGCCACGGCCCTTTGCAAAACTCCGTGCCGGGGCTCCAAAAAATCGTCCGGAGGGGCTCTCAGGGCCATCTGCAGGCCCGTCGGAGTCGCTTCCGGCCACCCGCGGGCCTCCGCGGCGGCCCCGCGGCACGCGTTCTCTCGCGCGCTGTTCCCCTACACCTTGCGCGCGGCCATGCGCACGACCTCGTCGAACTCGGCCTGCGTCAAGGGCTGCACCGAGAGGCGATTGCCCTTGCGCACCACGCCCATCTGCGCGAGCGCAGCGCTGGCCTTGAGCTCCTCGAGCGCCACCAGCCGCGGCAGCGCCTTCACCGCCGCCACCTCGACCCCGAACCACACCGGCGCGTCCTTCGTCGCCCGCGGCTCGTGGTAGTCGCCCGACTCGAACTGCGTCGGATCCGCGCTCGCCGCCCCCACCACCTCCGCGATCCCCGCCACGCCCGAGGGCTGTGCGTTCGAGTGGTAGTACAGCACCAGATCGCCGACCTGCACCTCATCGCGCAGCAAGTTGCGCGCCTGATAGTTCCGCACCCCGTTCCAGAACGTCCGCTTCCGCGGCGCCTTCAGCAGGTCCCCAAACGAGAACTCCTCCGGCTCGCTCTTGAACAACCACCAGCGCTTCCCCGCCTTCCCCATGCCCGCCCTTGTACCGCACCGAACCGCAGCGTTCGAGCGGATCGCCAAGGCCGGGACGCTCGGGTGAGAGTTCCACCCACCCTACGAGCCCCGGCCCACGCTCTTCGGCCGACCGCGCTGGAGACAGCACGGGCCGACCCGGACCGGCCCCCGGTTCTCGTCGTGACGACTTCGCGTCGCGCTGGGGCGAGAGCTGGGGCGAGCACGACCCGGAACCCGATGTTGTTGTTCGTGTTGCCGGGATCGTTGTTGTTCCGGATCGCGGAGCGGCAGTTGTTGGAGTTGTTGTTCCAGCTGCCGCCGCGGATGACCCGGTTCGGGCCGCGTGGAGGCCGACCCGCGACGAAGAGCACACCGCTCTCGCGCGACGAGTTCAAGCCTCGAAGTCGGCGAACTGCGCGATCCAGCTCGCGCGCAACCCGCGCGCGCTCACATGGCGGGTGCGGGCGAGCGTGGCCGTCGTGCGGGACGCGAGCTCCGCGCTGTCCACCGCTCCCGCTCGATGCTCCGCGACGAGCTGCCTCAGGCCCGCGCGCACACGACGCTTCGTCTTGCCCATCAGCCGCACGTGAGTCGGCAGGACCAACAGGCCCAGATACCCCACTCCCCGGCGACACCCGTCGAGAGCGCCCGAACTCTTCAACTCCAGAGCGAGCTCCGCGCGCAGGAACTCCTCGATCCGCGCTCGCCAGCCCTGCAGCGTCTCGCGCTCGTCCGCGAACAGGACGAAGTCGTCCATGTAGCGCACATACCCCGGGGCACGCAGGACTTCCTTGGCGAAGTGGTCGAGCGGAGCGAGATAGAAGTTGGCCAGATGCTGGGACATGAGCGCTCCGATCGGCAGCCCCTTCCCCGCGCTCGTGCGATACGAGTCGATCAGGCCGCCGAGCAGTCCGAGCAGCGCGCGGTCCTTGAAGCGCCGCTCCAGCCGCTGCCTCAGGATCGCGTGGTCGATCGAGTCGAAGTACTTGCGCACGTCCAGCTGCAAGAACCAGCGCCGCTTTCGAACGAACGAGCGTGTGCGCTCGATCGCCTTGTACAGACCCTTTCCGGTTCGGCAGGCATAGGAGTCGAAGATCGCGACACGCTCGAGCTCGGGCTCGATCACCTGCACGATTGCGTGATGGAGGACGCGATCGCTGAAGGCCGGCGCCGCGATCCGCCGCGGCTTCGGATCGCGAATCTCGAACATCCGGTAGCCGTGCCACAGCACACGCTCGTCGAGGAGCTGCGCCCGCAACAAGGCGATGTTGTGCGACAGGTCGTTTCCGAAGCGTTGGATGGCATGGCGGTCCCGCTTGCCACGCCGCGCCTGATGGAACGCGACCAGCAGGTTGCGCGTGTCGGCGATGCGCTCGTAGAGGTTGCCCGCGCGGCGCACCACTCAGGAGACGCCCGCCGCGGCGAGCTCCGCTGGCGGTGCCGCCGTTGCCGGCTCGGCGGACACGACCAGACTCGGCGGCGTGAGTTCCGGATCCGCCATCGTGCCGAGGATGCCTAGCAGCACGCTTCCGTAGCGCTGAACCTTTGCGTCTCCGATCCCCTCCACCTCCGCAAGCGCCGCCCTGCTCTTGGGAACTCGACGCGCAAGCTCGGCCAGCTGCGCGTTGGTGAAGAGCGCATAGACCGGAACCGCCTCGCTGTCCGCCAGCTGCTTGCGCAACTGGCGGAGCTTCGAGAAACGGGCGAACTCCGCCGCGCTCAGCAGCTGGCGGTAGTCGGTCTTGGGCTTCTCGCCCGCACTGCCTCCGCTGCCGTGCCTCGCGGGTTCCAACTCCGCTCGCCGCTGCAGATACTCCACGCACACCGACCAGTACTGCCGCCCTTGCGCCAGCACGGGCGCCTTTTCGATGCACAGCACCTTGTGCGTGCGCAAGAAGAGGTTGAGCTGCGCGACCGCGTCCTCGTCGCCCTCCATCGGGATGGAAAACACCTGAATCTGCATGCTGGGGCTCCGCATGCTTGTGCGCTGCGCGCGGCCACCGGCGTTGGCATCTACGGCGTCGCTCCGCTCCCGCCGCATCTACGATCCCAACGCCGCCCCCGCCTCAGGCCGCGCTCCGCTCGCTCACGGGACGAGAACTGGGGCGAGCACGACCCGGAACCCGATGTTGTCGCCCGCGTGCCCGGGATCGCCGTAGTCCCGGTACGCGGAGCGGCAGTCGCCGGAGCCGTAGCCCCAGCTGCCGCCGCGGACGACCCGGTCCGGGCCGCCCGTGACGAACGGGTCCGTCACGGCGCCGGCGGGATAGTTCGCAACGGAGTCGAGGCACCACTCCCGCACATTGCCGTGCATGTCGTACAGACCCCACGCGTTGGGAGCGTAGCTGCCCACCGGACCCGTCCCATATGGTGAGTTGTTGCAGAACGGGTTCGAGTGGTACGAGTACCAGAACCTCGCTTGATTGCAGACGAGGCTCGCACCCGTGTTGAACTCCGTCGTCGTGCCGGCGCGGCAGGCGTACTCCCATTCCGCCTCCGTCGGCAGGCGGTACTCGTAGCCCGCGGGCACGGTACCCAGCGCCGCCTGCTGTGCCGTCAGCGCGGCGCAGTAGGCGCGTGCGTTGAACCAGGACACCTGCTCCACTGGGAAGTTCGGGTTGCCGCCGAAGTAGGACGGGTTCGAGCCCATCAGCGCCGCGTACTGCGCCTGAGTCACTTCCTTCGACCCCATCCAGTACGGGTAGCTGATCGTCACCGCGTGCACGGGCTGCGGCGACCAGCCGTACTCGTTGTAGTAGGGCGCGCCGTTCGCGGCGTTCGAGCCCATCTGGAAGGTCCCCGGCTGGATCGCCACGAAACCGGCAGCGCAGGGGCCGCCCGAGAACGTCACCATCAGGCTCGCGACGCAAATCGAGGTGTTGCCCGCGAGGTCCGTCGCGGTGATCGTCACCGCGGTCGAGCTCAAGCCCGAGGTCGTGATCGTGCCCGCGGCGGGTGTTTGAGAGAGCGTCACCGAGCCGCCGCAGGAATCGGAAGCCACGACGCCCGCCGTGAAGTCCGGCACCACGCCTTGGCAGTTGCTGTTCGCGGCCACCGTCTGGTTCGCGGCGCAGGTCGTGATCACCGGACCGCTCGTGTCCGTCACCGTGAGCGTC
>VGYZ01000143.1 GCA_016872795.1 Planctomycetota bacterium
GATCGTAGGCCGCGCGCAAGCGCTCCGCCGTTCCCTGCGTGATCGCGTAGGGACGGTTCGTCTCGCTCTTCAGGCGCTCGACTTCCTCCGCCGGCAAGAACCGCGCGAGCTCCGCGACATCGTTCACATCGCGCAGAGACATGCGCAGTGCATGAACGAACGCGACGATCCGCAACACGATTTCACGCCGGAGCGCGACGACCTGCGCGTCCTCCGCGCCACTCGCGCGCGGACCGACGAGCGTCAACGCCTGCCGCGCGAACGAGCGCGTCGTGTTCACGAGCGCTCCCCACAGCTTGCGACCCTCCCACCAGCGGTCGTAGCTCGCGTTGTTGCGAAAGCCCAAGAAGATGCCGAGCGCGATGCCGACGAGCGTGAACGGCAGCGGCGTCAGGTTCGGATGCCAATCGTGGCGCTCTTCGAGCACCGTCACCACGAGCGCGACCAGCGCCACGCCGATGATGCGCCCCTTCGTGCGCGGCAGCTCGCTGCCGCGGTACTTGAAGACCAGCCTCCACCATGTAACTTGCTTCGGGACGAGCATCGGATTGCGCCATGAGGCGCCCTCCCTGTACCACGGGCGCTCCCGGTTTTCAGCCGCCATTCCAGCTCGCGTGAGCGCTCCAGCTCCCCCTCCTGCCAGCATCGCCCGCTGTGAGCACGCTTCGACCTCGCCACCCGCGCTTTCGTTCCCCGCGCCCGCACGCGTCGCTCGCTCACAGCGCTCGCAGGAAGCGCTTGCGCTGTGGATTCTCGCGCGCGACATGGCTTAGATCCGCTCTCCGCCTCCGATGAATCCCCTGCTCGTCGGCCTGATCCTGTACATCGCCGCCCAGCTCGCGATCGGCGTGATCGTCTCGCGGCGTGTGCGCAACGAGGACGACTACCTCGTCGCCGGCCGCAGCATGGGCTACACGCTGTCGGTCTTCTCGATCTTCGCGACGTGGTTCGGCGCGGAGGCCTGCTCGGACGCCGCGGGCACGGTCTACTCGGACGGACTCTCGTGGACCTCGACCGAGCCCTATGCCTACGGCGTCGCCATCGCGCTCGCGGGAGTGTGGCTCGCGCTGCCCTTGTGGTCGCGCAAGCTCACGACGATCGCGGACCTCTTCCGCGAGCGCTTCTCTCCGGGTGTCGAGCGCTTCGCCGCGCTGCTGCTCATCCCCACCTCGCTCTTCTGGGCCGCCGCGCAGGTGCGCGTCTTCGGCCATGTGATCGCCGGCGCCTCCGGCTTCGATCACGGCGCCGCCATGGTGATCGCGGCCGGCGTCGTGATCGCCTACACCACCTTCGGCGGCATGCTCGCCGACGCGGTCACGGACGTCGTGCAGGGCGCGGCGCTCGTGATCGGTCTCGTGGTGATCCTCGTCGGCATGCTGGGCGAGCTCGGCGGCCTCGAGCCCGCGCTCGCGAGCATCGACAGCGCGCGCCTCCACTTTGCGCCCGAAGAAAACGGCTCGTGGCTCGAGATCGCCGAGGCGTGGACGCTGCCGATCGTGGGCTCGCTCGTCGCGCAGGAGCTGATCGCGCGCATGTGCTCCGCGCGCTCGGGCACCGTCGCGCGCCGCTCGGCGCTCGCCGCCGGCCTGCTCTACGCCGCCGTCGGCTCGATCCCCGTGCTGCTCGGCCTGCTCGGCCCCGCGGTACTCCCCGACCTCGCACAGCCCGACGAGTTGCTGCCGGAATTCGCGCGCACGCGGCTCTCGACGCTCGCCTACACGCTCTTCGCCGGCGCGCTCGTCTCCGCCATCCTCTCGACCGTCGACAGCGCGCTGCTCGTCTCCTCCTCGCTCTTCTCGCACAACATCGTCGGCCGAGCGCGCCCCAACCTCGACGAGCGCTCCAAGCTGCTCGTCGCGCGCTCCTGCACCGTCGGCTTCGGCCTCGTCGCGCTCGCGCTCGCGAGCACCGCCACCTCCGTCGGCGATCTGATGGAGCTCACCAACGGCTTCGGCAGCGCCGGCATCTTCGTGCTGCTCGTCTTCGGCCTGTTCACGCGCTTCGGCGGCACGACCGCGGCCTTCACCGCGCTCGCACTCGGCGCCGCGACCTTCGTCGTCGGCTACCTCGGCGCGTGGAGCTTCCCCTACCTCGCCTCGCTCGCCGCCGCGTTCGGCGGCTACATGCTCGTCGCGCGCCTCAGCGCCGCGCAGCCCCGCTGAGGAACGCCGCGATCTCGTCGTGGAAGCGCACGAGCTCGCCCTCGTGGATGTACATCATGTGCCCCGCCTCGAAGCGCGAGGTCACGATGTTGCCGCGCAGCGACGCATCGAGCCCGAGCGCGCGCACCGTGTATTCCGCGGCGAAGTGCGGCGTCGCGAAGTCGTACACGCCGGCCGCGACATACACCTTGAGGTGCGGGTTGCGCGTCATCGCCTGCCGCAGCGTCTCGCCGACATTGAGGTAGCGATTCTGCTGGTCGTACTTCCACGGCTGCACGCGCCCCGTGAGGATCTCGTAGGGCAAGTCGTTCTCGTAGCGCAGCGTGCGCCGCACGTAGTCGTTGAGCGTCGCCGTGTAGGGCCCGAGGATCGCTGACATGCTCGGATCGAACTCGCTGCGCTCGCCGGCCGCGTCGCGATCGATGCCGCTGAAGCGGCTGTCGAGCCGACCGACCGTGCGCCGCTCGTCGCGCAGGAGCTCCTTGCAGAAGCGGCCCTGCTCGATGCGCAGGTTGCACTGCTCGACATACTCCTGCGACAGGCCCGTGTAGCGCGCGAGCCGCGCGACCAGCACCTCGCGGTCCGCCGCCGGGAGCCCGTCGCCCTTCGCCAGCGCCGGCATGTACTCGTCGATCGCGAAGCGCTCGACCTCCGCGAGCAGCGCGCCGAGATCGCCCGAGAGCTCCGGCGCGAGCTGCTTGTGGTACCACGCGGTCGCCGCGCAGGTCGGCAGGAAAAGCACATACGGCAAGTCGTTGCCGACGTCGAAGCGCACCGTCTGGAAGTTGAGGACCGCGCTGACGAGCACGATCCCGTTCATGTACATGCCGTGGCGTTCCTGCAGGTGAGCGACGAGCCCGGCCGCGCGCGTCGTGCCGTAGCTCTCGCCGGCGAGGAACTTCGGGCTCGCCCAGCGCTCGTAGCGGGTCGTCCACAGCCGGATGAACTCCGCCGTCCATTCGACATCCGGCGTCACCCCGTGGAACTGCGCCGCATCCTCGCCCTCCGCCGCGCGGCTGTACCCCGTCGTCACCGGATCGATGAACACGAGGTCCGTCGCGTCGAGCCATGTGTGCGGGTTGTCGACGAGCTCGTAGGGCGGCGGCGGCGCCCAGCCCTCGGCCTGCATCTTCACGCGCTTGGGTCCGAGGGCCCCCATGTGCAGCCACACGCTCGACGAGCCCGGCCCGCCGTTGAACGAGAATGTCACCGAGCGCGTCGACGGATCCGCGACATCGTCCTTCGTGTACGCCACGAAGAACAGCTCCGCCTTCGCCTTCCCGTCCTCGGTGGTGAGCTTCATGCGCCCCGCGCGTGCCGTGTACGCGAGTTCGCCGCCCTCGACCGCCACCCGATGGTGCGTCTCGACCACATCCGCGCCCCACTTGGCCTCCGCGGCCGCCTGCTCCTCCACCGCCACCTTCGGCTCCGCGCCCCGCTCCTGGGCCTCCTGCGCCCCCAACCCTGCCACCAATGTGAGCGTGAGCACCGCCGCTGCCACCGCGTTCTTCATGCCCGCAGAGAATACGCCTCCCCCGCCCTCGCTCGCACCGACACCCGCGCGCATCCTCGAAGCCTGTCGCAAACCGGCGGCGCTCGTCCTTGGACATTCGCGCCCGCATCCGGATCGAGCGCGACGGCGCACGCCGATGCGAGCGCGCCCAACGCGCGTGTCGAGGCGCAACGGTGCTCGCCCTTCGACCGGCGCTCAACTGGAGCACCGCGGCGCGCGTCGAAGTGAGCGCGCACTGGCTTGGAAAAGACCGCAGACCCAGCGGGAGATCCCGCCGAGCCTGCAGCGTCTCAGAGTTCGCGCGCGAGGCGCGGGTCAGCTGGCTCAGGAGTAGTCGTCACGATCGCCGCGGCCGCCGCCGTAGCCACCGCGGCCACCGCCGCCGTAGCCACCGCGACCGCCGCCGCCACCACCGAAGCCACCGCGGCCACCGCCGTCCTGGCGGGGCTGGGCCTCATTGACCTTGAGCGGACGACC
>VGYZ01000144.1 GCA_016872795.1 Planctomycetota bacterium
GTGGCACCGGCGGTGGTGGCTCGGGCGGATCGGGCGGCGGCCGGTAGGCCCCTCGGGCGGCCCCGTGCGGGCCGCTGCGTGGAAAATCGGCCTGCTGGCATAGAAAAGAAGCGGCTGGGTGGTCGATACTCGGGTCGACCCGGATCGCGCGCCGACTTCCATGCTCCTCCTTCAACCGCTGGTCCGAACCCTGTGGCTCGCGCTGCTTGCGCCCGCGCTGCTCGCGCCGAGCGGGTGGCAGTGGCGGCTGTGCTTTTGCGAGCAGATGAGCGCGGCGGCGGCCGCGGAGCGTAGCTGCTGCGAAGAAGAAGAAGCGCCCATCGAAGAGGGCAATGTCGAAGAGGGCTGCTGCGACGAGGACCCGATGACGGGGCGTCACGACTGCAGCGGGTGCCACAGCGTCGACGCCGGCGTGGGTGCGCTGGCGTGCTTCAGCGCGCCGAGCGTGCCGCTCGCGCCGCCATTCTGCGCGCTGATTCTCGAGGTGCGCGCTCCGAGAAACATCGACCGCGCGAACGGCGCATACATCGGCCGTTCGCAGGCACCGCCCGGCCTGCGTGGGCGCCTGCCGTTGCGCATCTAGGAAGCTCCGACCGTGTCGTCGGCTGGCGCCGCCCCGTGCGTGGGTGCGCGCCCTTGTTTTCCGCCGTCTCTTGGAGCTTCCATGCCTTTCTTCCGTTTCGCCGTTCTTGCCGTCACATGTCTTGCCTTCGCGCTCGCGTGCACCAGCACGACCGCGCGCGAGTACTCCGATGCCGAGCTATCGGCCAATGCCCGCGTGCGCTCGACCGCGACCGTCGACGATGTGGCGCGCGCTCTGGAGCTCGCTGAGCTCGGGCCGCTCGCAATCGCGCTGCCGCAGGCGCCGAGCGAGCTGCGTCCCGACATGGAGGAGTTCTGGCACGCGGCGGCCTACGCCTGGAACCCCGAGCTGCGCGCCCTGCGGCGCGAAGTGCGCGCGGCGCGGGCCGAGCGCGGCTCGGCGGGGCAACCGCTCCCGATCCAGGGGCAGGGCATGCTGCTCGATCTCGGCGATCCGTCGGCGGAAGTCGAGTTTCAGGCGATGGTCGATGTGCTCGGCCTGCTCGGCGTCGGACCTTCGGCTGCGGCCAGCGCGCTCGCGCAGGAGCAGGCGCGTGCGGCGCTGGCGAGCTTCGAGGCACGCGCGTGGTCGCTGCGCTTCGAGGTCGATCGCGCGCGCGTCGAGCTCGCTGCTGCGAAGTCGCTCGAGACAGCACTCGCGGCGCTCCATGGAGAGTGCACAGCAGTGCGTCCACGCATCGAACTGCTCGCGGCTCGCGGCTGGATCGGCCGCGGCATGAGCGAGGGCGCCTTGTCGGCGCTGCACATGCTCGAGCACCACCAGTCGCTCGCGCGGCTCGAGGAAAATCGAGCGCGCGCGAACCTCGCGGCGCTGTGTGGCCTTCATCCAGCGCATCCCGCCTTCGACGAGATGCAGAGCGGCGTGATCGACCGCTTCCATCCCGAAGATGTCGAACTCACGGATCCAAAGGACGCGGAGTTGCTCGCGAGCTTGCCCGAATTGCGCTCAGCACGCCTCGAACTCGCCGTCGCGGAAGCGGAGCTCGTGCGCATGGCACGCGAGCGCTGGCCGATGCTCGGCATCGGTCCGCGCATCATGGTCAGACCCGACGAGAGACTCGTCGGAGGAATGCTTGGCTTCAGCGTCCCGTTCCCCGGCGCGCTCGAGGGAGCGATTCTGGCGAGCCGCGAGCGGCGCGACGAGGCCTGGGAAGCACTCGAAGACGACCTCGTGAGCGCGCGCGCCCGCATCGCGAGCACCGAGCGCGAATTCACGGAGTCGATCGAGCTGGCGGAGGAACACGCACTGCTCGCGGACATCTCCATGGCGCGCATGCTCGTCGCGACGCAAGCCGAGTTCCTCGCCGATCCCGAGCGACTCGAGCGCTGGTCGTTCGCGGTGGGCGAGCGCATGGACTCGCTGATGGCGCTCGTGCGCGCGCGCGCCGAACTGGTGCGTGCGTGGCTCGACTGCGAGGAAGCGCGCGGCGCGCGCGCGGAGGTGCAGCCGTGAGCCAAGTGCGACCTGACATCGACCTCGCGGCGCTCGCACGCAACGAGTCTCCGCTGCCGCCGCCGCGGCGCAGCATGCTGCGGATGGTCGTGCCGGCGGCGATCCTGCTCGCGTTCGCCGGCTTGCTGCTCTCGACCGTCGGCGACCTGTGGCGCGGTTCCGTCGAGGTCACGACCGTCCGGCCGCGTCTCGTCGATGCGTCGAGCAGCGCGGCCGCGGGCGTCGCGCTGTTCCAAGCCGCGGGCTGGATCGAGCCCGACCCCTTCGCCACGGCCGTGACTGCGCTCGCGCCCGGCGTGGTGCGCGAAGTGCTCGTGCAGGAGGCGCAGAAGGTGTCCGCGGGCGAAGTCGTGGCGCGCTTGGTGGCACGCGATGCGGAGCTCGCGCTCTCCAACGCCGACGCAGCGCTTGCGGAGAGCCGTGCGGAGCTTGCCCGCGCCGAAGCGGACGCCAAGGCCGCGCGCGCGACATGGGAATCGGCACTCGCCGTGACGCAAGCACTCGCGGTCGCTCAGGCAGAGGCTCGCGGACGCGCCGCAGAGCACGAACACCGCGAACAGGCAGCGCTTGCGGGCGAGGCGCGCGTGCAGGTAGCGCGCGAAGAACTCGAGCTGCAGCGCGAGCTCGCCAAGGCAGGCGCGGCCGGACCGCGGCAGGTCGAGCTCGCACAGGCGCGCATCGCCGAGGCGAGCGCCGAGCTCGCGGTGATGCGCGCGGACGCCGTGCTCGCCAAGTCGGAGTCGGAGAAGGCGCAAGCGAACCTCGTGCGCGCGGCGCGCGATGTCGAGCTGCGCATCGAGGACCGCAAGCAGCTGGAGAGCGCGGAGGCGCTGCTTGCGCTCGCGCAAGCAAGGCTCGCGGCGGCGGGAGTAGCCCGCGACGAGGCCGCCCTGCGGCTCGAGCGCATGGAAGTGCGCTCGCCTTCCGATGGCATCGTGCTCGAGCGGCGCGCCGCGCCGGGCAGCGCGCTCGGCGAGGCCGATGCGACCGTGTGCACGCTCTACGACCCGCGCTCGATCCGCGTGCGCGTCGACATTCCGCAGGGAGAAGTGGGCAAGGTGGGCGTCGGCATGCAGGCGGAAGTCCTCGCAGAGTCGCGACCCGGGCGTCCCTACCGCGGCGAAGTCATCCGCCTCGTGCACAAGGCCGACATCCAGAAGGTCACATTGCAGGTGCATGTGCGCATCGCCGAAGGCGACGAGCTCGTGCGGCCCGAGATGCTCGTGCAGACGCGCTTCCTCGCGAGCGGAGGCGGTGCGAGGGAGCAGGGCGCGGCAACGAGCGTGGTGCTGATACCCGCGCGGCTCCTGCTCGAGGGCAATCGCGTGTGGGTCGTCGACGGCGCGAGTGGAACCGCGCGCCTGCGCAACATCACGCCCGGCTCGCGCGTCGGCGAGGAAGTCGAGATCCGCGAAGGACTCAATGCTTCGGACAAGCTGATCGACTCGCCGAGCGACGAGCTCGTCGAGGGCGCGCGCGTGCAGATCCGGGGAGCATGACCATGGCCTTCATCGAGCTGCGCAATGTCACCAAGACCTATCGCAAGGGCGAGCATGTGGTCACTCCGCTCGCGGAAGTCTCGCTCGACATCCAAGCGGGAGAGTTTTGCGTGCTACTGGGACCCTCGGGCTCGGGCAAGACGACGCTGATGAACTTGATCGCGGCCGTCGATCGCGCCGACTCCGGTATCGTGCGCGTCGGCGACACCGATCTGGCTCGCATGAGCGCTGCTGGACTTGCCGATTGGCGTGCTCGCACGGTCGGCTACATCTTCCAGCAGTCCAACCTCGTGCCTGTGCT
>VGYZ01000145.1 GCA_016872795.1 Planctomycetota bacterium
CGATCGCTTCCTCGTTCGACTTGAGGTCCGGAGCGAAGCCGCCCTCGTCGCCGACATTGGTGTTGTAGCCCTTGTGCTTGCACACGCCCTTGAGCGCATGGAATGTCTCGACGCCCATGCGCAGACCCTCGGCGAAGCTCGTCGCGCCGAACGGCATGAGCATGAATTCTTGCAGGTCGACATTGTTGTCGGCGTGCTTGCCGCCGTTCAGGATGTTCATCATCGGCACGGGCAGCACGCTCGCCATCGCACCGCCGATGTAGCGATACAGCGGCATGCCCGACTCGTCCGCCGCCGCGCGCGCGACCGCGAGCGACACGCCGAGCAGCGCATTCGCGCCGAGCCGCGCCTTGTTGGGCGTGCCATCGAGCGTGAGCATCGCGCGGTCGATGCCGACCTGATCGAGGGCGTCGCCGCCGACGAGCTCGCGCGCGAGCTCCTCGTTGACATTCTCGACCGCCTTGCGCACGCCCTTGCCGCCGTAGCGCTTGCCGCCGTCGCGCAGCTCGTGCGCTTCGTGGTGGCCCGTGCTCGCGCCCGAGGGAACCATGGCCGAGCCGGTCGCGCCGGACTCGAGCACCACATCCACCTCGACCGTCGGGTTGCCCCGCGAGTCGAGCACCTCACGCGCCCGCAGATCGACAATCTCGCTCATGCCCGCAGATGGTAGATCCCGCCGCGCGCCGTTCCAGAGCCCTCCCGCCGCGCCGCTCCACCTCCCGCGTCTCGCGACACCCCGCGCCTCTCGCCGGTTCGTCGGTCCAACTCCCGACTCGCAACATGGACAAGCGAGCGCACCGCGGCGCGCGCCGAGGTGGAGTGTGGCTCGCGCGGGAGGGTGGGGGAGGCGTATCCTCGCGCGGCCTGCGAGGCTTCCCATGCGCCGCGTCACCGTGCTCCCCAACCTGCTCACGCTCGCCAACGCGTTCTGCGGGCTGCTCGCGATCGCCAAGGCGATCGATGCGCTCGTGCTCGCGGGCGACCCGGCGCGCTCGGCGGAGTTCTACGGCAAGCTCGAGGCGGCCTGCCTGCTCGTCTTCCTCGGCATGGTGTTCGATGCCCTCGACGGCAAGGTCGCGCGCCTCGTCGGCGGTGCGAGCGAGTTCGGGGCCCAGCTCGACTCCTTCTCCGACGCGCTGACCTTCGGCGTCACGCCCGCGATCCTCGCCAAGGTCCTGATCGAGCACGAGGCGCCGCTGCTCGGCTACAGCGGCCACCCGCGCCTGCACTTCATCGCCGCCGCGTCCTTCGCCCTGATGGCGATCCTGCGCCTCGCGCGCTTCAACCTCGAGACCACGAACGACGAGTCGAGTCACCAGGACTTCAAGGGTCTGCCCTCGCCGGCCGCCGCGGGCGCGGTCGTCTCGACCCTGCTTTTGTACCTCGTGCTGCGCCGCCCCCAGCTCGAGCTCGACGCCGCCGGTCCGACGCCGGTGGGCCAGCTCTTCGACCTCCTGCCGTCCCTGCGCGTCGAGGCCATGCCGTGGTGGGTGCTGCCCCTGATCGCGCTGCTCCTGCCGCTCTACGGCAGCCTGATGGTGAGCCGCCTGCGCTACATCCACGCGATCTCGTTCCTCACGCGCCGCGGCTCGTTCTTCCTGCTCGTCTACGCGGTCTTCGCCGCCTTCCTGCTGTTCGCCGCCCCCGTCCCGGTCCTGTTCCTCGCCTTCCAAGGCTTCGCCCTCGCCGGCCTCCTGCGCGCCCTCGTCCACCGCCCCAAGGACGAGCCCGACGAGGACGGCCCCGAAGACGAGCTCTTCGCCCACGGCGGCCGCGACTAGGGGAGAGCGACCCCCGTGCCCTCCGACGCCCCGCGCCCCCTCGCGGCCACCGACTCCCAGCGCTCCCCGGCGTCGCCGGCCCCCTCGGCCCACGCCTCCTCGGATTCCTCCGTCACCCCCGCGCCCTCAGCCGCTGCCCCAGCGGCCTTCGCTTCCTCCGCACCCCAAGCCCCGTCCGCCTCCGCGAGCGTCGGCCCCGCGCTCGCCTCGTTCGCCTCGCTCGGCCTCCCCGAGCCCACGCGCACCGTCCCCGCGACTTTCGTCCCGCCCGCTCCCGTCCACGCCTACATCGCGCTCGGCTCCAACATCGGCGAGCGCGCCTCCCACCTCCGCACCGCCCTCGCAGCCCTCGCCACCACCCCCGGCCTGCGCCTCCTGCGCGTCTCCTCCTTCCACGAAACCGCCCCCGTCGGCGGCCCCCCCGGCCAAGGCCCCTACCTCAACGCCGCCGCCCTCCTCGAGACCACCCTCTCGCCCCGCGCCCTCCTCGACACGCTCCTCACGATCGAGTCCCAAGCCGGCCGCACCCGTTCCGTCCCCAACGCCCCCCGCACCCTCGACCTCGACCTGCTCCTCTACTCCGACCTCGCCATCTCCGAGCCCGACCTCCAGGTGCCACACCCCCGCATGTGGTCCCGCCCCTTCGTGGTGGGGCCCCTGAGCGAGTGCTGCTAGCGCCCAATCCGAAGTGCGGGATAAACCAAATTCGTGGACGCGATGGGGCTCTCACATTGCCCAGAGTGTCGGGGCTCTGCACGAGGTCATCTGTGGCGCACGCAACGAATTCGCGAGCGACCTATGCGAGATACCGCTTCTTGCTTCGTGGATATTGCTCAGGGATGTCCGTGCTCGCGCAATTCGACGCATCCGCATTGGGCTAGCCAGTTCCAGGTTTCGTTGAGCTCGGGGAGTTGGGGCACGAAGAGGATGGTGCCGTCGCGGCCTCGGGTGAGGAGCACGCGGTAGGCGTTTCGGCGCAGGGCGTGCGGGTCGGTGACGGTGGACTTGTGGCGGCGGGCGAGGTCGCTGTTCCAGCGGCCTTCGTGGCGGCGGTAGTCGGTGCCCCAGGCGAGGAGAGCCATGTCGAGCTCGAGGCCTTGGGCTTGGAATTCGGTGACGACGGATTGGAACGAGCGACACGACATGGGGTCGTGGGCCGGGGCGTTGTACCAAGGGCCGACTTTGAGGCGCTTGGTGGTCTGGAAGGTGTTGTCCACTCCGACGGACTCGAGGTGCTTGCAGCGCGAGGAGGCGATCAGGCCGAAGCGGGCGCGCGGCGCCTCTGCATAGCGGGCTCGCAGGTAGTCCTTCGCCACATCGAGCGAGCGGGTGATGAAGAAGCGGTGGCCACCGGCGTGGATTTTCTGGGCGAGGTCGGCGGCGGTCTCCGGGCTTTCCTTCTCGACCAGGAGTTCCACGAATTCGTGCACGCGCGGGACGAGGTGGTGGCGCAGCTCCGTGTCGAGCGAGAGCGAGGGGTGCCAACGGGTCTGGATGTCGGATGTCGCGAAGACTGCTTCCGTAGAGCTGGGCGCATGGACCGTCCAATGGTCGGCAGTTGCGCGGAGCAGCGCTTCGCGCCAGAGCGGCAGGCCTGCTTCCTCGCCGACGTGGATCGCCTGTCCTGTGCCCACGAGCGCAACGAGCACGCACCAATCAGGAACTCGCTCCATGAAGCGCAGCAGATGCGCTGGCTCCGACAGTTGAGCCACTTCTTGCTTGTGGACCTTCGCGAACCGCTCGGCGTCGTGCGCTCGCTGCGCCTCGTCGAAGACCACAAGATGCTCGGGAGGCACGCGGTTCTTCTTCGAGTAGTGAGCGATGTACTCCTTCACTCCTTGCACGAAGGTCTTGCCGTCGCAACCCGCCGTCGCGAGCGAGTGTTGCATCACGGCGACCAGCGGGCCGTTGCCCGAGAGGTACACGGCCGGCGGACGCGGTCGGCCGTCTTCGCGCAGCACCGCCAAGTCCATCAGCCAGCGCGCATGGACCAGCTGGAGACCGACGAGTGTCTTTCCACTCCCGG
>VGYZ01000146.1 GCA_016872795.1 Planctomycetota bacterium
CGCAGGCAGCCGCGCGTGGTCGGGTGGCGGCCGGTGCCGAAGGCGCCGCCGGGCTCGAGCACGAGGCGCGTGTCGCTCGGGCGCAGGGTGCCGGTGAAGTCGCGGGGCACGATGGCGAAGTCGGCGACGCGCAGGGGCTTCCAGCTCTTGCGCCACGAGGTGGCGTAGTCCTCGGGCGGCAGGCGGCGGAAGCGCGGGCGCAGGCCGCGCAGCTCCTCGGCGCCCGTCAGGTCAGCGAGCCCCCCCACCGCGGCTTCGACCTGCGCGCGCAGCTCGGGCGTGTCCTCGTCCTCGATCACATAGGCGCGCACCCACTCGAAGCCCGCCGGAGGCTCCGGCGTGGCGAGGGACGGGCGGCCGAAGGCCACGGACGAGCAGGGCCCGAGCGAGAGCGTCTCGGCGACGAGCTCCAGCCAGCCCACGGGCGCGATCAGCGCGATTTCGGTCCAGGCGGGTGCCATCGGATGCGACTTCGGGTGGAGCGATGTGTCGGCGGGGATCGCGCGGGAAGGGCGGGACGGGGAGCTGGGGCGGGCGGGACGAAGGCAACGCCCGGAGCTCTCGGGGCGGCCCTTGTAGAGCGCCGAGCGGGACTGGGGCAACCGCAAAGAGGCTCCGCAGCCCTTAAGGGATCCGGCGGCCTCCGCGCTTGCAGTGCCCGCGCGCGGCGGCGAAGGTCTTGAGCGGAGATTTGTCGGGGCTTCACGGACAAGGAACGTACTCCGGCCTGTCCCAAAAGACCCTGCTCCAAGGCTTCCCAAGGGACCCCATGTCCAAGCGCGAGAAGATCGCCGTCATCGAGGACGAGGCCGACATCCTCGAGGTCGTGCAGTACAACCTGCGACGCGAGGGCTACCTCGTCGTGTCGAGCCGCAACGGCGAAGAGGGACTCGACCGGATCCGCAAGGAGAACCCCGACCTCGTCCTGCTCGACCTGATGCTGCCCGGCCTCGACGGACTCGAGGTCTGCAAGCGACTGCAGGCCGATCCGCTGACGGCCGCGATCCCCGTGATCATGGTGACCGCGAAGGGCGAGGAGAGCGATGTGGTGCTCGGGCTGCAGCTCGGCGCCGACGACTACGTGACCAAGCCCTTCAGCCCCAAGGAGCTGCTCGCGCGCGTCAAGGCCGTGCTGCGCCGCGGCCCGCTGCGCGAAGTGCGCTCGAGCGGCGATCGAGTCGTGCGCGACGGTCTCGTGGTCGACGCGACCAAGCACCTCGTCACGGTCGACGGCGAGCCGATCACCATGACCGCGACGGAAATGCGCCTCCTGCACTTCCTCGCCACGCACCCCGGACGGGTGTTCTCGCGCGACCAGCTGCTCTCACGCGCCATCGGCGACAACGCGGTCGTGATCGACCGCAACATCGACGTGCACGTCGGCTCGATCCGCCGCAAGCTCGGACGCTGCCGGGAGCTGATCGAGACGATCCGCGGAGTGGGCTACCGCTTCCGCGACGCCGAGCCCGTCGCCTAGGGACGGGCCGCCTTGCGCTACACTGCGCTGGAGTCGATGCGCGCGTCCTTCTTCTGGCGACTGTACATAGGCTGCGTTGCGCTGATCCTGCTCTCGACCGTGACCCTCGGCGTGTGGTTCGAGCGCCGGGCGCGGTCCGACATGCTGAGCGACCTCGACGCGTCGCTGCGCGCGCGGCTCGTGCTCCTGCAGGACATCGCAGCCGGGCACTGGGACGAGCCGGCATCACCCGAGCTCGAGCTGCGCATCCAGCGCCTCGGCATCGAGGGCGAGGCACGGCTCACGCTCGTGCGCCCCGACGGTGTCGTGATCGCCGACTCCGAGCGCGACCCCGCGTCGATCGGCAACCACCGCCTGCGTCCGGAAATCGAGGCGGCGGCGCGCACCGGCGAAGGCTCGGCCGAGCGCGACAGCGAGACGGTCGGTCGCCCCTACCGCTACATCGCGCGCGCCGTGCGGGTCGATGGCGAGCTCGTCGGCTTCGTCCGCGCGGCCTTCCCGCTCGACGAGGTCGACGCTCGCATCACGAACCTGCGCGTGTCGACGGTCCTCACGGCGCTTGCCGCCGCCGGAATCGCGGTGCTCGTCGCCCTGTCCTTCGCGAGCCGCGTGTCGGCGCCCCTCGCGGCCACGGCGGCACTCGCCGAACGGATCGCGCGCGGCGACTACGCGGGCCCGACCGAGCCGGTCGCGGGCGCCGATGAAATCGCGCGCCTCTCCGAGGCCATCGCGACCATGAATCGCCAGCTCGAGGAGCGGCTCGAGACGATCACGGCCGACCGCAACAAGGTGCTCGCGATCCTTGGCGGCATGGTCGAGGGCGTGGTCGCGATCGACGCGGACGAGCGCATCGTGCACATGAACGCCGTGGCGGCGCGCTTGCTCGGCGGGAATCCGGCGGAAGTCGAAGGCCGGCGCATCTGGGAGATCACGCGCGTGCTCGCGGTGAGCGACTTGCTCGACCACGCGCGCAAAACGGGCGAGCCGCGCTCGGCAGCCTGCACGGTGGTGCCGGCGGGCGACGCGGGCAGAGCGCAGGTCGAGATCGAGCTGCGCGCGTCGGCCATCCGCGACGGCGCGGGCGAGCTGTTTGGCGCGGTGCTCGTGATGCACGATGTCACCGAGCTGCGGCGCCTCGAGAATGTGCGCCGCGACTTCGTTGCGAATGTCAGCCACGAGCTCAAGACCCCGCTGACGGCGATCCGCGGCATGGTCGAGACGATGATCGACGATCCACAGATGCCGAAGGAGATGCAGTCGTGCTTCCTAGATCGCGTGCGCGACCAGTCGCTACGGCTCTCGGCGCTCGTCACCGACCTGCTCTCGCTCGCCAAGATCGAGACGCAGGAGGGACGCGGCGAGCGGGTGCCGATCGACCTGTGCGCGTGCGTGCGCGAGGGCGTCGCGCGCTTTGGCGAGGTCGCCGCGCGCAAGCGCATCACGCTCGTGGCCGAGCTGCCCGCGCAGGACTGCACCGTGCAGGCCGATGAGGAAAGCCTGCGCCAGATCCTCGACAACCTGCTCGACAACGCCTGCAAGTACACGCCGGAGGGCGGCAAGGTCCGGGCGCGCATCCTGCGCCGTCCGGGCGAGCTGCGCTTCGAAGTCGAGGACTCTGGCATCGGCATCGAGCCGGCGGACCAAGCGCGCGTCTTCGAGCGTTTCTATCGTGTGGACAAGGCCCGCTCGCGCGAC
>VGYZ01000147.1 GCA_016872795.1 Planctomycetota bacterium
CGCGCGCGGCGCTCGTCGACTTCCTCAGGCACGTACACCAGACGCAGGAACGACAGCGGCTCGCCTTGCAGCAACAGGCTCGGCACGAGCGAGCGTCGCAGACCCTCCGCGCTCGCATCCGAGCCCGCCGCGCGCGCGATCGTAGGCCACTGCTCGTCGAGGTCGCTCGTCGCGAGCACATAGCGCACATCGCGGCGCGCGAGCAGCGCCTCCGCGGACGCGAGCTCGCTCGCGGCGAAGAAGCGGAAGCCGTCGAGAAACTCCTGTTCGCCGACATAGGAACCGTAGGGCGACGCGACGATGCCGCGCGCGGCGGACCACGCGATGGCGTGACCTTGGCCCCACTGCGCGAGCACGCCGGTGTCCCTCTGCGAGTTCGTCGCCAGCCAGTCGGCCGCGCGACGCGCAGAGCGCTTGGCGACGGAATCTCCAAACGGCGGAGCGTTCCAGAAGCGGCGCGCGGTGGACGCGACGCCTTGGCCGTGCAGTGCGAGCGCGGAGACGACAGCGAGCGCGGGCGCCCAAGTCGCGGACGCGACGCGCGCGGGCAGCGCGCACCACAGGCCGAGCGCGAGCGGCACCACCGCGAGCTCGGCAAAACGCAGCTGCAGTGCGGCCATCGCGCCGAAGACGGCGAGGGCCACGGCCCACGGGACGAGCTCGGCACGCGTACGCGAGCGCTGCACGAGCAACGCGAGCGCCAGCGGAGCGAGCAGGGCACCGAAGCCGAGGAACAGTGTCACCTTCCAGCCCGCACCCGGGCCGAGGAGCGGCGCCGACTCCGCGACTTGCCCCATGAAGGTCGTCTCGGCGCCGAGCCACGCGAAGCTCTCGCGCAGTGCGGCACCCGGACCGGAACCGCTCGCAGCGAGAGCGGCTCCGAGCGCCGCGAGAGCACCTGCGACGATCCACGGGTAGTGCTGCAACCAAGCGGCACGCACCGTGCGGAGCAGCGGCAGGAACACGAGCGCGCCGAGCAGCGGGAACGCCACATGCGACCACGAGAGGTTCACGAGCATCCACGGCGCATCGGCGCGCCACGGGCTCGCGAGCACGGCGGGCAGAACGGCCAGCGCGGCGGAGAGGTGCAGGGCGAGGCCAAAGCGCGCGAGGTGCGCGAAGCGCTGCGTACGCACATGCAGGAGAATCCACGCGCCGAGCGCTGCATCCGCGACGACGAGCTGCAGCAGCGCCGGCGTCCACGAGCCGATCGCGAGCCCGTGCAGCAGGCCAAGCGCGACGCCCCAGCGCAGCGCGCGCGCTCGATCCTCGAGCACGCCGCGCGCGCACGCCGTCGCGAGCAGTCCCAGCTGCAGCACCGCGAGCAGCGTCGCCCAGCTGTGGTAGTCGCCGTTGCCGACGCACGAGCGCTGGATCGCGCCCGGCGCGACGGCGAAGCACAGGCCCGCGAAAATGCCCGCCGCGTCGCCGCAAAGCTCGCGCGCGGCCCACGCGGCGGCGAGCGCCGTGAGCACCGCGAAGAGCGCCGGCAGCGTGCACGCCGCGCGCTCGAGCCACGGCTTGCGCGCAAGTGCGTCGGACGGAGCAGCGGGAGCGAGCAGCGCCCACGCGACGAGCGGGTAGTACGGCGGCGCCGGAATCGCGCTGCCCTTCGGCCAAGACTCCAGCGGATCGAACTCGGCGGTCGGCGGCCCCTCCTCGAAGATGCGCTCGATGCGCCGCAGCTGGTGCAGGCTGTCGGGGTCCGTCGTGATCCATGTGGAGCTGCCCGCGAGCAACACCTTGCGGTGCTGCACATGGCGCGCGAAAGCCGCGGCGAGCGCGACGACCACGAGGGCCAGGATCCACAGCGCGCGCTTCATCGCTCCCCCATCTTGCCGTCCGCCGCCGGCGCGAGCTCGATCGCGCCTTGGCACTCGAACCCGCCCGAGCCCCACTGCTGCGCGGGAACGATGCGCGCGGCGTCGAGCGAACGCATGTCGAAGCGGCGCGTGTCGAAGAGCTCGAGCACGACGCCCGCGGACGCGAGCAAGCCGACGAGCACGATCGGGCGCACGAACCAGCGCAGAAGGTGCCCGGGAAGGAGCGCGATCAGCGCGTCGAGCGAGAGCGCCGCGAGAACGAAGCACGCAAGCTGCGCAGTCGCGCCTTGGCGTGCGTAGCCGTAGAACGCGAGCGTGAGCGCGAGCTTGAAGCCGAGCCACAAAATCCAGTCGCCCGCGACGCGGCGACGGAGACCAAGCACGAGCCCCGCCAAGCTCGCGGCGAGACACACGCCCCACCAGATGTAGGAGCGCGTGCGCGCGACCGCGAGGTCGATCGGTGCGCGCGAGAGCTCCAGCCCCAAGGGCCAGTTCTCCGAACCGAAGCCGGTGAAGAGTCCGTCGCCGAAGCGCGCGAGCTTCGCCGTCGCGAGCGCGGTCCACGCCGCAGGGTCCGCGCGCATGCGCTCGAGCGCGACGCCGTAGCCGTGGTTCCACAGCTCCAGGTGCGACGGACGGCCGAACGCGAAGGGCGGGTCTTGGTCGAACTCGTCCGAGAGCGCCGCGCGAGAGAAGCCGCCGTCGCCCGTGAGGTCATTCGCGAGCGCGAAGTCGAGCGCACCCTTGGCGGACGACAGCGTCCAGAGCGCGAGCGGCTCGGGCCGGTAGCCGAAGGTGGTGTCGAGCAGGCGCGCGAGGTCCTCGCGCTCCACGCGCGCGGAACCCGAGCGGCTCACGCGGTCGCTGAGCATCAGGAACAGGCCCTCGCGGCAGAACGCGGGCAATTCGAGGAGTGCCGCGCGCGCCTCGGGGCTCCACGCGGGGCGCGCGCGCTCCCACGCGATCGGGCGCGTCTCGCTCTCGTTGAAGCGCTCGAGCGCGGCGTGGCTGCGCAGCATCCACGGTGCGGAGACGGCGAGGAAGGCGAGTGCGGTGAGCGCGGCGCGGCCGAGCGTCGCGCGCCAGCTCGAGCGCGCGCG
>VGYZ01000148.1 GCA_016872795.1 Planctomycetota bacterium
GCCCGGATTGGACAACTCGAAGACGTGCTCGACGGGTAGGACAGCCGGCATGGCAGTGAGGGGAACTCCTCCGGCGACGTCGGTCAGGTGAACGGATCGGCTGCCCTCAAGCGAGATACGCGGCGCGGGCTCGGGCGCGCAACCGGCTACGAATACTGCGGCGCAAGAGAAGAGGATGAGGCAGCGATGGTTCATAGCTGGGTACCTCCGGCGATGAAACGCCGAACCGGACATACGAGAATGGAAACCGATGTCAAGCATTGCTTTGGGATGGCGTGGCATAACGCCCCGGTTCAGCGGCGGGCCGCGCAGCGGACCGTCCGCTGCAACCGGTTGTTAGATGGCCGTGTGTTGGACCGCATCAGTAATACTCCCGGATATACCCATACGCCCGCTCAAACAGCTCCGTGTCCTGATGCAGCTTGTACTTGAAGAGCGTCTTCCGGGGATAGGAACTCCAAGCGGATGACATCCGCCGGAGGCGGTCGGCGTCGACCGCGAGAGGGAGGTTCGCCGCGGCTGGGCGATCCGTCAAGCGGTCCACCAGAGCCCAGATCGGGCCTTGGTGGCGGGCTGGCGAGGCGTTCGGGGCCCGGCATCGGCGAGCGCACGCTCTACCGCAAGATCAAGGAATACGGCCTGTCGACCTGAGGTCGATTCAATGCAGTTTCAGCGTGCGGCGCGCGTCAGGCGTGAGATTCAGGTTGAGCTTGTGCCAGATGCCGTCGATGTCGAGCGCGAGTTCGATCGGTCCGGGTGCCAGATCGGTCAGCGTGAAGACGTCGTCTAGGTCGCGCACCGCAGCGCCGTTTGGGCCAAGCAGTGCCTTCAGTTTCTGGCCGCGCAGCTCGACGCGCGCACACGGCACGAGGTCCGCGAGGATCCGCGGTCGCGGCTTTCCGGCCGGCAACACGAGCTTGCGTGAAACGTAGCCGTCGGCGCTGAAGCTCAGTTCGACTGCTGCGCCACGCTCGACCCGGATCGGCCAGCCTTCTTCCCCAGGTCCGATGCTGCCGCCAAAACTGCCGCGTGCCTGCGCGTTCACAAGTAGCAGTTCCTCCAGCTCCCAAGGCACCTCGATTTCGAGCGTTTCGAGTTCGGGCGAGGGTGGCTGATTCTTCCAGCCTTCGAGTTCATCGATCACGAGCGGATCGGCGAGTTCTTCCGGCGTGAGCACGACGGCGAATGGCTTGCGAAGGAACGGCACCGCGACCGTCACAGGAACACCCGGCGGCACGGGATAGTTCGTCGCCTTGTGGTGAGCGAAACGCACGGATTGCCCCGCGGCCTCCAGCACGAGCTCGACCCACACGGGCTCGCCGTCGGGCCCAACGATGGCGTCGATCGAGAGCTCCGGCTCGAGCTCGGCATCGATGGTGAGTTTCGTCGCCGAGCCTGGCTTCAGCTCGAGCGACTCCTGGCGCTCGACGAAACCCGTGAAAGGCCCGCCAACGAGAAGTCGCGCCTTTCCCGGCGGGAAGTAGTGGGTTCCGTTGCTCTCGGCGCGCCAACCTTGCTCGTGCAACAGCACGAACGGCAGACCCTGGTGCGCAACTTCGATCACGACTTCGGCATCCGTGCCGATCCGCTCCCGGTTGCGGACGTCACCGTCCTGGCGCAGCACCAACTCCCCGCAGTCCCAGCCTGCGAAGTCGAGCAACGTGGGGTCGCGCCCCGGCAGCGGCGCGTGAAGCAGCAGGTTGTCGTAGTGGAAGGCGAACAAGAACGCTGCGCGTGCGTCGGCGTCCGTGCTTGTGAAACTCCATTCAGGTGCGTGGCCAGCCAGTACACGAGTGTTCGCTGCCGGCCGTCCGTCTGGATCGAGCAATCGGAAGCGCAGCGGCCGCTTGCGACCGAGCAGCCACGTCACCGTCTCGCCCGCGACGTCGAAAGAGTCTTCCGAACCTCGAGTGCGCAGCGCCTCGAAACCATCGACCGTGACTTCGAGCTGCGGCTCGTCATCGAGTGGCGGCAGCACCGAGAGGTCCACGCGCCCCTGTGCATCGCTGAACACTTCGATCGCGCTCGGCCCGTGCGCACACGTTTGCCGCGTCGTGACACGTGCCCCTGCGATCGGCTGCCCGCGGAGGTCCTTGAGTACGACGCTCGCCGGCGCCTTGCCCGGAACGAGCAGAATGTCCACTCTTCCGGTGAACGACGACCACGTCGTGCTGCGATAGCCCGGGTACGAGAAACGCAACTTGTCCGCGTGGCGCTCGTTGCGATAGGTGCGGTAGGAGAAGCCGCCGCCAGTGTCCGACAACACGTCGTCGACGAGCAGTGCAGGGGAATCCCAGTCTTCCGTCCACGCCTCAACCCGCACTCCCGCAAGTGGCTTGCCAGTGAGCGCGTCGAGCACTCGCCCGGTGCGGGTGTGCTCCTGAGGCGTCGGTACTCCCTCTGCCCACTTGACGAGCCGTTCCCCACCGCCGATTCCGTCTATGCCCTGCAGAAGGCCCAACGTGATGGTCGCGAGCAGCATGTCGCGAAAACTAGCGCCATCCTCGCGTTGCGTGAACCCACGAAATGCAAGAGGGCCGGCCACCTCGCGGCAACCGGCCCTCGATCGCATCTCAGCGCGAGGGGATAGGAACTCCAAGCGGATGACATCCGCCGGAGGCGGTCGGCGTCGACCGCGAGAGGGAGGTTCGCCGCGGCTGGGCGATCCGTCAAGCGGTCCACCAGAGCCCAGATCGGGCCTTGGTGGCGGGCTGGCGAGGCGTTCGGGGCCCGCTGGGGCGGTGGTGCGGGCTTTTTGGATACGACCGGGCCTGCCGGCCGGCGCGGGTCGCGGGCGAGGAGCGGG
>VGYZ01000149.1 GCA_016872795.1 Planctomycetota bacterium
TTCACCGAGACGGTGGGGGACCTCGGAGCTTTCCGCTGGGTCGAGCCCGCGCCGGCCGCGCGCGAGGAGGAAGGTGGCGCGCGGCTCGTGCTCTCGCTGCCGCGCGGACTCGAGGAGCTTGGCCTGCCCGCGCCTGTCGCCGAGGACAGCGCGAGCGCACAGACGCTCGTGCGCGTGCCCGAGGACCAGCCGACGATCCAGCGCGCGCTCGACGTCGCTCCGGCCGGTGCGCGCATCGCTGTCAAGGCCGGTTTGTACCGCGAGGCGCTGCGCGTGCGGCGCCCCGTGACGATCGTCGGCGAGCTCGGCGCGGCGGGCACGGTGATCGACGCGCGCGGGCTGGGCGCCGCGGTGCTCGATGTGCAGTTTGCGGCCACGGACGAGTCGCAGCGCGCGCGTGTCGAGATGCGCGGCGTGACGCTCACCGGCGGCGTCGGTCGACTCGTCGTCGACAAGGGCGGGTCGTTCGGCGGCGCCCTCGCGATCAGCGGGCCGGTCGAGGTCGAGCTCGAAGGTTGCGCGCTGTGGCGCAACGGTCAGATCACGCACACGGGACGAGGCGGCGCGGTGTACATCGCGCCCGGCTCGCTCGCGCGGCTCTCGCGCTGCCTGCTCGCGGGCAACGAGGCGGAGCTCACCGGCGGCATCGCCTATGTCGACGGCGGCGAGCTCGACCTGCGCGACTGCACGCTCGTCTCCAACCGCTGCGTGCCGCGCATCGGCCTGCCGTGCGGTGTCGCGCTCGGCAGCGGCGCGAAGGTCCAAGTCGAGGGCGCGCTCGTGTGGGACAACCTCGGCCAGCCGTTTGCCGTGTTGCCGCAGGCGGTCGGAGCCGCGCTCACGGTGCGGCGCTCGAATGTGCAGGGCGGCTGGGAGGGCAGCGGAGTGATCGACCTGCCTCCGAAGTTCCGCGACCCGCTCGACTCGGACTGGCGCCTCGCGCCGGAGTCCGCGCCCGAGCTCGAGGGCCTCGGCGCCCTGCGCTAGCGGTTCGCTTCGGCGGCCGCGCTGCGTGCGGCTGGACCCGCTGGGACAAGGACTTAGGGCGCTCGGGGCGCCAAGGCCAAGGAACCGCATTCTTGACCTTCCTGCGGATCCAATTATCCTTCGCGATGTCGTTTTTATCCTTCGTGGCCCGTCGACAAGCCTTGGTCACCACCCTGACCGGCCACGACGCGGCCCTGGCCGCCCGCGCGCTGCACCCCCGCCGCGGACGATCCCCCAAGAGGAGAGCACCCCGATGACCGCCGACCCGAGCCTGCGCACCTTCCTGCAGATCCCCTACGACCAGATGGAGGTCATGAACCTCGAGGCCAAGGCGCAGCGGATCGACCGCGTCGATCCCGAGAAGATCAAGAAGGAGCGCATCAACTACCTCGAGAGCGAGAAGTACATCAAGGCCGTCACCGTGTGCTTCACGGACCTCGAAGGTCGGCTGCACATGCTCGACTACGACAAGAAGTTCCTGCTGAAGAGCTACGACAACCTGACCTTCGACGGCAGCTCGATCCGCGGCTTCTCGGTGCAGGCGGAGAGCGACCTGCGCCTCGGCATCGACTGGGCGTCCTTCTACTGGCTGCCCTCCGATGTGTTCGGCCCGGGCAAGGTGCTGGTCTTCGGCGAGGTCTTCGGCCGCGACGGCCGCACCTACGAGGGCGACCTGCGCGGCTGCCTCAAGAAGTACCTCGCCGAGCGCTACGAGAAGGACGGCTCGATCTGCTACGCCGCCAACGAGATCGAAGGCTTCCTGTTCAAGGGCCGCGACGCCGAGCGCCACTTCCACGAGTCCGGCCGCTTCGAGTATGTCTCGACCGGCGGCTACTACCACTCGCTGCCCTCCGACCCGCTGCGCACATTCATCGACGCCGCGGCCGAGGCCCAGCGCGCCATGGGCTTCACCAACGAGAAGGACCACCCGGAGGTCGCGCCGAGCCAGTTCGAGATGAACTTCTCCTACGCGGAGGCGCTGATCGCCGCGGACCAGTTCCAGCTCTACAAGCTGCTCTGCCGCCAGATCGCCGCGCGCATGGAGATGACGGCGTCGTTCCTGCCCAAGCCCGTGGTCGGCATCAACGGCTCGGGCGCGCACACCAACATCTCGGTGGGCAAGGGCAAGACCAACCTGTTCTACGACAAGAAGGGTCAGGACGGCGTCTCGAAGCTCGCCTGGCAGTTCATCGACCGCACCCTGAACGCGGGTTCGGACCTGTGCCTCGTGCTCAACTCGAGCGTCAACGCCTATCGCCGCCTCGACCCGCACTTCGAGGCGCCCAACCAGATCAAGGTCTCGCCCGTCGACCGCGGCTCGATGATCCGCATCCCGCTCGGCAACGAGAAGAGCGCGCGCATCGAGGTCCGCTCGGTCGGCCCGGACACCAACATCTACATGACGCTCTACGCGCTCTTCCGCACGGGCTTCGAAGGCCCCGAGGCCGACGCGAAGGACGAAGCCAAGCGCCCGCGCACGCGCTTCCTCCCCGACAACATCTTCGACAGCATCCGGCTCTTCAAGCAGAGCGAGTGGATGCGCCAGCTGTTCGGCGAGCGCGTGCACGACAAGTTCGCCGAGCTCAAGCTCGCGCAGGCGGAGCGCTGCCCCAAGGCGCTCGGCACGATGGTCAAGGCCGCCGAAGTGCAGTTCCACCACGAGGTCACCAACCAGTACCTCTGGAACCGCTTCTAGTCGCGGCGGACGAGCGACACGAACGCGCGCGCCCCGCGAGTCCCTGTGGACTCGCGGGGCGCGCGCGCTGCGTCGTGGGCGTGCGGAGACGCGAGCTGCGGTC
>VGYZ01000150.1 GCA_016872795.1 Planctomycetota bacterium
GAGTTGGTGCAGCACCTGCTCGAGGTCGCCGGGGCCCGTCAGCGGCTCCGTCGCATGTTGCCAGCGCTGGAGGAACTGCACGAAAACGTGGGCGGAAACGGGCTCCACCTCGCGGCGCAGCGCGTCGAGCGTCGAGTTGCGGATGCGTGCGAGAAGGCGGCGCTCGCACCATGCGGGGCGACCATCCACCACGGTGCGCAGCACGACGCCGTCGCGTTCGAGCTCGTACAGCAGCGGATCGTCGTCGAATACGGGCCCCAGCGCTTCGAGACGGCCGCGCAGCATGAGCTTGGGATCCCGCGTCGAGTCGACCGCGAGCCAACGTTCACCCTCGTGCACCACGCGCCCGGCGAGCGCGAGTTCAGCCAGCCACGACCGCCAATCGACAGCCTCGGCGTCGGTGACCCAGCCCATCCACGACAACGCTTCATGCACCTCTTCCACGTTGCGCGGATCAGGCCACGCTTCGGCGCGGACACGCTCGATCGCGGCGGGATCGAGCGCGCCGAGCGCGACGGACTCGTTGTCGCGCAGGGCGCGGCGGTTCGCCACGGCGTGGGTGCGGCGCTCCTCCAGCGGCGCGTCGTCGAGAAACGCGTAGGGACGCGAGCTCATCACGGCGCGGGCGAGCGGAGAGGGCTCGGAGACGTCGAGAGCGACGCGTTCGATGCTGCCATCGCGCAGGCCACGCAGCACTTCCAGCAAGCCATCGACGTCCATCGCCTCGTGCAGGCAGTCATGGATCGTCTGGCGCACGAGGACGTGGTCCTCCGGAATCGGCAGGTCACCCGGCGGCAGGTTCTCGCCACAAGCCAGCACCTCCGGGAACGCGCTCGCGAGAACGTCGTCGGAGCGCATGCGCAGGATGGGCGCTGGCACTCGCTTGCCGGATTGGAAGCGCTCCACGAGCAGTGAACGCTGGACGTTCCAGCGCCAGCGGGACTCGAAGAGCGGGGAAGCGAGAACTGCCTGCGCCAGTACGTCGCGCGCCGTGCGCGGATGGAGGTAATCGAAGACCTCATCCAGCGGGAAGCTGTGCATCGGGCCGAGCGACAGCAGGATCGCGTCCTCGCTCGCGGCAGCCTGCAGCTCGAAGCCAAAGTATCGGCAGAAACGCTTGCGAAGCGCGAGTCCGAGCGCGCGGTTGATCCGCGCTCCAAACGGAGAATGCAGCACGAGCTGCATGCCGCCGCTCTCGTCGAAGAAGCGCTCCAGCACGAGCCGCTTGGTCGTCGGCAGCACGCCGAGAGCCTTGCCGCACTCATCGAGGTACTCATCGAGCGCTCGCGCTGCGTCGGGACCGAGCCCTGTCGCCGGGCCGCGTTCGCCGGCAGCGAGCTCCCGGACCGCGCAGACTTCCTCGGAGAGCTCGCGGGTGCGCGCCGGCGCCTCGCCGAACCAGAACGGCAGCGAGGGAGGCGTTCACGGCTCGCCAGCCCGTCACCGAGGCCTGATCTGGGCTCTGGTGGACCACTTGACGGATCGCCCAGCCGCGGCGAGCGTCCCTCTCGCGGTCGACGCCGACCTCCTCCGGCGGAAGTCATCCGCTTGGATTTCCTATCCCCTCCCATCACAACGGTCGCTCGTCCCAACCTCGTGCGACCCACGCATGAGTTCACCGTCTCCCGCCCCACGGTTTCTCTGGACACCCCGTAGCAACCCGTTCTCATGGTTTCAGGAGGTGTCTCGATGACAGGGAAGAAGAAGCAGCACGCGACCGGATCTCCGCAGGGAGGCCGGAGGCCGACCGAAGGAGCTCCGGGGCCCGAGCGGGGTCGGTACTCGTCGCGCCGCCGAAGCTCGGCCGCGAGGCCGCGCTGCGCCTCGCGCGCATCGGCTTCCGCGCGGTGGGCGTGCACGAGACCGACGCGGCGGCGCTCGCCGGCCGCGCCGGGCTGGTCCGCGGGCACCCGCGCATCGACGCGGGCGAGCTGCAGCGCCGGCTCGCCTCCGCGACTCCGCCGCTGGTCGTCGACGTGCGCGCGCCGGAGGAGTGGAGGGCCGGGCCACGTTCCCTACTCGCGCAACGAGCCGCTGCCCGACCTGCGGCGCCTCGCCGCCTCGCCGCCTCGCCGCCTCGCTGCCGCGCGACCGCGAGCTCGTCGTGCAGTGCCTCGGCGGCTACCGCTCGTCGATCGCGTGCTCGCTGCTCGAGCAGCACGGCTTCACGCGCCTCGTCGACCTCGAAGGCGGCTGGCGCGCCTGGGAAGCCGCCGGCGGCGCGGTCGCGCGCTGAGCTACTTCGCCCGGTAGGCGTACAGGTCCGGTCCGTAGCCGACGAGCACGCCTTCGCCGAGCGCGCCGCCGGCCGGGAGCGCGAGCAGCGCGCAGCCGCCGGTGAAGCCGTCGCGCGCGTCGTTCGAGGCGGCGAGCACCTCCTCGTAGGCGATCGCGCCGCTCGCATCGGCGAGCACCACGCGCAGCCGCGTCGCGTCGACGCCCGCGACGCGCTTCATGTGCTGCATCGGCTGGAGCCGCGCCTCCCACTCGACCCCGGCGAGCGTCGCGCGCCCGCACAGCTCGCCGACCGCCGCCGGACGCGC
>VGYZ01000151.1 GCA_016872795.1 Planctomycetota bacterium
GCGCCGCCGCGCCCGGCTGCTCGACGAACTCCACGCACGCGAGCACATTGTCGTTGTCGTAGCTGCGCCGTCCGAGCGTGAGCACCACCGCGCGCCCGTCCGTCGCCGGCTCGAGCGGCCACCCCGGCGGCTCCACGGGCCGCTCGGTCGAGCCAGGCTGCACGCCGAGCGGCTCGAACAAGCGCATCGGCGTCGTCACCGCGACGCGCGTCGCCGTGGCGAGGTCGACCAGTACGAGCCGGTCGAGGCGCTCGCCGCCCAGCGTCAGCGAGCTCGGCAGGTGCACCACCGCGCGCCCGCCGTCGAGAAACGCCATTCCCGCCCGCACGCCGAGTCCCGGATCGAGCGCCACGCGCTGCACGCGCTGCCCGAGCTCATCGATCGCGACCGAGCCCGTGAACAAGAGCCCGCGCGCCGCGCGCCAGCCCTCCGCCGCCTCCGCGCTCGCAGCGTTCCGCTCATTTTGTTCGGGATTTCCAGCGTCCCCGCGCTCGTCCGCACGTCCGCCCTCGGCACGTCCTGCATCGCCCTCGGCATGTCCGGCCTCGCCGCTCGCATCCGACTGAGATCGCTCTTGTCGCGCACCTTCTTCCGCGCTCTTCGAGTGCTCCGTGGCTTGCGGCGTGCCCTGCGACGAACCCTGCTCCTCGAACTCGCGCGCCACCAGCGCTTCGCGCGCGGCGAGGCGCGCGAGGTTGGCGCCGCTCTCGCGGCCGTGCTCGCGCGCGCGGGCGAGCCAAGCGTTCGCCTCGGCGGGGGAGACGCGCTCGAGCGCACCGTCGGCGAGCGCGATCGCGGCGCTGAAAGCGGCCCGCGTCCACGGCGCGTTGCGCTCGACTTCCGCGAGGGCCGCGAGCTCGCGTCGCGCGCGCACGAGCCGCTCCTCGCCGCGCACGCCGACACCTTCCGCCCACAGCACGCGCGCGTGCGCCGGCAGCGTCGCCAGTCTCCGTCGGACCGCGAATTCGACTCCTTCGCGCCTGCGATCCGCCTTCGGATCGAGCGTGCCGTCTGAGTCCGGGCACAGCTCCAGCGACGCGCTCGCACCGAGCGCCCACGGCGCCAGGCCGTCGCCGCACGCGCTCGATTTCAGCGCGTTTTCGAGCTCATCGAGCGCCAGATTCCACTCGCGCGTCGCGCTCGCCTCGTCCGCCTTGCCGCGCAACGCCGCGCGCGCGCGATCGAAGCGGTCGAGCGCTTCCGCAGCCGCTGTCGCGACCGGCAGGAACGCATCGTTGTCGAGCGGCCCCTCGGCGCCGCGCCGAGTCGCGAGCTCTTGTCTCGGCGCCGGCGCCTGCGCGCGCAGCGCTCCCGCGCAGGCGATCGCGAGCGCGCCAATCAGGGCCGCGTGCGGCCGCATCGCGCGCTACTTCTTGCCGAGCGGACCGTCGGCCTGCCGCAACAGCCGCCGCTCGCGCTCGAGGAAGATCGGGTCGTCCTGCGCCTGCAGCGAGCGCTCGAGCCGCGCCGACTCCGCGTGCTCGCGCTCGAGCCGCTCGGCCATGCGCTCTTCCTCGCGGTCGAGCCGCCGACTCTCCGCGAGCGCCGGCCGCAGTCCGCCGAGCGCCACCTGCGCCAGCACGACCATCGGGATCCACACCGGCGCCCAGTAGGCCAGCCGGTTGCCGAGTTCCTTGGCCTGCTCGCGCCGGCTCGGCGCCGCGTCGAACGGCAGCTGCGGCGTCGTCGCGCCCGCGCTCTCCGGCGTGCTGACTTTGGTCTCGCTCATGGCATCAGGCGAGCAGCGCCGCCCCGTAGCTCGCCTGCACGCCGAGCTCGTCCTCGATGCGCAACAGCCGGTTGTACTTCGCCACGCGATCCGAGCGGCACGGCGCGCCGGTCTTGATCTGGCCGCAGTTCGTCGCCACCGCGAGGTCCGCGATGGTCGTGTCCTCGGTCTCGCCCGAGCGATGGCTCATCACGCAGCGATAGCCGCTGCGGTGCGCGAGCGCGATCGTCTCGAGCGTTTCCGTCAGCGTGCCGATCTGGTTGACCTTGACGAGCACCGCGTTGCCGGCCTGCTTCTCGATGCCCGTGCGCAGACGCGCGACATTCGTCACGAACAGGTCGTCGCCGACGAGCTGCACCTTGCCGCCCAGGCGCGCCGTCAGCGCCTGCCAGCCTTCCCAGTCGTCTTGATCGAGCCCGTCCTCGATCGAGAAGATCGGGTACTTGCCGCACCAGTCGGCGTACAGCTCGACCATCTCCATCGAGCTCCGGCCGCGCTGCTCGACCACGTACTTGCCGTCGTGGAGGAACTCGGCCGAGGCCGCGTCGATCGCGATCTTGATGTCGCGCCCGGGCTTGAAGCCGGCCTTCTCGCTCGCGGCGAGGATCAGCTCGATCGCTTCCTCGTTCGACTTGAGATCCGGCGCGAAGCCGCCCTCGTCGCCGACATTGGTGTTGTAGCCCTTGTGCTTGCACACGCCCTTGAGCGCATGGAATGTCTCGACGCCCATGCGCAGACCCTCGGCGAAGCTCGTCGCGCCGAAC
>VGYZ01000152.1 GCA_016872795.1 Planctomycetota bacterium
CGAACTGGCATTGAGGCACTCGAGGGCCACGCGGAAGGTCACGCGGATTGGTGTGTGGTGATGGGGCACGGATACCTGGATGCGAACGGCGTTCCTCGCGTGCGCCTGAGTCAACTCGGACGCAAGGAGGTCGACCTTGACGACTGGTTGACCTACGCGAGCTACCGAGTCGTGATTGTGCATTCCTGCCACAGCGGAAGGACGGAGGCGCACACCCTTGGTGACCTCGGCGGCCTTCCATTCGTGATGATGGGAATGGGCACAGACGTCCTACTGGCACCGGTCACGTCGGTGACGCCGGGAACGTCGCTGGTGCTCCACGAGGAATTGCGCCGCAGTAATGGAGATGCCGGCGTCGAAACCGCATACAGACGCGCAATCGCGCGAGAGCCGCGGGTGGCGCTCTACAATGTGTACGGCACCTGGGACTCCAGTTCTACTCCCCAGCACGGATCCGCGACACCTATCGCTGGCCCTTGAGCGCTGTTCCTCGCCACGACATTCTGAACTTGTCGGTTCAACAGACTTTCGTGTGGGTGCCCGGCGCGGAACTAACCGTGCGTTCCGCGAACGGCGGGACGCCTGCGCAGCACCGAGAACGCTGAGGAACCATCGAGAGAATGAGAGGCGCTTCCACGGGGACTCCCCGGCGCGCGCCACAAGCCTTGGTGTTCGCCTTTCTCGCTCGATGGGGATTGGTCTTTTGCTCTCCTTGCACGGCAAGCGACCAACACGAACGCCTGTTGACCCAACTTTTCTGTCGACCTCTCGGAGCATAGCCTTCTTCACGTCCCTGGTCTGGGGCTGGGCAACTCGCAGTCGTTTGTCCTATGCTCCGCGTCGCGAAGCGGCGAAGGCAGCGCGAACGAACTCGGCAAGCGGGTGGCTCCGTCGTGCGAGCTCCACCATGCAATCGCCCCGACCGCGATGCCCATGCATGCGGCTGCCGCCGCGGCCAGCGGCTATGCTCCGTCGCGCCACCGGCGACTTCACGGCGAGCCTGTGCCGTTGCAGCGGCGCTCGCTAGAAAGCCGCGCCGCGCCGGCGCGATCCGCGCTGCGGGCACGGAGCCTCCGCATGCGACGACCACTTCTGCTGTTCGCTCTCGCGTTCCCGGCGGCCTGCTCGCCGAACGACTCGCCGCCCGCCGCGCCGGTGCAGCGCTTGAGCGGACTGCCCGCGGCCGACGCGGCGCTCGCGGACGTGCAGGTCCTGCGCCCGCGCCATTCGCCGGACGGCAAGCGGGTGGCCTGCTTCGCGCGCGAAGGCGCGCAGCGCTCCGACGAGTACCCCTACGAGGGCTATCAGCTGCGCGTCGTGCCGGCAGCGGGCGGCGCATCGACGCGGCTCGGTTCGCAGGAGTACCACGCCGCGATGATGAGCGCGCCGAGCTGGAGCCCCGACGGCGCGCGCGTGGTCGTCGTGCGCTGGGACATGTCATCCCGCGAACCGATCGTCTTCGAGCTGCACGAGTTCGACCGCGGCGGCGCGACCGTGCTGGCCGTCGCGGATGCCGGTGCGAGCGTGCACTCCCCGGCCGCCTGGTCGCCCGATGGCGCGCTGGTCGCGCTCGCGTGGCAGCACGTTGGAGCGGCGGAGGTCCGCGTCCAGCGCCTCGACGGGGGCGGTCGCGCCAGCGCGCGCATCGCGGATCCCCGCTACGGCTGGCCGTCGGCGGCCTTCGACGCGGACGGCAAGCGGCTGGCCGTGCTGGCGCGCGGGAAGCTCGTGCTGCTCGACACGAGCACGCCGCCGAGCGGCGACGAGAACAGCCTGCGCGAGCTCGCCGCGCTCGATGTCCCCTTCGCCGACTCCGAGGCGAGCGCGCCGCCGTTGTTCCTGCCCGGCGCGCAGCGCATCGCCTGCCACGCGGGCCGCACGGTATGCATCGCGAACCTCGCGACGGGCGCAGTCGAGCCCGCCTTCGCCGGCCGCCGCGTGATCGACCTCGTGCTGGCGCCGGGCGGAGCGGAGCTCGTCGCCCTGCTCGAGGAGAAGCTCGAGCCGCGCGGCTTGAGCGGCGCGCTCGAGGTCCTCGCCGGCGCCGGCCACGCGCGCAAGCGCTACCTGCGCAGCGTCGCGGTGCGCGACGTCGCGAGCGGCGCCGAGCGCGAGCTCTGTCGCGAGGCCGAGCCCAGCCTGCGCCCCGATTTCCTCGCCGAGCTCGATCTCGACGCGCGCACGTTGCAGGCCTTCAGCCGCTGGCGCTGACCGCGCGCCGCGGCGCACCGCGCCGGGCCGCCCTCGCTTCCCCGCGCGCGGGCAGCTACGCTCCGAGCCGTCATGGAGAAACCTGCAGCCGCGCCGCGCCGCGCCGGGAGCTATGCTCCTGGTGATGCGCGCGCTCCTGAGCGACCACCCGGTCTACGACCTCCCGGTCGCGCTCGCGGACGGCTCGCTCGTCGCGGCGCTGGCGGCGCTGCCGCTCGGCGTCGCGTGCGGCGGCGC
>VGYZ01000153.1 GCA_016872795.1 Planctomycetota bacterium
CTATCGTGTGGACAAGGCTCGCTCGCGCGACCTCGGCGGCACCGGCCTCGGCCTCTCGATCGTCAAGCACTTGGCGAGTTCGCTCGGCGGCAGCGTGTCGCTCGACAGCACCCCGGGACGCGGCTCGACTTTCCGCGTGCACTTCCCGGATTGAGCGCGCGCGCTCCGCAACGCTCATGACGAAGCAACCGCAAACCGACCTCGATCGCCTCAAGAAGGAAGTCCTCGCCATGGGTACGCTCGTCGAGGAGGCGATCAACCGCGCCATCCGCGCGCTGGTCGCGCGCGAGCCCGGCCTCGCCAAGGAGGTGGCCGCGGGCGACGACGCGATCGACCGCAAGGAGCTCGAGGTCGAGGGCATGTGCCTCAAGATGCTCGCGCTGCACCAGCCCGTCGCGGGCGACCTCGCGGGCAACATCGCCGAGCGCGCGCAGTTTCTCTCGACGCACGCACCGCTGCCGGTCGACATCGACTTCACGCGCATGGTCGAGTCCGTGCGCCGCATGGTGCGCCAGAGTCTCGACGCGCTCGTGAATCAAGATCCCGATCTCGCGCGCAAGGTGTGCCTCGCGGACGAAGAGGTCGACGGCTTCCAGCGCCACATGTTCGAGACACTGACCAGCCTGATGCAGCGCGACAGCTCGACGGTCGAGCGCGCGGTGCAGGTGCTGTCGGTCTCGCGCCACCTCGAGCGCATCGGCGACTCGGCCACCAACATCGCCGAAGACGTGGTGTTCATGGTCGAAGGCGATGTGATCCGCCACCAGCCGCGCGGGCGGCTGCACCGCGCGGGCACCTAGCGCGCGAGCCGCAGTCCGAGCGCGACACCGCCGAGCCCGCAGGCGAGGCTCGTCGCCACGTACACGCAGGCCACGAGCGTGCGGCCATCGCGCGCGAGCGCGAGCGTGTCGACTCCGAAGGCCGAGAAGGTCGTGAAGCCGCCGAGCACGCCGACGGCGAGGAAGGCGCGCAGCTCCGCCGAATCGCCGCGCGCCTCGAGCCACGCCGCGACGAGCCCGGCCACAAAGCAGCCGAGAGCATTCACGAGCAGTGTGCCGAGAGGAAATCCGCCGCCGAAGGTGCGCTCGGCGAGCGTGACGCAGCCGTAGCGCGCGAGCGCACCGAGCGCGCCGCCGAGGGCGATGAGCAGCGCCGCGTTCAAGCGCTCTCCCACGGCAGCCAGCCCGCGCGCTCGAGGAACCAGAAAAGCCCCGCCAGCAGCACGGCCCACGCCAGCGTCGAGCGCAGCCAGCGCGGCACGAGCCAAGCGTCGCGCTCGCCGCGGTAGTCGCGGTCGCCCGGCACGCGCGCGACGACGAGCGCCGCGGCGGCGACCACCGCGAGCTGCCCCGCCTCCACGCCGAGGTTGAAGCCTAAAAGCGCCGTCACCTTGAGCGGCTCGAGCACCAAGGACTCCCGGAGAAAACCCGCGAAACCGAGGCCGTGGACGAGCCCAAACACGAAGGCCTCGATCCAGCGCGCCCCGGGGCGCCGCACGAGCAACACCTCGGCGGCCACATAGGCGATCGAGAGCGCGATCGCGAGCTCGACCAGCCGTCCGGGGACGCGCACGAGGTCGAGCGCCGCGAGCGCCAGCGTGATCGAGTGCGCGGCCGTGAACGCGGTGACCACGGCGACGAGCGAGCGCAGGCCGCGGGCGGCGACCAAGAGCGCGAACAGGAACGCGAGGTGGTCCCAGCCCCCGAGGATGTGCTCGACGCCGACCTGAAAGTAGCTCGCGAGCACTCCGCCGCGCCGCGCGGACGCCGAGCGGAAGTTCCATAGCTCGACACCCTCGCCGAACAGGAACACCGCGGGCTCCTCCCCACGCCACACGATCGTCGCCACGTCGCGGTGCAGCGGATTCTGCTCGAGAAACAGCCTGCAACGGATGTTGAGTTCCTCGCACTCGCGCGCGATCGGGAATGTCGTCAGCGCGTGTACGAGCTGGTACCCCGTCTGAGCTCCGTCGACCAACTCGAGCGTCCACGGATTGCGCGGACCGGTCGGATCGATCAGGTAGCGCGCGTCGAGATACGGACCGATGGCGACGCGGCCACGCTCGAGCTCGACCTGCGAGAGTCGACGATCGCCGTCTGAGTCGATCTCGAGGCACTCGATCAGAGACAG
>VGYZ01000154.1 GCA_016872795.1 Planctomycetota bacterium
GATCGAGCTCTTGGCTTCCCGCGGGCAGGACATCCTCGGCCAAGTGTCGCGCCCAAGTCGAGAGCTGCTTCCAGTAGCGAGCGGCGAACTCGACACGATCCTCGCGCTCGCAGATGGCCGCGACGAGCAAGATCACTCGCGCGCAGTCCGACGCAGTTTTCGTGATCGACACCGCCTCGGGCGCAGCGGAGCGCAGCGCGTGCGGAAAGATGCCCAGATCATGGGGCGGAAAGGGGCTCGTCCAGTCGCGCGCGTCGGAACGCTCGAGCATCGGCACGAGCAGGGCCTTGGCGAGGTCGCTCGAGAGCAGCAGCTGCTGCGGTGCGAACTCGACGAGTGCGTCGATCTCGGAGATGGCGTGGCCCGAGGCCTCGCCGCGCGTGAAGAGCAGCGGTCGCCCGTTGGCGTCCGCGCACAGCGCGCTCTGGCGGCGCCCGCGGAGGTACTCTTCTTGGCAGCGCCGCGTCGCTTCCGGGCCGATCGACGCACACAGCGAAGCGGTGAGCTCGTCATCGAACTTGGCGCAGCGCTCGATCAGCTGCGTCCCGACTGCATCGGCCGCCTGCAACAGCGCCGCCGCATCCGCTGCGTCGCGTCGCCAGTAGGGCGCCAGCCACTCCTCGCACCAGCGCACGGACCACGGCTCGTCGTAGGCGATCAGCGCGCGCGCGACCACCGGCGTCTCGCGACTCCTCGCGCTCACATACCCCGCTCCACCGCGACCCTCGAGCCGGATCGAGAGCGCACTCGCGCTGTCGGCCGCGGGGCGCGGCTCGAGAAACTCCGGTGCTACCTCCGCGCGGCGTCGCTCGACGAACGCGCGCCGCAGCTCGGCTGCCGGTCCGAAGTTCGCGCGCACGAGAGCTCCCGCGCGAGCGCTGACGAGCACTTGGCCGCAGGAGAGCCGCTCGCTCGACGCCGTCGCGCTCGCCATGGGTGCATCGAGCGCCAAGGCTGCGGCGGTCTCGAGTCCTTCGATCGCCAGCAGGCGTCCGCGCACGCGCTCAAGGGGACCTTCCACGACGGCGAGCGACGCGATGTCCATGTACAGATCGATCGCGTGCTCGCGCTCGTCCTGCGACCACGCGCGCAGCTCGACATAGGTGACCGGCCACGCGAGACGCTCGAGATCCTCGGGCAGCGCTGGCGTCACGAACGCGAGCTCGAGCTTCACACCGTCGAACAGCGATACGAAGCGCGTGGTGGTGAACCCAAGTACGCTCGAGGATTCCCTCGGTGCAGGGATGTCCTCGGGTTGGGCGCCTAGCAGTCGCACGACCTTGTGGCCGTCGACGCGCGCGAGCACGCACATCGGCACCGAGCGCCCGCTCGCATGCGTGGTCGGGCCATCCGTCGCTCGTGCCTGCGTCGTGCCGAGGTTGAAGAACGGGCCGTGGACGACCAGCGGAACCGCGCTCGTGGCTCGTTCCCCAGAAACGGCGAGCGAGCCGAAGAGGAGCGCTGAGGCGAGCGAGAGCATGCGCGCCAAGATAGCGCGCGCGCCGCCCTGCTAGCTCGAAACGAGCTCGCGGAAGCGCGAGAAGAGGTGCGCGCTGTCGAGCGGACCGGGCGCGGCCTCGGGGTGGTACTGCACGCTCATCACCTTGGCCGTGCGATGGGCGATGCCCTCGACGGTCATGTCGTTCAGGTTGACGTGCGTGAGCTCGAGCTCCTTGGGCAGCGTCGTGGGATCGACCGCGAACGAGTGGTTCTGCGAAGTGATCTCGACGCGCCCGGTCAGCAAGTCGCGCACGGGGTGGTTGGCGCCGTGGTGGCCGAAGGGCATCTTGTGCGTCTTGGCGCCGAGCACGATGCCGAGGATCTGGTGACCGAGGCAGATGCCGAAGATGGGCTTCTTTCCGACCAGATTCGCGATCTCGGGGATGGCGCACACCGGCGCGGGATCGCCCGGGCCGTTGGAGAGGAAGATCGCGTCGGGCTCGAGCGCGAGCACCTCGCTCGCCTTGGTCGTCGCCGGAACGACCGTCACATCG
>VGYZ01000155.1 GCA_016872795.1 Planctomycetota bacterium
TGGCGGTTACCGCAAAGGTGCGTCCCCGGCCGGCGCCGCAGCAGTTCTTCGTGGAACTGCAGTTTTCCACCGGTGATCCGGTGCGCCTGGATCTGGTCGTTGACGGTTGACGGAGTGTTCGAGCAGGCCAGCAGCATTGCCCGCGCTGACTGGCTGCCTCCGCTCAAGCAGAACGAACAACCCGCGATTCGAACACGCTTCTTCATCCCTTACTCCGCCCTTTCCGGCGTGGCCTAACAAATCGCTCCTCCCCAGCAGCGGCGAACCTCTCTCTCGCGGTCGACGCCGACCGCCTCCGGCGGATGTCATCCGCTTGGAGTTCCTATCCCCAGCGCGCCTTCAGCCTCCAGACGCTGCCCTCGGGCTCGTCGGTCGAGGTGGTCATCAGCGGCCGCCTGAGCGACGGCACGCCCTTCAACGCGCGCGACTTCATCCGCGTGCCGTAGCCACGCGAGCCTCGCGGCTCGACCGACCGGCGGCCCCCTTCGCGCCTGCGCAGGGGGCCGCCGGCGCATTTTGCACCGATCGTTGTCATCCTCACGGGCGCGGGCCGCGTCCTCTCTTGCGACCCGCTCGAGGAGTTCCGCCATGCGCACCGCTCTCGCCGCCTTGTCCGCCCTGCTGCTCGCCTCCGCCTGCATCGAGTCCGAAGAGGAGATCGAGGTGCGCTCCGACGGCTCGCTCGCGGTCAGCGTGAAGTGCACCGGCGGCGCGAGCGACCTCGCCACGGGCTTCGCGCTCCCGCTGGGCCAGCCCTGGACGCTGGCGGAGAACAGCCCCGGCGTCGCGCTGAGCTCCGCGCTCGGCCGAGCGCCGCGCCTCGTCGCGGTCGAGGGCGTGACCGAGCCCGAGAACAAGAGTCGCGCCACCGCCCGCGCGCACTTCGCATCGGCGGCCGAGCTGCCGCGCTTCTACGCGCCCGCCGACGAGCCCTACCGCGACGCCTACCTGGCGCGCGACACGCGCCTCTCGATCTCGACCAGCGGCGGTCGCACGGTGTACGTGTTCGAGCGCACCTTCGGCGCGCGCACGTGGGGCGAACGCTACGCGCTGGCGGGCCTCGAGAAGCGGCTGCCCGAGGACATCCAGGAGACGCTCCGGGAGAGCGCGGACTTCAGCGACGCGCAGTGGGACGTGCTCGCACCCATCGTCACAGAGGAGTACGAGAAGAGTGCGCTGTCCTTCGCGCGCGATGCGCTGGTCTCGACCTACACGCTCGGCGACGCGAGTCTGCCGACCGCCTTGCTGCAGAGCACGCTCGACGCCCTGCGCCGCGACCTGCGCTCCACGCTCGACGAGGCGCGTCTGCGGCGCATGTACGCTGCGCTGCGCGAGGAGGACGCCGACTTCGAGCACGACCCTGACGTGAACCCCGACCTGCTCGTGCGCGGCCTGCTGCGAGACGGGATCGCCCGCGAGCTCAGCGCCGCACAGGTGCCCGAGACGACCCGGAACTCGATCCTCGGCCGGCTCGAGTGGAGCTTCACCGCTTTCGACGCGACCGCCGACCTGCAGGACGAGAGCTTCAGCGTCCACGTGACGCTGCCCGGCACGGTGATCGACGGGAACTTCGCCGAGCTCGAGGGTTCGCGCGCGTCGTGGGAGTTCGACGGCGAAGAACTGGCCGACAAGCCGGTCGTGCTGCGCGCCGTCTCGGTCGTCGAGTGAGCCCGAACGCCCCCACGCGCGAGATCGATGCGCTCTTCGCCGAGCACGGCGAGCGCGTCACCCGCGTGTGCCGGGCGGTCCTGCACAGCGACGACCTGGCGCGCGACGCGGCGCAAGAGGCCTTCGTCCGGCTGTGGAGGCGCATGGAGCGCGAACCGGCGCTCGAGCACCCCGGCTCCTGGCTGCGGGCCGCGGCGCTGTCGAGCGCGCTCGACCTGGCCCGCCGCCGCGCCAAGGTCGC
>VGYZ01000156.1 GCA_016872795.1 Planctomycetota bacterium
CGCGTGCCCGTGGTGTGACCTCGTGGCGCGACCTCGCGGCGCGACCTCGTGGCGCGTCGGCGGCGCGCTCGGCGCTTCCCTCCGCGCTCCCTCGCCGCTCCTCGGCGGCGCGCGTCGGGGCGTCGTCGCCGGTGAGCTGACCCGCGCAAAGTGGGGAAGGAGGGACTCGAACCCTCATGCCTTGTGGGCTGCGGATTTTAAGTCCGCTGCGTCTACCGGTTTCGCCACTTCCCCGTGCGCGTCGTTCCAGATCCTAGCAGTCGACCGCGCCGGAGCCTGCGCGCAAGGATTGGGTTCGAGCTGCGCGCGGCCTGTAGTTCCCACTGCCTTGGGCAGCTACCTTGCGCGGTGGGCCGTTTCCCGCACGAGTCCCGCCATGCACCTTCGCACCCTGCTCGCCCTGTTCCTGCTCCTTGCCGGCTTCGCGCGCGGCCAGTCCGCGCCCGACGCGGATGTCGCCGCAGCTCGCGGCGCGACCGTCCTCCTGCTCGAGGAGTTCGTCGCCTACACGGGCACCGCGAAGCTCTACCTCGAGCGCGACCGCGCTTGGGAGGCGATCGTGCGCCTCGATCCAGCGAACGAGGCCGCGCACAAGGGGCTCAAGCACACCAAGAATCGCGATGGCTCGTGGAAGGTTCCGGAGAAGCCCGCGACGAGCAAGAACTTCGGCAAGAACCTGACCGAGTGCGCGCGCCGTCGCGCGGAGATCGCTGCCGCGCACCGCAACGCGCTCGTCGCGATCGCGGAGAAGCAGGCGCTGGCGCCGGCCGCGCGCCGCGCGCTCTACGACGAGCTGCTCGCGATCGATCCCGACAACGCGGATTCGCGCGCGCTGCTCGGCGAGGTGCGGCGCGACGATCAGTGGGTGCTCGCGGAGACCGTGGCGAGCAAGACGCGGCGCGGCGAGCTGCGCGCGCTCGTGAAGGAGCTCGTCGCGGCGGTGCCCGCGCCTGCGAAGACCGAGCCGCGCGAGCGCGAGGCGCCGCTCGGCGTCACTTGGAGTGCGTGTTTCGCGACGCCGAAGGTGCGCGTGTTCTCGAGCGGCGATGCGGCCGAGGCGCTGAATGTCGCTGTGCAGTGCACCGCGGCCGTCGAGCTCTTCCGGCGCGTGACGTCGGCTCCCAAGGACGTGCCCGATGTGGTCGACATCTATCTGCTCACGAGCGCGGGCGCGCGCGACGCGTTCGTCGCGGCGTGGCCGGGTTGGAGCGCCGAGGAGCGCTCGCGCGTCAAGACATGGGCTGGCACGGGGCTGCCGAACGAGATTCACCATGCGCGCTGGGACGCGGATGGTCCCAAGCGCCTTGACGGCGCCGTGCGCCACATGCTCGGCCTGCTAACGCTCTACAACTACGGTTTCGATCACCAGAAGTGCGCGTGGGCGTGGGAGGGCTTTGGTCTGTACCTCACGCGCGAGCTCGTCGGCACGCACTACACCTGGTACTCGACGGGCCCGACCAGCGGCGACGCCGAGAGCAAGGAGCTGCTCGGCAAGCTGATGATGGGGGACGCCAATTGGATGAACGAGGCTTTTCAGCGCTCGAAGCGCGGCAAGGGCACCAAGATCGAGGCTTTGTGCTCGCGTCCTATCGACATGTTCGGCGTCGACGATGTGCTCACCGCCTATGCGCTCGCCGCCTATCTGCTCGAAGGCCGCGCCGAGCGCGTCGGCGCGCTCTTCACGGCCCTTGGCACGGGGCCCTCGGACAAGGCGCTGGCCGAGACGCTCGCGCTCACGCCCGCGGAGCTCGACGCGCGCCTCGTGCGCTGGATGGCGGAGCGCAAGTGAGCGCTGGCTTCCCGAAAGTTCGGTCGCGGAACATGCGCTCTGTCGCGGCGGGGGTCGGCGCACGCGTGCAAGTCCGCGAGTCC
>VGYZ01000157.1 GCA_016872795.1 Planctomycetota bacterium
GGGCGAGGAGCGGGCTGGATGTGGTGAAGGGCGTCGACTCAGGCGAAGTCGAACTGTTCGGGCGCGCGGGCGGGGAACGAGCGCCGCGAGCGCGTTTCGACGCGGAGCTCATTTAGCCGCTCCTCCGATCAGTCCCTCGCGCTCCAGGTACGCACCGATCTCGCGCGCCGCCACCACGTGTCCCGCGGCGTTGAAGTGCGGGTCCTTGCGATAGAACAGCGCTGCCGGATCGCTCACCGAGGACGCGCCGAGGTCGAAGTAGCGCACGCCGAGCTCCGCGAGGGACTCGGCGAACGCCGGCAGCGGCTTCCACGCGCCGCGGTCGGGCAAGTGCACGACCACGAGCGTCGAACCGCGCGCCTCGCACGCCTCGTGCATGGCCTCGAAGATCCGCAGGTTGAGCTCGAAGCGCTCGCCACAACCGTGATCGAGCCCGAACTTGCGCGAGGCGCGCCGCCACGCCTCCGCGAGGTACAGCCGCTGCTCGACGAAGCGCGACAGAACGCCCGGAGCATTCGTTTCCGTCATCGGCGCGAGCTCGCCGTCGTCGAGCACGTAGGTCGGCTTCTCCGCCCAGCCGTTGCGGTAGCGGAAGCACGTCATGCTGCGCGTGAGGTCGTCGACGATGAACGATGCAACGACGACGTCGGGCTCCCGCGGCAGCGCGACCTCGACCAGCGCGCGCCACATCTGATCGACGCCGAATCCGGCCATGCCGAAGTTCGAGACGCGCACGCCGGCGTGCTCGGCGGCGAGGCGCTCGACGAAGATCTCCTGCGTTGCGACGCCGATCCCGAAGGTGAACGAGTCGCCGACGAACGCGACGTGGGTAGCGTTCGGAGCGTCGCTCGCGCCGTGCAGCGCCTCGCGGAAGCCGAGCTCGTTGCAGCGGTAGGCGTGGTGGAACTCAGGGCTCTGATCGTCGATCACCGCGTTCGCGGCGAAGTGCCAGCCGAGCGCCGGATCGACGACCGTCGACTCCTTCAGGCTCGGCTCGGGCGTGCGATCGCCGGGATACCACGGCAAATCGCGGGGAAACGGCTCCCACACGCGCAGCGCCACTTCGGCGAGCGCGAGCGAGCCGATCGACGCGGCGGTGAGCGTGGCGACGCGACGGCGCCACTTCGCGGGTGCTGCGCTCATGGGTCGAGCCAGATCGAGCCGCCTTCGAGGCAGCCGCCGAGGCGTGCGCGCAGCGGCACGCGCTCCCACAACTCGCGCTGCAAGCGAGTCGCGTAGGACTTGCGCGCCTCGGTCCACATCTCGTCGGTCGCCGACTTCACGAGTGCGAGCCGCAGAACGATGCGCGCGACGCCCTGTGGAGTGTTGATTTCGGGCGAGCGGAGCGCGGAGTCCACGCCGGACGCGAGGAGCACGTTCGCGTCCTCGCGAGTGCCGCCCGTCGCGCTCCAGTCAGCCGTCGGGACGATGAAATCGCGGACAGGGCTGCCCGGAACGCCCGCGCGCAGCGGCGCGACGAGTTCGCTGCCCGCGATGCGACCGATAGGCGATTCAAGCTCATGACCACCAGGTCAAGGTAGCGCGGAGCCCGGTGTGCGGGGAGCGGCGGTGGGTTCTCGGGGGGGCTCCCGCGGTCGGCGGCGCGGCGCGAGGGCGCTTCGGAGGGGAGCCGGTGCCTGGGGATAGGAACTTCAAGCGGATGACATCCGCCGGAGGCGGTCGGCGTCGACCGCGATAGGGAGGTTCGCCGCGGCTGGGCGATCCGTCCAGTGGTCCACCAGAGCCCAGATCGGGGAGC
>VGYZ01000158.1 GCA_016872795.1 Planctomycetota bacterium
GTCGGGGCGGGGCGGGCGGCGGCGGAGTGGGACGCGCGCCGCGGATCGAGCGCGCTGGCGCCCGAACTCGGCCCGAAGGAGAGTTTCGCGGGCGACGGCGTGGCCTCGGCGACGCGCGCGCTGTTCGCGTCGAGCCGCGGGCTGTACCTGCTCGACCGCAGCCGCGAGCTCTACCTCCTCGACTACGCGCCGCTCGTGCCCCCGCTCGAGGGACTGCCGCCGAGCGGCGGCTCGGTGCGCGCGAGCGGGGACCGGGTGTGCGTGCTCGGGGCCGCCACCCTGTGGGTGTTCGTGCCGCGACCTTGAGCGCGCGGCGGCGCTCCGAGACGACCTCGGGGGCGCCCTCTGGCGAGCGCGCGAGCCCAGCGGGGCGCAGTGGCGGGCAAAAGGGGGGCAAAGAGCGTGCGCAACCCTCGCACGCGAAGCGGAAAGAACCGACGATAGAGGCCCTCGGGGCCGACGCTGGGCACTCACCCGGCACCCTGGCGCCCCCATGTCCCCTTCAGCAGATCGAACAGGAATCCCATGTCCCAAGCGTCCCTCGAGCGCCTGCGCGATGCGCACGCGCGGATGAAGCGAGAGCTGCAGCGCGTGATCGTCGGTCAGGACGAGGTAGTCGACCAGCTCCTGCTCGCGATCCTCTCGCGCGGCCACTGCCTGCTCGTCGGCGTGCCGGGACTGGCCAAGACGCTCTTGATCTCGAGCCTCGCCAAGACGCTCGACCTCGGCTTCAACCGCATCCAGTTCACGCCGGACCTGATGCCGGGCGACATCACCGGCACGGACCTGCTGCACATCGACGCGGCGACCAACGAGCGCGTGTTCCGCTTCGCGCCCGGGCCCGTGTTCGCGAATGTGGTGCTCGCCGACGAGATCAACCGCACGCCGCCCAAGACGCAGGCCGCGCTGCTCGAGTCGATGATGGAGGGGCAGGTCACCGTCGGCGGAAGGCGCCACCTGCTGCCGAGCCCGTTCTTCGTCCTCGCGACGCAGAACCCGATCGAGCAGGAAGGCACCTATCCCCTGCCCGAGGCGCAGCTCGACCGCTTCATGTTCATGATCAAGGTCGACTACCCGACGCTCGAGGAAGAGCGCGAGATCCTGCGGCGCACGACCGGCGGCGAGAGCGTGGAGCCCGCCAAGCAGCTCGGCACGCAGGAGCTGCTCGAGATGCAGAAGGCCGTGCGCGCGATCCACATCGAGGATCATGTGCTCGACTACGCGCTGGCGCTGACGCGCGGAACGCGCGTGAAGAGCGACTCGGGCCTCTCGTTCGTGAAGGAGTGGGTCACATGGGGCGCGGGACCGCGCGCGGGGCAGTACCTCGTGCTCGCCGGCAAGGCACACGCGGCGCTCGCGGGGCGCGATCATGTGTCGATCGACGATGTGCGCGCGATCTCCAAGCCGGTGCTGCGCCACCGCATCATCACGAGCTACGCGGCCGAGCAGGAAGGCATGACCAGCGACATCGTGATCGAGCGCATGCTGAAGGAGATCGACGCGAGCGGCGGCGTGGGCGCGGGCCTGCCCGGCGTGAAGGCGCGCTAGAGCGCTCGCAATGGCGCACTCGCGCGGCGACAAGCGGCTCGACCCCGCGGTGCTCGACCGGCTCGAAGGGCTCGAGCTGGTCGCGCGCACCGTCGTGGAGGGCACGCTCTCCGGCCACCACCGCTCGCCGTTGCGCGGCAGCTCCGCGGAGTTCGCGCAGCATCGCGAGTACATCGCGGGCGACGAGCTGCGACGACTCG
>VGYZ01000159.1 GCA_016872795.1 Planctomycetota bacterium
CGGCTCGTGGATGAGCTACGGGCTCGGCTCGGCCAACGCGAACCTGCCGACCTTCGCGGTGATGATCACGCAGGGCCAAGGCAACATGCAGGCGCTCGCCGCGCGCTTTTGGGGCTCGGGCTTCCTGCCGAGCGAGCATCAGGGCTGCAAGCTGCGTTCGAGCGGCGATCCGGTGCTGTACCTGAAAGATCCGCCGGGCGTGGCGCGGCTCGACCGACGCCGCATGCTCGATCTCGTCGGCGCGCTCAACGAAAAGGAAGCGCGCGAGAGCCTCGACCCGGAGGTCGATGCGCGCATCGCACAGGCCGAGATGGCCTATCGCATGCAGATGTCGGTGCCGGAGCTCACGGACTTTTCCGATGAGGACGAGGGCACGCTCGCCATGTACGGCGAGGACGTGCGCAAGCCTGGCACGTTCGCGGCGAACTGCCTGCTCGCGCGGCGCCTCGCCGAGCGCGGCGTGCGCTTCATCCAGCTCTACATGCGCGGCTGGGACCAGCACGGTGGGCTGCCGGGCGAGATCCAACTGCAGACGAAGGCTGTCGACCGCGCGCAGGCGGCGCTGATCAAGGACCTGCGTCGCCGCGGCTTGCTCGACGAGACGCTGATCCTGTGGGCGGGCGAGTTCGGTCGCACCGTGTACAGCCAAGGCACGCTGACCGAGACGAACTACGGGCGCGATCACCATCCGCGCGCGTTCACGGTGTGGGCTGCGGGCGGTGGCATCGCGCCGGGCATCAGCTACGGCAAGACCGACGACTACGGCTACAACATCGCCGAGAATCCGGTCACGGTGCACGACCTGCACGCGACCTTGCTGCACGTGCTCGGCTTCGATCACGAGCGTCTCGTCTATCGCCACCAAGGCCGCGACTATCGGCTCACGGACGTCTCCGGGCGCGTGATTCCGGAGCTGCTCGCATGAAGCGCGCTGCACTCGCGTCGCTGCTGGCGCTGCTGGTTTCTTGTCAGTCGGGCGAGACACGTACCGCGCTCGCTGCGCCGCGCGCTTCGGCCTACGAGGCCGTGATCGCTCCGATCCTTGCGCAGCGCTGCGTCGGATGCCACGGCGCGGAGCGCGCGAAGGGCGGACTGCGCCTGCACACGCCGGCGGCGATTCGCGCGGGCGGGGCGAGCGGTCCGAGCATCGTCGCGGGCGATTCTGCGGCGAGCGAGCTTCTGCGTCGCGTGCACCTGCCGCTCGCTGACGACGAGCACATGCCGCCGGATGAGAAGCCGCAGCTCGCGGCGAGCGAGCTGTTCGCGCTCGAGCGCTGGATCGCGGCCGGCGCACCGTTCGAGGGCGAGGTCGAGGGACTCGTCGCGCCCGAGCTGGAGACTCCTGCGGAACCCAAGCCGGTGCCCGCCGCGGATCCTGCGCTGCTCGCGCGCCTGCGGGCGGAGCTCGTGCATGTGCAGCCGATCGCGATCGGCTCAACGAGTCTGTGGATCGACTTCGCGGCGATCACGCCGCGCGCGCAGGACGCGCTCGTCGCCGACCTGCTCTCGCCGCTGCGTCCGCAGGTCGCCGAGCTCGCGCTCGCGCGCAGCCCTGTCGGCGCCGGCACGCTCGCCTTTTGCGCGACGCTGCCCGGCCTCACGCGCCTCGACTTGCGCGACACGCGCGTGGGGGATGCAGAGTTCGCGCTGCTCGGCGCTCATCCGACCGTCGAGGAGCTCGTGCTCGCGCGCACCGCGATCACC
>VGYZ01000160.1 GCA_016872795.1 Planctomycetota bacterium
GCGTGGAGGCGCCGCCGGCGGCGCGCCGACCGGCCGGGAAGACACCACGATGACAGCGGGGGCGACGCTCCGGCGACGGAGCGGGCGGGTGCCGTTCGGCTCGCTGCCGCGGGTGCTCCTCCGGGCCTTGCTGCTGGTCGCCTCGGCGTGCCGCGGCACGACGCACGCTCCGAGCCACGCCGCTCCCGCAGCCGGGAGCGGCGCGACGGCCGCGCAGGAGAGCGACGCGGAGCTCCTCGATCGGATCGTGCTCGCGTTGCTCGACGGCGAGGCGCTCTACACGGCTGACCTGCCCCCGATCGTTGTACCACACCTCAAGTTGTACTCCCCGGGACGAGTGAAGGCAGCGGGGCTCGGAGGAGCGGAGCGACGACGGGCCCCGCTGGCAGCTTCGCCGGTGGTGCCGGTGGGATGTAGCCCAGCGCGCTGTGCGGTCTGACCTCGTTGTAGTGCCGCCGCCAATCTTCGATGACGACCTTGGCCTCCTTGAGCGTCTCGAAGATCTCGCCGTTCAGCAGCTCGTCACGGAGCTTCCCGTTGAAGCTCTCGCAGTAGCCGTTCTCCCACGGGCTTCCGGGCTCGATGCAGAGCGTCTTCACGCCCAGGCGTCCGAGCCACTCCCGCACCGCCGTCGCCGTGAATTCACTCCCGTTGTCGGAGCGGATGTGCTCCGGGACGCCGCGGAAGACGAAGAGCTCGGTCAGCCGCGCCATCACGTCCTCGCTCGAGAGCCGACGCTCGACATCGATCGCCAAGCACTCCCGCGTGGATTCGTCCACCAGCGTCAGCATCCGCAGCGGTCGCCCGTCGTGCGTGCGTGCCGCGACGAAGTCGTAGGACCAGACGTGGTCCTGGTGCGCAGCCCGCCACCGCGATCAGCGGCAGGAGCCGCGCGAGCCATCGTCGCTGCAACCGCCGCTCGCCACGCCCGCCGTACTCGCCCACGCCTGCCCCTCCCCAGCCCGAACATCCGTTCCGCGACTGATTCTTCGACTTCAGGGTCGCACCGTAGCGACTTCGGCGCCGCCCGCGTTTCGTACCGCCGTTGCTCTCGGCAGACGAGCGCGTGGTCGAAGATTCGTGCGGCGCGCGAGCTCGAAACTCGCCAATCGCGTGCGCAACTGGATCTCGCAGGACCAGATCCGCGACACGGGCTGCTCGCTCAAGCTCTTCCGCGCCGAGGCGATCCGCTCGATCCCGCTGTTCGAGGGCATGCACCGCTTCCTGCCGACGCTGCTGCGCTATCACGGCTTCAGCGTGATCGAGCACGGCGTGTCGCACCATCCTCGGACCCGGGGCACGAGCAAGTACGGCGTGTGGAACCGCGCGTTCAAGGCGACCAAGGACCTGTTCGCCGTGCGCTGGATGAAGAAACGGCGCCTGGTGATCCCGGTGCGCGAGGTGGTCGGAAGCCAGTCGGTGGCTGATGCCGCGCGCCCCGCGTAGGCTCTGCCTTCCGCATGCCCCGCTACCTCGTCACCAGCGCGCTCCCCTACGCGAACGGGCCGATCCACTTCGGCCACATCACCGGGGCCTACCTGCCCGCCGACGTCTACGTGCGCACGCTGCGCATGCAGGGCGAGGAAGTCCTGTACGTGTGCGGCACCGACGAGCACGGCGTCGCGATCACCGTCAACGCCAA
>VGYZ01000161.1 GCA_016872795.1 Planctomycetota bacterium
CCGACCTGCGCGGCGGCCGCCGCGAGCTGTGGCAACTCCCGCTCCTGCGCGCGCTCGGCTACCACAACCTCACGGATCGTCCGTCCTTGCGCGTCGGCGCGCGCGACGTGCCGATCGCCCGCGCCTGGCAGGTGAACGAGCAGGTGCTCGTCCCGATTCACCTCGTCGGCGCCTGTGTGCCCCTCGACCGCCGCACCGAAGGCGCGACCGGCGCCGCCGCCGAGCGACCGCACGCCCTCGTGCAGGGCTACCTGAACGATGAGCCGCGCGCGCTGTGGGGGATCGTCACCGACGGGCTGACCCTGCGCCTCTTGCGCGACACGACCTCGCTCTCCCGCCCGCCGTTCCTCGAGTTCGATGTCGCCGGCATCTTCGACGGCAACGACTTCGCGGGCTTCACCTTGCTGTGGCTCGTGGCCCATGCCTCGCGCTTCGCTGCTCCGCGCCCGTCCGACTGTGCGCTCGAGCGCTGGTCGCAGGAATCCGCCCGTCAGGGCACGCGCGCCCTCGATGGCCTGCGCGCTGGCGTCGAGAAGGCGATCGAGATTCTCGGCCGCGGCTTCGTGTCCCACCCGCGCAACGAAGAGCTGCGCGCCGCCCTGCGCTCCGGCGAGCTGCCCCGCGACGAGCTGCTGCGCGAGGTCCTGCGACTCGTCTACCGCATCCTGTTTGTCGCCGTCGCCGAGGAGCGCGACGTGCTGCTCGACCCCGCCCGCTCGGAGCAGGCCGCGCGCCTCTATCGCTGCGGCTATTCCCTGCGCCGCCTGCTCGACCTCTCCGAGCAGGTGCCCGGCACGGACCACTCCGACCTCTGGCTCGCGCTCTCGTTCCTGTTCGAGCGCCTGCACTCCCGCGGCGCGCCCGAGCTGGGCCTGCTGCCGCTCGGCTCCTTCCTCTTCGCGCCGCACTCCTCCCCGCACCTGCTCGCGCCCGGCACCCACGCGGCCTCGGTCACGCCCGGCTGGCGTGTCGAGCTTCGCAACCGCGACCTGCTCGAGGCCCTGCGCGCCATGGCGCGCACCGTCGAGCCCGAAACCGGCACCGTGCGCGCCGTCGACTTCGCCACTCTCGGCGCCGACGAGCTCGGCTCCGTGTACGAAGGTCTGCTCGAGCTGCACCTCGACAGTGCAAGCTGGCCCGCGCGCTTCCAACTCGCCACCAGCGCCGGCAACGAACGCAAGACCTCCGGCTCGTACTACACGCCTGACAGCCTTGTTCAGTGCCTGCTCGACAGCGCGCTCGAACCCGTCATCAAGGAGGCGGCCAAGGGCAAGAAGGGCGCCGACGCCGCCGAAGCGATCCTCAACCTCAAGGTCTGCGACCCCGCGGTGGGCAGCGGTCACTTCCTGATCGCGGCGGCGCATCGCTTGGCGAAGCATGTCGCCCGTGCTCGCGCAGGCGACTCGGAACCCACCCCCGACGAACACCGCACCGCGCTCCGCGAGGTGATCCGCCGCTCTGTCTACGGCATCGACATCAACCCGATGTCGGCTGAGCTCTGCCGAGTGGCCCTGTGGATGGAGTCGATGGAGCCAGGCAGGCCGCTGAGCTTCCTCGAGAGCCACATCGTCGTGGGCAACAGCCTGATCGGGGCAACGCCCGAACTCATCGCCGACGGTATCCCTGA
>VGYZ01000162.1 GCA_016872795.1 Planctomycetota bacterium
CTGGCCGAGACGCTCGCGCTCACGCCCGCGGGGCTCGACGCGCGCCTCGTGCGCTGGATGGCGGAGCGCAAGTGAGCGCTGGCTTCCCGAAAGTTCGGTCGCGGAACATGCGCTCTGTCGCGGCGGTTTGCGGCGCGCGCGTGCAAGTCCGCGAGTCCCTCGCGCATGCGTGGAGCGCGACTCGCGACGCGCGCCGCGGATGCGGCGGCGTGGTGAACCGTGCCGTCGATGAGTGCTCCTTCGCGAGGAGCGGAACGCGCCTTGTGCGTTCGTTGCTGGCGATGCTCGTGCTGCTCGTCCTCGTTGCGCCGCTGCGCGCGGGCGACGAGGGTGCGGCGCTCACATGGCGCGGCCGGAAACTCGGCGTCGCGGCGCTGCCCGCGGAGTTGCCGGGCGACGCGCGCGTGGCCATCGAGAGCTTCGCTGGTTGGGCCGCGGAGCACGGCTATCGGCTCGACCTCGACGATTCGGGGCGCGCGTTGCTCGTGAGCGCGAAGGACAGCTCGAAGTACCTCAAGCGCATCGAGGCCGTGCTCGCGCTCACCGATCGCGTGTTCGACGGTCCGAAGACAGCGTCGCCGGCTCCAGCGCCCGTGACGGAACCCGAGACTCCCGCCGCACCCGCTCCCGCCGCATGGGGCGCCGGATCGCGGCTGCCCGGCACCGGCACCTTCGTCTTGGCCGTCGTGCGCACGCCGAAGGACCACGCACCGTTGCTCGCGCGCCTCGCCGAGCTCTCGCCCTACCTCACGGGCTGGGCAAGCAGCGCGACGCCCGTGCCCGGCTTCGCGCTCGAGGAGCCGCTCGCCGGCGCCGTCGTGCTCGGCCTGCCGGCGAACAAGGAGTGGAACGCCGACAACGAGCTCGTGCACCGCGCGGCCGAGCTCGCGTTCCACCGCCGCTTCGGTCGCCAGCCGTACTGGCTGGTGCAGGGCTTCGCGTGGCACGCGGAGCTGGAGTTGTGCCGCGGGATCTACTGCTTCCCGTACCGCGAGGGCTTCGTGTGGGCCACCGAGCACACCGGCTGGCGCGCGCGCTTCGCCAAGCTGTGGCGCGACCAGAGCGCCCCGTCGCTCGCGAGCCTCGCCACCCTGCGCCGCGGCCAGTTCGAGCCCAACGCCGCCCTCAACGCGTGGGCCGCGCTCACCTACCTCTCCGACCGTCACGGCGTCGCCCTCGCCCTCGCCCTGCACGAGCTGCACGCCCTCTGGGACCAGCAATCCCGCCGCGACCTCGGCGGCGGCTCGTGGGAGCGGGTCCCGACCTACGAGCTCCCGCTCGCCGAGCAGCAGCGCGTCCTCGAATCGCGCCTCGCCCCCGAGCTCGGCCCCTCGATCCTCGCCTGGGCCTCCAAGGACTGAGCGCCCCGCGCTCGCGCCTTCCTTGCAACCGCGCCCGCGCGGCGCTCCCATTTCTCCCGTGGATCCCGCGCTGCAGACCGTCCTCGGCTTCTTCACCCTGCTGTTCCTGCCGTTCCTCGGCGTGCTCGGGCTCCTCAAGCAGCGCGCCCTGCCGTGGATCCTGTGGTTCACGACCCTCTGGACCGTCCTCGGCTGGCTCCTGCTCGGCACTCTCGAGCGCGACGACCCCGCCCGCGAGC